>JAEVZA010000148.1 GCA_023392475.1 Actinomycetes bacterium | reverse complement strand
CGGGGGTCCTGGCCCCCGTTCCACGACACAGAACGGGAGGAGGCGGGATGGTCAGGTGGTGTGGAAGCGGACGGGGAGGTGCTTGATCCCGCCGATGAAGTTCGACCGCAGCCGATCGGGCGGCCCGAGCGCCTCGAGGCGTGGCACTCGCCGGGCCAGCTCCTCGAACAGGACCCGGATCTCCATGCGGGCGAGCTGGGCGCCGAGGCAGAAGTGCGGGCCGCCGCCGCCGAAGGCGATGTGCGGGTTGGGGTCCCGGGTGATGTCGAAGCGGAAGGGCTCGTCGAAGACGTCCTCGTCGCGGTTCGCCGAGATGTACCAGAGGCTGATCTTGTCCCCGGCGCGGATCGTGCGGCCGTGCAGCTCGGTGTCGACCGTGGCGTTGCGCCGGAAGAACAGCACCGGCGACGCCCAGCGCAGGATCTCCTCGACCGCCGTGCCGATGTACCGCTCCGGGTCGGACACGAGGAGGTCGTACTGGTCGGGGTGCTCCAGGAACGCGTTCAGCCCGTGCGAGATGGCGTTGCGCGTCGTCTCGTTGCCGGCGACCGAGAGCAGCAGGAAGAACAGGTTGAAGTCCATGTCGGACAGCGACTCGCCGTCGATGTCCGCGCTCAGCAGCGCGGTGATGATGTCGTCGTCGGGTCGGGCCCGGCGCTGCTCCGCCAGCTGCTGGGCGTACATGAACATCGCGACCTGCGACTCGAAGATCTCCTCCTGGGACACCTGGTACTCGGGGTCCTCGGAGCCGATCATCGTGTTGCTCCACTCGAAGATCCGGTGGCGGTCCTCGTGGGGCACCCCGATGAGCTCGGCGATCACCTCCAGCGGGAGCTCGGCGGCGACGTCGACGACGAAGTCGCACTCCCCCCTCGGGACCACCTCGTCGAGGATGCCGACGGCGAGCTCGCGGATGTGCTCGGTCATGCGGGCGATCATCCGGGGCGTGAACCCGCGGTTCACGAGGCGCCGGTACCGGGTGTGGTCCGGCGGGTCCATCTGCAGCATCAGCCGGCCGCCCTCGGACGCCGCCCCCGCCGTCTCCGGCAGGTCCTCGAGCGTGACCACGCCGCCGCGATCGGCCTCCGACGAGAACGTGGCCGAGTCGCGGTTGCAGGCGACGACGTCGTCGTAGCGTGTGATGACCCAGAAGCCGCGGCCGTCGGGCTCGGTGTGGAAGTGCACCGGGTCGTGGTGGCGCAGCCACGTGAACCACTCGTGCGGGATGCCCTCGGTGAACCGGTCGCGGTCCAGCAGGTCGATGCCCGGCGGGTCGGGCGGTCGTTGCGTGGTGTCGGTCATGGACGCCCCCCGTCCTGCCGTGACCCCGTGCGGGGCCGTCGAGCCGTGACCCCTGCGGGGTCGTCGTGCCGTGACCCGTGCGGGTCCTGCGCGCCGCCCGGCCGGATTGCCGCGCCGCGAGAACCGTGTTCTACTTCGCGCAGGGAGGCCGATGTCGGCACTCCCGCTCGCGAGAGGGGGCCGAGTTGCACAACCCGCTGACGGAGCGGTTCGGGATCGAGTACCCGATCTTCGCCTTCTCGCACTGCCGCGACGTGGTCGCGGCGGTCACGAACGCCGGCGGGATGGGCGTCCTCGGCGCCCTCGCCTTCTCCCCCGACGAGCTCGAGCAGGAGCTGGCCTGGATCGACGACCACGTCGACGGCCGGCCCTACGGCGTCGACGTCGTCATGCCCGTGAAGACCGTCGACCGCGACCGCGGCATCGACGACGTGAGCGACATCGGCGCGCAGCTGCGCGACCTCATCCCGCAGACGCACTGGGACTACGTCGACCGCATCCTGAGCGAGCACGGCGTCGACGTGTCCCGGGACGCCGAGCTCGAGTCCGGCGCCGGGCTGGGCGCGGGCGTGCTCGGCTGGACCGCCGCCACCGGCGCCCCGCAGATCGACATCGCGCTCTCCCACCCCATCGCGCTGCTCGCGAGCGCGCTCGGGCCGCCGCCGCCCGAGGCCATCGACCGGGCCCACGAGCGCGGCGTGCAGGTCGCGGCGCTCGTCGGCCGGGTCGCCCAGGCCGAGCGCGACGTGCAGCAGGGCGTCGACATCGTGATCGCCCAGGGCTACGAGGCCGGCGGCCACACCGGCGAGGTGGCGACGATGGTCCTCGTGCCCGACGTCGTGGACGCCGTCGCCCCGGTCCCGGTCCTCGCCGCCGGCGGCATCGGGTCGGGCCGGCAGATGGCCGCGTCGATGGCGCTCGGCGCCGCCGGCGTCTGGACCGGATCGATCTGGCTCACCGTCGCGGAGAACGGCGGCTCCGAGGTCGTCACCGAGAAGCTGCTCGCCGCGTCGTCGACCGACACGGTCCGCTCGCGCGCCTACACCGGCAAGCCCGCACGCCAGCTCCGCACGGCGTGGACGGAGGCCTGGGAGGCGCCCGAGTCCCCCGGCACCCTGCCGATGCCGCTCCAGTTCATCCTCAACTCGTACGCCGCCAGGAAGATGGGCACGAACCCGCCGGGGGAGCTGGTCGGCATGCCCGTGGGGCAGGTGGTCAGCAGGATGGACCGCGTGCGGTCGGCCCGGCAGGTCGTGCTCGACATGGTGTCCGAGTACGTCGACGTGGCCCAGCGGCTGACCGACGACCTGACCTGAGCCCACCGCTCCGGCCCACGAGCACCCGGACGACAGCACCCCCGAAGGACAGCACCCCCGAAGGACAGCGGAGGACCCGATGACGATGACCGACACCCCCCAGGCCGACGCCGCGACCGGCGAGCACTACACGATCATCTCCGCCGACTGCCACGCCGGCGGCAGCCACGCGGCGTACCGCGAGTACCTCGACCCGGCGTTCCACGAGGACTTCGACGCGTGGCGCGGCAGGTACAAGAACCCGTACAAGGACCTCGGCGACAACCGGCGCCTGCGCAACTGGGACAACGAGATGCGCAACTCCCAGCAGGAGGAGGACGGCATCGCCGCCGAGGTCGTCTTCCCGAACACGGTGCCGCCGTTCTTCCCGAGCTTCGTGCTGTTCGCGAAGCCGCCGACCGCCGAGGAGTACCGCCACCGCCGCGCCGGCGTGCACGCGCACAACCGGTGGCTCGTCGACTGGTGCGGCGAGTACCCCGAGCGCCGCGCCGGCGTCGGCCAGATCTTCCTCAACGACGTCGACGACGCGATGGAGGACGTGCGCTGGATCAAGGAGCACGGGCTGCGCGGCGGCGTGCTGCTCCCGAACATCGCTCCCGACGTGAAGTGGGTGAAGCCGCTCTACGACCCCTGCTACGACCCGCTGTGGTCGCTGCTCGAGGACCTCGAGATGCCGGTCAACGTCCACAGCGGCACCGGCAACCCCGACTACGGGCCGTACCCCGTGTCGATGATGCTCTACATCGACGAGGTGCTCTTCTACACGGAGCGCCCGTTCGTGCAGCTCGTGCTGTCGGGCGTGTTCGAGCGGCACCCGCGGCTCAAGTTCGTGATGACGGAGGCCGGCTGCGCGTGGGTCCCGCCGCTGCTGGAGCGCCTCGACGCCCGCATCCGGGGCTTCCGCCAGGGCGCCATCGGTGAGATCCGCTACGCGGACGACCAGATCCTCCCGAAGGACGCGTCGGAGTACTTCGCGCAGAACTGCTGGATGGGGGTGAGCCAGCCGTCGGACGCCGACGTCGAGGCCCGCCACCTCATCGGCATCGACAAGTTCATGTGGGGCAGCGACTACCCGCACGACGAGGGGACGTACCCCTACACGCGGGAGAACCTCCGGGCCCGGTTCCACGACACGCCCGAGGACGAGCTGCGCCGGATGCTCGCGGGCAACGCGGCCGCGATGTACGACTTCGACCTCGACGCGCTGGCGCCGCTGGCCGCCCGGATCGGTCCGACGGTCGCCGAGGTCCGCGAGCCCATCGACGGCATCCCGGAGAAGCACCTCCAGAAGCTGTCGTCCGACATGGACTCGAAGGCCCTCAAGTAGCCCCGATCACCCGGCTGTCCGCGTTCTGACGATCGTTCGTGCTGTCCAGCAGCGCGGATCGTCATGGGAACGACCGGGAACGCCGCGAACCGGGACGCGACGGGGGCCGGCGCACCGCGCCGGCCCCCGATCGCTCCCTCGACGCGGACGTGCGGTCCGCCCTCCTCCTCCTCCTCAGGCGCCGATGCCCAGGAGCCGGAGGATCGACAGCACCGTCGACACGTCGCTGAGCGTGCAGCCGCTCGAGAACACGACGGCCGCACCGGCGACGCCGCCGAGGCCGATCGCGTTGCGCACCTTGCGGTTCCGCCGCTTGACGTCGTCAGCTGCCGTGGTGTCGGCCGCGGTGGTTGCGGTCGTCATGGATGTCGCCCCCTGTCTCGTGCGTCCAACGCCCAATCGTTGAACACCGTTCGGAGAACGTACCGCATCCCGACGGGATGTCCAGCGTGCGGGGCGGGTCGAAGCCCGCTCCCCCATCCCGGACGGCGCTCCGACGCCGCCGGCCGGTCGTAGCCTCGCGCCCATGGCGAGCTGGTTCGACACCCACGACGTCACCAACCAGGCACCCCCGCTCGAGGGCCACGACGTCTTCTCCACCAACGCCCCGCTCGTGGAGGCGACCGAGCGCCACGGCGCCGGCGGCGCCCGTGACGACCTCGCCGCCATCGGTCGTCGGGCCGGCGAACCCGAGTGGCTGGAGCGCGGCCGGCAAGCCAACGCGAACCCGCCGGTGCTGCGCACCCACGACCGCTACGGCAACCGCCTCGACGTCGTCGACTACCACCCCGCCTACCACGAGCTCATGGGCGCGGCGATCGGCCAGGGGCTCCACGCCGCGGCCTGGGCGGACGACCGCCCGGCCGCCCACGTCACGCGGGCCGCCGGGTTCGTCACCTGGTACCAGGTCGACGCCGGCCACACCTGCCCGATCTCGATGACCTACTCCGTCGTCCCGGCGCTGCGCCACCAGCCGTCGCTCGCCGACGAGCTCGTGCCGCGGCTCACCACCCGTGGCTACGACCCCTCGAACGGACCGCTCGAGGCGAAGGCCGGCATCACGGCGGGCATGGCGATGACCGAGAAGCAGGGCGGCTCCGACGTGCGGGCCAACACGACCACCGCCCGGCCGGTCGGTGCCGGAGGACCGGGCGCCGAGTACCTCCTCACCGGCCACAAGTGGTTCTGCTCCGCGCCGATGTCCGACGGCTTCCTGGTCCTGGCGCAGGCGCCGGGCGGGTTGAGCTGCTTCTGGATGCCGCGCTGGCGACCCGACGGCACCCGCAACCCGATCCGCATCCAGCGACTCAAGGACAAGCTCGGCGACCGCTCGAACGCGTCGAGCGAGATCGAGCTGCTCGACACGTGGGCGGTGCTCGTCGGCGAGGAGGGCCGCGGCGTCCGCACGATCATCGAGATGGTCAACCACACCCGGCTCGACTGCGTCATCGGCTCGACCGCGGTCATGCGCCTCGGCGTCGCGCAGGCGACGTGGCACGCGCACCACCGCACCGCGTTCGGCCGCGACCTGGACGACCAGCCGCTCATGCGCAACGTCCTCGCCGACCTGTGCCTGGAGTCGGAGGCCGCGACCGCCGCCGTGATCCGCCTCGCCGCCACCTTCGATGCGCCCGACGACCCGCACGAGCAGCTGCTGCAGCGCCTCGCCACGCCGATCGTGAAGTACTGGACGTGCAAGCGGGCTCCCGTGCACGCCGTCGAGTCGCTCGAGTGCCTGGGCGGGACGGGCTTCGTCGAGGAGTCCGACATGCCGCGCCTGTTCCGCCAGAGCCCGGTCAACGGCATCTGGGAGGGCTCGGGCAACGTCATGTGCCTCGACGTGCTGCGGGCGATGGTGCGCGAGCCCGACTCGGTCGACGCGTACTGGTCCGAGGTGGATCTCGCCGCCGGCGCGGACGCGCGGCTCGACGGGGCGGCGGCCGCCGTGCGCAAGGAGCTCGGCGACCTGGACGACATCGAGTCGCGGGCCCGCTCGCTCGTCGAGTCCATGGCCCTCGTGCTCCAGGGCTCGCTGCTCGTGCGCCACGCCCCGCCGGCGGTCGCCGATGCGTTCTGCGCCTCGCGCTTCGCCGAGCACCCCGGTCGGGCGTTCGGCACGCTGCCGCCCGGGCTGGACCTCGCCGCGATCGTCGAGCGCCACCGTCCCGTCGTCGCGGCCTGAGGCCTGGCTACCATCCCCCGCCATGGCGGACGTCGATGTGGTGCAACGGATCTACGCGGCCATGGCCGAGCGGGACATCGACCAGCTCCTCGAGCTCGTCGACGCCGCCTGCGTCATCGTGCAGGACGAGCGGCTGCCGTGGGGAGGGCGCCACGAGGGACGTGATGGCTTCGTGGCCTTCGCGCTCGCCCTGACGTCGAGCATCGACTCGGCGGTCGAGATCGAGGCCCTGTTCGAGGCCGACGGCGACGTCATCCAGTTCGGTCGGACGCGGGGCCGCACGGTGGAGCGGGACGTCCCGTTCGACATCCCCGAGGTGCACCGCTGGACGATCCGGGACGGCCGCGCCGTGGCCGCCCACTTCTCGATCGACACCGAGGCGATGCTTCGGGCGCTCGGCTGAGCTCGGGGGCGCCCCCGAGTCGCCCGGATCGGCGATCTCGGGGCGGAGGGGCCGCGCAGCGGTCGCCTGCCCCCGAGATCGGGAGATCGACGACCTCGGGGCGGACTCCGAGTTGCTCGGTTCGACCGGCGCGGGGCCGGGTCCGGTCAGCCGACGAGCGTCGACATGCCCCCGTCCACCGGGAGCACGGCGCCGGTGATGAACGCCGCCTCGTCGGAGGCGAGGAACAGCGACGCGTTCGCCACGTCCCACGCCGTGCCCTGCCGACCGAGCGGCACGTGCGCGGCCCGTGGCGACGCCACGTCCTCCCGACCCGTGCCGAGGGCAGCGGCGACGGCGTCCACCGCCATCGGCGTGTCGATGAAGCCCGGCATCACCGCGTTGGCCCGCAGGCCGTGCCGTGCGTTGGTGATGGCGAGGTTCTGGGTCAGTGCGTTCACGCCGGCCTTCGACAGCTTGTACGCGGTGAGGTTGCCGGCCGACGCGATCGCGGCGAGCGACGAGATGTTCACGATCGCCCCGTGCTCGCTGCGCCGCAGCACCGGCACGGCCGCGCGGCAGGTGCGCCACATCGCCCGCAGGTTGACGCCCATGATCCGGTCGTAGGCCTCGTCGTCGAGGTGGTGCGGCGGCCCGTCGCCGGCGCCGATGCCGACGTTGTTGTGCAGCACGTCGAGGCGCCCGTGCGCCTCCAGCGCGGCCGCGACCGCGGCGTCGGGGCCGTCGTCGCCGCCGATGTCGGCCACCACCTCCACCCCGCCCCCGGCGAGGCGCGCCGTCTCCGCCAGCGCGTCGGCGTCGCGGTCCACGAGGACGAGCTCCGCCCCCTCCCGCGCGTAGGTGATCGCCACCGCCCGGCCGTTGCCCATCGTCTCGCCAGGGGTCTGCCCCGCGCCGACGACGAGCGCGACCCGTCCCTCCAGCCTGCCCGCCACGTCAGACCTCCCCGACGGTCGGGAGCGGGCCCTCGGTGCGGACGCCGGCGGAGCGGAGCACCCCGGCGAGCATCGCGTAGTGCCCGGCCAGCATGGCGAGCTCGATCAGCTGCGGCGGTCCGTACCGCACGGACAGCGCGTCCCAGGTCGCGTCGGCGATCCGGTGGTCGTCGAGCAGCTCGTCGACCGCGGCGAGCAGCGTCGCCGCCCAGTCCGGCCACCCGTCGGTGCCCGAGCGGCCGACCGCCACGATCTCCTCGTCGGCCAGGCCGGCGTCACGCCCGATGGCCACGTGCTGGCCCCACTCGTAGTCGGACCCGCAGCGCGCCGCGGCGCGCAGGATGACGAGCTCCCGGTCGCGCTCCGGCAGGGTGCTGCCCTGGAGGAGCCGCCCGCCGAACGGCAGCCACGAGCGCATCAGCTTCGGGTGGTTGGCGAGGGTCCGGAAGATGTTGAGGTCGCCGGCCGGTCCGAGCCCGTCCAGCAGCTCGGCCTGGCGCTCGTCGGCCGTGGCGCGGTCGACCGGCGGGATGCGTGGTGGCGTCGTGTCGCTCATCGGGGGCGAATGTACGCGGACGGCGCCCGCGGGCGACGGGACCCGGCGTAGGTTCGGGCCGTGACGAGGTGCGGACGGTGACGCTGACGGGCCTGCAGCTGCAGGGGGTCGACGTCCTCGACCTCGGGATCTGGCGCCCCGCGCCGTACGCGACCCAGCTGCTCGCCGAGCTGGGCGCCACGGTCACGAAGGTGGAGCCGCCCGGCGGCGACCCGATGCGGGCGTTCCCCGACCTGTACGAGCAGCTGAACGCGTCGAAGCGCGTCGTGGAGCTCGACCTCAAGTCCGACGAGGGCCGCGTCGCCCTCCGCCCGCTGCTCGCCGCCGACGTCGTGGTCGAGGGGTTCCGCCCCGGCGTCGCGGGCCGGCTCGGTGTCGGGCCCGCCGACGTGGCGGCGGTCAACCCGCGGGCGATCCACTGCTCGATCAGCGGGTTCGGCCAGGACGGACCGATGGCCGCCGCGGCCGGCCACGACCTCAACTACCAGGCCTGGTCGGGCGTCCTCGCGGCCCGGGCGCCGGAGATCGGCACCTCGGGCATCCCCGTCGCCGACCTCGCCGGCGGGACGTTCGCCGCCCTGGCCGTGTGCGCCGCGCTGGTCCGCCGCGCCGCGGACCCCGACGGCTGCGGCGAGCGCATCGACGTGAGCATGGCCGACGTGCTCGTGTCCTGGGCCGGGCCCGACGCGGGCGGCGAGCTCGCGGGCGGCGACCGCCCCGCGCAGGGGTTCCCGGCGTACGGGACGTTCGCCTGCGCCGACGGATCCGTCACGCTCGGCATCGTCACCGAGGACCACTTCTGGTCGAGCCTGTGCGGGCTGGTCGGCCTCGACGACGTCGCCGGGCTCACCGTGACCGAGCGCGTCGCGGCCGGCCCGGACCTCCGGGCGCGGCTCGCCGGCGCCGTGGCGCGCCAGCGTCGCGACGCGCTCGTGGCGCAGCTCCTGGCCGCGGGCGTGCCCGCCGCACCGGTCCTCGACCGCACGGAGGCGCTCGCCCTCGACCACTTCCGCGCCCGCGGCACCGTCGCCGCCGCCACGGACGACGGGCCACCCGTCCGCCACCCGGTCCGCTTCACGGCGCTGGCCGACCCCCCAGGAGGCACCGCATGACCGTCCCCACCCGCCGCCTCGGCACGTCCGCGCTCACCGTGTCCGCGGAGGGCCTCGGCTGCATGGGCATGAGCGACTTCTACGGCTCGGGCGACGAGTCCGAGTCGATCGCCACCATCCACCGGGCCCTCGACCTCGGCGTCACGCTCCTCGACACCGCGGACATGTACGGCCCGTACACGAACGAGGAGCTGGTCGGGCGGGCGATCGCCGATCGCCGCGACCGCGTCACGCTCGCCACGAAGTTCGGCATCGTCCGCACACCCGGTTCGCCGCAGTCCCGCGGCTTCCGCGGCGACGCCGAGTACGTGCGGACGAGCTGCGAGGGATCGCTCCGCCGGCTCGGCGTGGACACGATCGACCTCTACTACCTGCACCGGACGGACCCGACCGTGCCGATCGAGGAGACGGTCGGCGCGATGGCCGGGCTGGTCGACGCGGGCAAGGTCCGCTTCCTCGGCCTGTCGGAGGCGGCGCCCGACACGATGCGGCGCGCCGCGGCCGTGCACCCGATCGCCGCGCTGCAGAGCGAGTGGTCCCTGTGGAGCCGGGACGTGGAGGACGAGGTCGTGCCGACGGCCCGGGAGCTCGGCATCGGGATCGTGCCGTACAGCCCGCTCGGCCGCGGCTTCCTCACCGGCAGCATCTCGTCGCTCGACGACGTCGCCGAGGACGACTTCCGCCGGCACCAGCCCCGCTTCGCCGAGGGCAACATCGACCGCAACCTCGCCCTCGTCGACGCGGTCCGGGAGCTCGCCGGGCGGCGCGGGTGCACGCCCGGCCAGCTGGCGCTCGCGTGGGTGCTGTCCCGCGGCGACGACGTCGTCCCCATCCCCGGCACGAAGCGCGTCGCCTACCTCGAGGAGAACGCGGGGGCGGTCGACGTCGAGCTCACCGACGACGACCTCGCCGAGCTCGACGCCGTGTTCGCCTTCGGCGCGGTCGCCGGCGACCGCTACGCCGACATGTCGCCCATCGCCCCGCTCACGCCGCCCGCCGGCTGAGCCGGGCACGACGGACGGGCACCTCACGTGACCGGCGGACCCAGCACCGAGCCCTGGCCGACGACGTACGCCGGGCGGGGGCTCGTCGCCAGCGTCGACCAGCTGGCGTCCGCCGCCGGGGCGCAGC
>JAEVZA010000145.1 GCA_023392475.1 Actinomycetes bacterium | reverse complement strand
ACCGGGCACCACCCCCACGACGTCGTGCACGTACAGCGCGGCGCCGGTGCCGCCGCGGGCCTGGTGGTCCTCGACCCCCGGGCTGGCGTCGTGCGCCACGAGGAGGCGGTCGAGGCCGCCGGTGCGGAAGGACGCAGCGCGCTCCCACCACGTGGCGAGCACCGGGTCCCGGTGGCCGGGGCCCGACAGCTCGAGGTCGAAGTCGTGGGCCAGGTCGGCCCACGAGTCGAGCTCCCAGAGGTTCAGCACCTGGGGCCACCGGGCCGTCGAGCCCACGACGGTGAACACGCCGAAGCACCGCTGGCGCCGGAGGCCGGCCACCTCGGGCACCCAGTTCGCCGTCATGTGGTGCTGGTACCGCGTGCGCTCGGTCCCGACGACGTCGACCAGCTCGTGGATGTAGACCCGGGGCACCGGTCCACCGTACCGGCGCGACGAAATAGAACCTGTTCCAGTTCGTCGCTAGGGTGCCGCCGGATCGGAGACCCGACGCGCCGCGTCGACCAGACCCCAGGGGGACCCCATGCCGGCCGTGCTGACCGAACGGGACGGGCACCTGCTCGTCGTGACGCTCAACCGCCCCGAGCGGCAGAACGCGATCAACGGCGAGATGCTCGTGCGCCTGCTCGACGCCTGCATCGAGGCCGACGAGGACCCCGACATCCGCGCGCTCGTGCTGACCGGTGCCGGCGGCAACTTCTGCTCCGGCGCCGACCTCAAGGAGATGGCCGGCGGCCACGAGGGCGACGCCGACGCCGACGAGGTGGACGTGCAGGGCCGGCTCGCCGCGGACCCCGACCTGCCGTGGAAGGCGCTGCTGCGCACCTGGCGCCCGAGCGTCCCGCTGATCCTCGCGGCCGAAGGCACCGCGATCGCCGGCGGCACCGAGCTGCTCGGCGCCACCGAGATCCGCGTGGCCGGCGAGTCGGCGAAGTTCGGCATCTCCGAGGTGCGCTGGTCGCTGTACCCGATGGGCGGCTCCGCGGTCCGCATCCCGCGTCAGATCCCCTACACGGTGGCCTGCGAGCTGCTCCTCACGGGCGAGCACATCACGGCGCAGCGGGCGCTCGAGCTCGGCCTGATCGGTCACGTCGTGCCCGACGGCCAGGCGCTCGCCAAGGCGAAGGAGATCGGCCACGCGATCTGCGAGAACGGCCCGCTGGCCGTGAAGGCGCTCCTGAAGACGCTGCGCGAGACGAACGGCATGGAGGAGCGCGAGGCGCTCGAGTACGAGTTCACCTACGGGTGGGACGTGTTCGGCTCGGAGGACGCGAAGGAGGGCCCGCGGGCCTTCAAGGAGAAGCGCACCCCGAACTTCCAGGGCAAGTAGGGCGGCGTGCAACGGGACGGGGCTGCGAAGCGCACCCCGAACTACCAGGGCAAGTAGGGCGGCCGAGGCGAGAGCGAGGAGCTCCGATGGATCTGGGACTGCAGCTGGGGTACTGGGGGCAGATGCCCTCGCCCGACTGGGTGGAGCGGACGGTCGAGGCGGAGCGCCTCGGGTTCACGTCCGTGTGGACCGCGGAGGCGTGGGGCTCCGACGCCCTGACCCCGCTCGCGTACCTCGCGGCGAGCACGTCGACGATCCAGCTCGGCACGGCCGTCGTCCAGCTCGCGGCGCGCACGCCGACCGCGACGGCGATGTCGGCAATCACGATGGACTACCTGTCGGGCGGCCGCTTCCGGCTGGGCCTCGGCGTGTCGGGTCCGCAGGTGGTGGAGGGCTGGTACGGCCGGCCGTCGAACAAGCCGCTCGCCCGGACCCGCGAGTACGTGGAGATCATCCGCCGGGTCGTCGCCCGGGAGGAGCCGCTCGACTACCAGGGCGAGTTCCACCAGCACCCGTTCCACGGCGAGGGCAGCGTCGGGCTCGGGAAGCCGCTGAAGTCGATCGTCCACCCGATGCGACGGGACATCCCGATCTACCTCGGCGCCGAGGGCCCGAAGAACGTGGCCCAGACCGCGGAGATCGCCGACGGCTGGTTGCCGCTCTACTACTCGCCGTACCGCCAGGACGTGTACGCCGACCAGCTCGCCGGCGCGAAGGAGGGCTTCCAGGTCGCCGCGCTCGCCGCCTTCGTGCCCACCGAGGACGACCGGCCGGAGACGATCGAGCAGGCGCTCGGCGGCACCCGGGCGATGCTCGCGTTCTACATCGGGGGCATGGGGGCGAAGGGCCAGAACTACCACACCAAGCTGGCCGCCCGGATGGGGCTCGGCGAGCAGGCCGAGCGCATCCAGGACCTGTTCTTCGAGGGCAAGGCCGACCAGGCCGTCGGCGAGGTGCCGGTCGAGTTCGCGGACGAGATCTCGCTCGTCGGCACCCCGGCCCGCATCGCGGACCGGGTCGCGGCGTGGAAGGACTCCGCGGTCACGGAGATCCTGATCCACGCCGGCGACGTGGCGACGCTGCGCCAGGCCGCCGAGGTGATCCTCCCGGCCTGACGGCCGGGTCAGACCGCGGCGAGGCTCGGCGCGCCGCCGACCGACGGGGCCACGAGCGGCCAGCCGATCTCGCGCTCGTACGTGAGCGCCACGTCGAGCAGCTCGGCGTCCCGGTGGTGCGGCGCGAGGACCTGCATGCCGACGGGGAGGCCGTCGACCGTGCCGCACGGGATAGAGACGGCCGGGTTGCCGTAGATGTTCGAGATGATCGTGAGCCCGCCCATCGTGACGAGGTCGGGCACCCGCTCGACCACGGCCTCGATCAGGGCGTTGGACAGCTTGGGGAACGCGCCGTTGGCGACCCGCAGGGCGGCCATGACGCCCCGGAAGCCCGCCCGGGCGGCCGTCGAGGACTTGGCGGTGTCGAGGAACGTCGAGGTGGGGCTGGAGGTGGCGGCGTCGGCGGCGAAGGCCGGCCCGGGGTTCGTCGCGGAGATGATGAAGTCGACGTCCTCGAACGCCGACGCCATCACCTCGTTGGCCTCGAGGCGCTGCGCCTCGGCCACCGCGGCCAGGTGCAGGTTGTAGGTGCTCTGCGCGAGCAGGACGCCCAGCGCGATCTCGTCGGTGAGGTCCGCGGCGCACCGCGGCCACCGGTCGCCGAGCTCCGCCAGCAGCGTCGACAGGTTGCCCATCGCCCACTGCGCGGCGAGGTTCGGCAGGTCCAGCGTGATCTCGACCTCGACCATGCCGGTGGCGGCGATCAGCTCCTTCGCCTGCGAGCGGAGCTGCTCCTCCACGCCCGGCTCCAGGCGCACGCCGGCGATGGACGGCAGCACGGCGACCCGCTTGCCGGCGAGGTCGCTGCGGCCGAGGCCCGACTCCCAGCCGCCGGGGTTCGGCAGGCTCGTGGGGTCGCGCAGGTCGGCGCCCGCGCACACGTCGTAGTAGCGGGCCGCGTCGCGCACCGAGCGCGAGAGGCAGCCGAGCACGACCGTGCCGGGCCGGGAGAAGGCGTGGGGCCCGCGGGAGATGCGCCCGAACGTGCCCTTCATGCCGAGCAGGCCGCAGTAGCCGGCCGGGATGCGGATCGACCCGCCGCCGTCACCGCCGTTGGCGAGCGACACGAGGCCACCGGCCACCGCCGCCGCGCTGCCCCCCGAGGAGCCGCCGACGGTGCGGCCGTGGCGCCACGGGTTGTGGGCCACGCCGTTGAGCTTGGTGACGCTGACGTTGAGCCCACCGAACTCCGACGCGGTCGTCAGGCCGACGGCCACCGCGCCCCCGTCCTCGACGAAGCGGCGGGTGCCCTCGCTCGTGTGGTGGGCCACCCGGTCCTTGAACACGAGCGACGCCTGCGTGTCGGGCCAGCCCGCCACCTGCTCGAGCTCCTTGATGCCCACCGGGACGCCGCCGAACGGCTTCGTGAGGTCCGCGGATCCCGCCGCGGCGAGCGCCCGCTCGGGGTCGAGGTAGGAGAAGCAGTTGAGGGCGCTCGCGTCGATGGCGTCGAGCGTGGCCTGCAGCTCCTCCCGAGGGGAACGCTCCCCGGCGCGGAACGCGTCGACGAGGGAGCTGGCGTCACCGAGCCAGGGGGTGTCAGACATGCCCCTCATCGTCGCACAGACCCCGAACCTGGTTCACCTCGCGTGTCGGTGGGGGCGACTTGAATGGGCCCATGCCACGTCAGACCGAACTGTTCGAAGGCGGGTACGCCCGGGAGATCATCGAGGTCCCCGTCACCCAGGAGCTCGGCGAGTCGTTCATGGCGTACTCGTTGTCCGTCATCACGTCCCGGGCGATCCCCGACGTGCGGGACGGCCTGAAGCCCGTGCAGCGGCGGATCCTGCACGCCATGGCGGACATGGGGATGCGGCCCGACCGGCCCCACCGGAAGTGCGCCAACGTCGTCGGCGAGACCATGGGCAAGTACCACCCCCACGGCGACGGCGCGATCTACGACGCGCTCGTGCGGATGGGCCAGCCCTTCGGTCGCAACATCACGCTGGTGGACCCCCACGGCAACTTCGGCTCGCTCGACGACCCGCCGGCGGCCTACCGCTACACCGAGTGCCGCCTCACCGAGGCCGCCATGGAGATGCTCGGCGAGATCGACGAGGACACCGTCGAGTTCCGGCCCACGTTCGACGGCGAGCGCTCCGAGCCGCTGTACCTCCCCGCCCGCCTCCCGAACCTGCTCGTCAACGGCACGTCGGGGATCGCGGTCGGCATGGCCACGAACATGGCGCCGCACAACCTCCGCGAGGTCTACGAGGCCATCAAGCTCGTGATGACCAAGCGGCGCCCGAAGCCCACCGTCGCGCAGCTCATGGAGGTGCTCCCCGGGCCCGACTTCCCCTCGGGCGGCGTCGTCGTGGACGACGGCCTGGCGGAGGCGTACGCCACCGGCCGTGGCACCGTGCGGATGCGCGCCACCACCGAGATCGTCGACCTCACCCGGTCCCGCCAGGGCATCGTCGTCACGGAGCTGCCCTACCTCGTCGGGCCGGAGCGCGTCGTCGGGCGCATCCAGGAGCTGATGCGGAACGGGAAGCTGCCGCTGGTGACGGACGTCAAGAACACGTCGGACCGCCACACCGGCCTGCGCATCGAGATCGAGCTGCGGCCCGGCGCCAACGCCCGCGCCGTGCTGACCGAGCTGCACCGCGTCACGCCCATGGAGGACAGCTTCGGCATCAACAACGTCGTCCTGGTCGACGGCGTGCCCACCACCGTCGGGCTGCTCGAGCTGTGCCAGCACCACATCGACCACCGGCTGGACGTCGTCCGACGGCGCACGGCCTTCCGGCTCGAGAAGGCCCGGCGCCGGCTGCACCTGGTCGAGGGCCTCCTCGTCGCGCTCGACGCCATCGACCTCGTGGTCTCGATCATCCGCTCCTCGCAGGACGCGGCGGAGGCGCGCGACCGCCTCATGTCCGAGCTGTCCCTGTCGGAGGTGCAGGCGGTGCACATCCTGGACATGCAGCTCCGCCGCCTGACCGCGCTGGCCAAGCTCGAGCTCGAGGCGGAGGCCGGCGAGCTGCGCGGGCGGATCGCCGAGTTCGAGAAGATCCTGGCGTCGGAGCAGCGCCAGCGGACGATCGTGCTGAAGGAGCTCGAGGAGCTGGTCGACAACTACGACTTCGAGCGCCGCAGCCGGATCGTGTCGCCGGACCACCTGGACGACGTCACGCTCGAGGAGGTCGCCGCCGAGGAGGCGGCGAACCGGGTCGAGGAGCCGTGCGTGGTCGCGCTGTCCACCAGCGGCATCGTGGGACGTGAGCCGGTGGCGGGCCCGAAGCCGGCGTCGTTCGGCCGCCACGACGTGCTGCGCCAGCGGGTCGCCACCACCACCCACTCCCAGCTCGCCGCCGTGACGAGCCGCGGCCGGGCGTTCCCGGTGGCGGTCGACGCGTGCGCCGAGGTCAGCGGCCGGAGCCGCGGCACGCCGCTGGCGGACCTCGTCC
>JAEVZA010000144.1 GCA_023392475.1 Actinomycetes bacterium | reverse complement strand
GCGCGCACCTGCGCGATGACCGCCTCGGCCACGCGGGTCGACGGCGTGAGCAGCAGCCCGTGCACCTCGCGGTGCGCGGCGAGCGCCCCGAGGAGCGGACCGACGTCGGGCGGGAGCGTGCTCAGGCCGAACAGGAAGAGGCGCGCCGGCAGGTCCACGTCGAGCTCGCCGGCGCGCACCTGCTCGAGCACGTCGTCGAAGCGCTCGGCCGGGGAGGGCACGCCGATCCAGGCCCGCAGCGCGCGGAGGAGCGCCGGTTGCCAGCGGTGGTGGGTGGGCAGCGGGTCGCCCGCCGCGTCCACGTCCTGCCCGCCGAGCCAGCGGCGGACCATCTCCGGCCGGTGGAGGAGGTAGCGGTCCACGAGGTCGGCGAGCGACGTGGCCCGGCCGGCCAGCGTGGCTCCCTCCGCGCGTTGCACGAGCGGGGCGAGCACGTCGTCGGAGGCGGTGGCCGGGTCCTCGAGCACCGCCATGGCGGCCCACCCCAGGCGTGGTGCCTCCCACGGATCCGACGTGGCGCCCCGTGCCTCGGCCGCCGCGGCCAGGACGCGCCGGCGCAGCTCGGCCGGGAACGGCAGCTCGAGGTTGGCGCTGACGCCGTCGGACCGGTCGGCGCTCCCGGTGCCGAGCTCGCTGCCGAGCCGCTGTGCCAACCACCGCCGCATGCCGATCGACGGCACCGCGACCCACTCCGGGGTGAACGGGTCCGGCGGCGCGTCCGCGAGCAGGTCCACCAGCGCGCCGACGAGCGGCGTGACGTGGTCGGAGATGCGGACGTCGAGCACGGCAGGGGAAGCTACCGCCGGGGTGTGACGGCCGGTCCCGCCGCCCGCTCCGACCGGCGGACCGGCCGCATCCGCGGGGTTGTCACAGGGCGTCGGTACGTTCGCCCCCATGCGGTTGCTGCACACCTCCGACTGGCACCTCGGGCGCCAGTTCCACGGTGCGCCGCTGCTCGACGAGCAGTCGGCCGCGATCGACCGCGTCGTCGAGCTCGCCGCCGACGGCGGGGTGGACGCCGTGATCGTGGCGGGTGACCTGTACGACCGCGCCATCCCCGCCACGCCGGCGGTCGAGCTGCTCGACGAGGCCCTGCTCCGCCTGCGGGACACGGGGGCGCTCGTCGTCGCGATCAGCGGCAACCACGACTCCGCCACCCGGGCCGGCTTCGGCGACCGGCTCCTGTCCCGCGCCGGCGTCACCGTCCGGGCGGACGTGCGCCGCTTCGCCGAGCCCGTGCTCGTGCCCGACGGCGACGCGGACCCGGTCCTCGTGTACCCGCTCCCCTACCTGGACCCGGTCGTGTTCGACGCCGCGCACCCCGTCGAGGACGACGTGGACGGCGGTCCGCGCCGCGGCACCCACGAGCAGGCCCTCGGTCGTGCGATGCGGGTGATCCGGGCCGACCGCTCGACGCGGGGGCTGCGCTCGGTCGTGGTCGCCCACGCGTTCGTGGCCAACACCGCGCCCCGGCTCGACGAGGCGCCGGTCGAGACGTGCGACAGCGAGCGGCCCCTCGCCGTCGGGGGTGCCGACCGGGTGGACCAGTCGATGTTCGCCGGGTTCGACTACGTCGCGCTCGGCCACCTCCACGGCCACCAGTCCTGGGACGACGGCCGTCTCACGTACTCGGGCTCCCCGCTGCGCTACTCGTTCTCCGAGGAGCGCCACCGCAAGGGGGTGCAGCTGGTCGAGCTCGCGGCGGACGGCACGCGGTCCGTGGAGTTCGTCGAGCTCGGCGTCGGTCGGCCGCTGCGCACGGTCACGGGCCGGTTGGAGGAGCTGCTCGTCGATCCGGCGCTCGAGGCCCACCGCCACGCCCGGCTCCGGGCGGTCCTCACCGATCCGCACCTGCCGCACCAGGCGATGGCGCGCCTGCGCACCCGGTTCCCCCACGCCGCCGAGCTGGTCCACGAGCCGCCGGCCCCGGTGCACCGCCCGGTCGTGCGCAGCTCCCAGGACGTGCGCCGGCGCCAGCCGCTCGACCTCGCGATCGAGTTCCTCGCCGAGCAGTGGGACGACGAGCCGGATGCCGCGTCGCAGGCGGTGCTCCGCGAGGCCGTGGTGGACGTCGTCGGGAACGAGCGGTGAGGCCGCGCCGGCTCGCCGTCGAGGGCCTCGGCCCGTACGCCGAGCGCACCGAGGTCCACCTGGACCGCCTCGCGGCCGACGGGCTGTTCCTCATCCACGGGCCCACGGGCGCCGGCAAGACCTTCCTGCTCGACGCCATGTGCTTCGCCCTGTACGGCCAGGTCCCGGGCCTGCGGCGCCCGGCCGACCTGCGCTCCGACCACGCTGCACCCGAGCAGCCGACCGTCGCCGAGCTGGAGTTCGACGCCCACGGCGACCGCTGGAAGGTGATCCGCTCGCCGCAGTACGAGCGGCCCAAGCGACGGGGCACGGGCACCACCACGTCCAACCCCACCGCGCGGCTCCTCAAGCGCGAGGGTCGCGAGTGGAAGCCGATGGCCAACCGCACGACCGAGGTGAACCAGCAGGTGCTGGACCTCGTCGGGCTGGACCACGTGCAGTTCTCCCGCGTCGTGCTGCTCCCCCAGGGCCAGTTCCAGCAGGTCCTGCAGCCGGCGGACGGCGAGCAGCGGGAGCGCCTCCTCACGTCGCTGTTCGACACCGAGCTGTTCGGCGAGGTCGAGCGGTGGCTCGAGGACCGGGCCAGGCAGGCCCGGCTCGAGGTCCATCGGGACGAGGAGCAGCTGGCGGGCCTGCGCCGGCAGGCCGGCGAGCGGTGGCACGAGCTGGGCGCCGCGTCCGCTGCCGACGCACCCGAGGACGCCGCCCTCCCCGACGACGGTGGGGCACCGGCAGACCAGGCCGCGCTCGACGAGCTGGTGCGCCGGTCCGAGTGCGCCGCAGCACGGGCGGTCGAGGCCGCCGGGACC
>JAEVZA010000102.1 GCA_023392475.1 Actinomycetes bacterium | reverse complement strand
GAGCGCGACCGTCGGCGTGCCCCGCCGCTCCCGGCCCGCCCGTCGCAGGGCCACGGGTCAGCGCCCGGACAGCTCGGCCACGAGCGGGGCCATCGTCTCCGCGGCGTCGGCCTGGAACACGTAGTACGAGAAGCCCCAGCGGTCGCGGCGCGCCTCGAGCCGGTCCACGAGCTCGGGCACGGAACCGGCGACGACGGTCGGCGCCTCGAGGACCTCCTCGGCCGGGGCGTCGAACAGCTGGGCCAGGAAGTCGGCGAACGCCGCGGTGTCGTCGGTGACCGTGGACGCGAAGGACAGCACGTTCAGCTCGAGGTCCTCGAAGCGGTCGCCCGCCGCCTCCTTGACCCACGCCACCTTTCGGTCCGTCGCGCCGGCCATGGCGTCGAGCGCGGTCTCCGTCGTGATGGCACCCGCCTTGAGGTTCGGGTTCACGCCCACGATGTCGGCCTCGCGCGCCGCGATCGACAGCACCCGGCGCCCGCCGCCGCCGATGAGGATCGGCGGACCACCGGGCGTGTGCGGCGTCGGACGGCCGTCGAGCCCGGTGATCGCGTAGTGGTCGCCGGCGAAGGTCACCGGCTCGTCCGCGAACAGGCCCTTGATGACCGCGAGCCCCTCCTCGAACCGGTCGACGCGCACCTTCGGCGGGTCGTACGGCATGCCCGACTGCTCGTAGTCCGTGACCATCCAGCCGGCGCCGAGCCCGAGCTCGACCCGACCGGAGCTCAGCAGGTCCAGCGTCGCCATCTCCGTGGCGAGCGTGACGGGGTGGCGGTAGTCGTTGTCGAAGACCAGCGCGCCGACCTTCAGCCGCGTCGTCGCCGCGGCGGCGGTCGACAGCGCGGCGATCGGAGCGAGCTGGTCCCCGAAGTGGTCGGGGACGAAGAGGGTGGAGTAGCCGAGCTCCTCGGTGCGACGGGCGGTCTCCTGCCACGTCGTCCCGGCGAGGGGCTGGCTGTACTGGACGCCGAATCGGAAGCGGCGGTCGTGGGCCATGGGCGGAAGCTACCCGCGGCGGCCGCCGCGGCAGGGCGGGCGGTGCACCTCCGACGCCGCGCCCGACGCCGTGGTCCACCGCCGATCGGGGGCTGAGGCCGCTCTCCGCGGCGTGGCCACCACCCGGCCGGGGTGGTGCCGACGGCGCGCGCACGACCGGTAGCGTGTTCCCGCCGGGCTCACCGCCGGCGGAACCAGCACCGCACACGACGCGCGACCGGAGCCCGGGCCGAGCCACCGACGACGATGAGCCGCACCACGAAACTCCTGCTGCGCTTCGGCGCCATCGTCGCCTTCGGGACGGTCGCGCTCGCGGTGCTCGGGATGGCCTTCTTCCCGGAGCTCGGCAAGCTGCCCGAAGCCGCCTCCTACAAGTCGCTCTCCAAGTTGGCCCTGCCGTCCCTGCCGGAGAGCTCCAAGCTGGTCGACGAGGCCGGCCAACCGGTGGGGGAGCTGGCCGGCAGCGAGAACCGCGAGGTGGTCACGCTGGACCAGATCTCGCCGGAGCTCCAGAAGACCGTGCTCGCCGTCGAGGACGCGGACTTCTACCACCACGACGGCGTGTCCGCGAAGTCCGTCCTCCGCGCCCTGCGCGCCAACAGCGACGCCGGCGAGATCTCCCAGGGCGGATCCACCATCACGCAGCAGCTGGTCAAGCTCTCGCTCGTCGGCAACGAGCGCACGCTCGCCCGGAAGCTCAAGGAGGCGTCGCTCGCGCTCCAGCTCGAGCAGCAGCTCTGCGACGGCGTGCCGAAGAAGGTCTGCAAGGACCAGATCCTCGAGCAGTACCTCAACACCGTGTACCTCGGCCGCGGCGCCTACGGCGTGCAGGCCGGTGCCGAGACCTACTTCAACAAGCCGGCCTCGCAGATCAACTACGCCGAGGCCTCGGTGCTCACGTCGCTCGTGCGGAACCCGAACGGCTACGACCCGATCCGGTACCCGAAGGTGGCCAAGGAGCGCCGCCAGGTCGTCACCAAGCGGATGATCGAGCAGGGCCTCATCGACGAGTCGCAGGCCAAGTTCATCAACGCCACGCCGCTGCCCACCCAGGCCTTCGGCCGGCCGGCCGCCACCACGTCGCAGGACCTGACGTACCTCGAGCGGAAGGTGCGCGACGAGCTGCTCAACGCCACGTGGCTCGCGCCCACGGTCGAGCTGCGCCGCTACCTGATCTTCAACGGCGGCCTGCGGATCACGACCACGATCGACCCCCACGCGCAGCAGCTCGCCGAGCAGGCCGCGAAGTCGAACCCGCTGAAGGCGGCCAACCCCGAGACCGCGGTCGCGCTCGCGTCCGTGGAGCCGTCGACGGGTGCGGTCCGCGCCATCGTCGGCGAGACGGACGTGCCCGGGAAGGGTCCCGTCGAGATCGCGGCGCCGATCGGCGGCCGCTCCTCGGGCTCGTCCTTCAAGCCGTTCACGCTCGTGGCCGGCCTCGAGGACGGCTACAGCATCAACAGCTCGATCTCGGGTGCGCCGGCACCGGAGAAGATGAAGAAGCTGTGGGGCATCCACACCACGGGCCAGTACCCCGAGGACTGCCCGACGAAGGGCATGATCGACCTCGGCCGGGCGCTCGCCCAGTCGAACAACTGCGCCTTCATGCGCCTGCAGGGCGCGGTCGGCTTCCAGAAGGTGAAGGACACGGCGATCAAGCTCGGGGTCAGCGCCTCGGGCCTCGACCCCGACAACGTGCACCCCGCCTGCTTCACGATCGGCTGCGACGCACTCGTCAAGCCGCTCGACATGGCGCTCGCCTACGCCACGATCGCCAACGACGGCCGCAGGAACCCGGCGCACTTCGTGTCGAAGGTCGAGGACCGGACCGGCAAGGTCCTGTTCCAGTACACGCCGCCGAACGAGCAGGTCATCCCGGTCGACGTCGCCCGCCAGGCGATCATCGGCATGGAGAAGGTCGTCACCAGCGGCACCTACTCGGCGGGCTCGCTGCCGCAGGGCCGCCCGGCCGCCGGCAAGACCGGCACCACCGAGGTCGAGGGCGGCGCCAACACCGACGTCTGGTTCATCGGCTTCACGCCGCAGGTCTCCACGGCCGTCTGGATCGGCAACCCGAGCGCCAACACGAACATGCGGGGCGGCAAGGTGCAGGGCGGCGCCACCGCGGCGCGGGTGTGGCGGGCGTTCATGGCCCCCTACCTGGACGGCCAGCCCGTGCTCCAGTTCCAGGAGCCGAACCGGATGCCGCGCGCCAGGACGGTGCCCGATCCGTGGGGCGGGAAGTACACGTCGTCCGACTACTCGTCGTCGTCCTCGTCGTCCTCGACGAGGTCCACCAAGTCGGGTTCGGGATCCAAGTCGGGGACCGGCAGCCGGACGGGCACGACGAACAGGTCGGGTTCGGGCAGCGGCACCTCGGGCACCACGCCGTCGGGCGGCACCGGGTCGGGCGGCGGGACCGGGACC
>JAEVZA010000058.1 GCA_023392475.1 Actinomycetes bacterium | reverse complement strand
GTCCTGCGCGACGACGAGGGCCGCCTCGTCGTGCGGGCCCACGCGACCGGCGACGGTCCCGCCACGCTCGGCCTGCCCGGGCGCACGGGCTCGGTCGTCGACCTCCGGGGCGAGGTGGTCGGTCCGTTCGACGGGTCCGTCGCGCTGCGGCCCCACGAGGTCGTCACCGTCCGCCTCGACGGCTGAGCCGCCCACCCCGCCCGCCGCACGCGCGGGTTGCGGACCCACCCGCGTCCCCGCCGTCGTCGCGTTCTGGCGTACCGCGTGGTCGGGATCCGACCGCGCGGGACGCCGGAACCCGTCAGCTCGGGGTCAGTCGGCGGGTGGCGGTGCCCAGTAGCCGGCCATGATCTCCGTCGCCCAGGTCGGCTCGCGCACCTCGCCGCGCGCCGCGAACCCGGCGAGGTGCGGCTTGAGGTCGAGGACGGGGCTGCCGTCGATCGCGTCGAGGCCGCGCACCCGGACGGACAGGCCGTCGACCTCCAGCAGCCGGCAGATCGTGACGCCGAGGCGGTTCGGTCGGACGCGGCCCCGCTGGGCGAAGATGCCGACCACCGGCCAGTCCTCGCGGCCCCGGGGGCGACGGGCGCCCGTGACGACGTCGGCCTCGTCGACCCGGTCGAAGAGGTAGACGACCTCGACGTGGGAGAACCCGTCGAGCCCGGCCACCACGTCGGGGCCGAACCGCGAGCCGTCGAGTTCGATGGCGCACGTCTCGGCGTCCCACCCGTCGTCGAAGGGCTCGGCGCGCCCGCCGCGGACCCACCCGATCGGCCGCAGCACGATCTCCTCCGCCACCGCTCCGGCCGGCTCCGGTCCCATCGACGACCTCCTCGATCCACGCCCAGGTTACCAGACAAGTTTAATACAAGTACGGGCGCTCGGCGGCGCTGCCGGTGTGACCTGCGCGCGCCGGGCGCCACGCACCCGCCCCTCGGGGCCAGACTGACGACATGTCGACGGATGCGTCACCGCTCACCGACGAGGAGGCGGACGGCCTGCTCGTGTCCACGATCCTCACCGACGAGGGGCGCCAGGACCCGTACCCCGCGTACGAGCGGCTGCGTGCCGGCGGCGGTCGCTGGCGCACCACGTTCGGCGACCTCGGCCTCGCCGGCTACCACGACTGCCTCGAGGTGCTGCGCCACCCGAAGCTCGGGCGGCCCGAGGCCGACATGGACCTCCCGATCTCGTTCGGGGGCCGGGACCGCCAGACCGACGAGGACCGCGGGGACAGCATGCTGTTCCTCAACCCGCCCGACCACACCCGCATCCGGTCGCTGGTCAGCCGCGCGTTCACGCCGCGGCGCGTGGAGGAGCTGCGGCCGCAGATCGACGCGCTGCTCACGCCGGTGCTCGACCGCTTCGCCGACGAGGGCGGCGGCGACGTCATGGCCGAGCTCGCCATCCCCTTCCCCGTCGCCGTGATCAGCGAGCTGCTCGGCGTGCCGAGCGAGGGCAACGAGCACATCCGGCCGCTCGTGCGCGACGTCACGTCGTTCATCGACGCCGCCGCCGACGAGGAGGCCATCGCCCGCGCCGAGGTGTCCGGCGAGCAGCTCATCGCCTACTTCACCGAGCTCATCGAGCAGAAGCGGGCCCACCCCGACGACCGGCTGCTGGCCGCGCTCATCGAGGTGGAGGAGGCCGGGGACCGCCTCAGCCACGAGGAGCTGCTGAGCAACACGCTGCTGCTCTACGCGGCCGGCTTCGAGACGACGTCGAACCTCATCGGCAACGGCCTCCGACTCATGCTGCGGCACCCCGACGAGCTGACCCGCCTCCGCGCCGAGCGCGACCTGCTGCCCTCGGCGATGTGGGAGTGCTGCGCGCCGACTCGCCGGTGCAGCTCAACAACCGCGTCGCGCTGGAGGAGGTCGAGGTGTTCGGCGAGCCCCGTCGGCGCGGCGCCTCGTTCATCGTCCTCCAGGGCGCGGCCAACCACGACGCCGCGGTGTACCCCGATCCCGAGCGGTTCGACGTCGGTCGGTTCGCGGGGGACGACGTCCCCCCGCCGCTCAGCTTCGGCTGGGGCGCCCACCACTGCCTCGGTGCGCACCTCGCCCGGGCGGAGGGCGAGATCGCGTTCGGCGCGCTGCTCGACCGCTTCCCGTCGATCGAGCTCGACGCCGACGCGCTCGACGGCGCCGAGCCCCACTACCGCCCGAGCTTCACGCTCCGCGGGCTCGACTCGCTCCCCGTCGCCGTCACCGCCGCCTGACCCCGCTCCCGTTCTGCGATGCGAGACCGCGGGTTTTCCGGGTGTCTCGCATCACAGAACGGTCGGGGTGAGGCCGGCTCCCTGGTCTAGGAGCCGGTCGACGAGATGTGCATGTAGTCCTTGAGCGAGGACCACAGGCCGCCCCAGCCCCAGCCGACCGACCGCAGCGCACGGGTGACGGCGTCGCCGAGCACGATCATGCCGGGGCGGACCGCCGACCGGTCGAGGAAGGCGACACCGGCGGCCGGTTGCACCGGACCGCCCGCGAAGTAGGGGTTCTGGATCGGGTTCACGTCGATGGCGCGGCCGTAGGCGTGCTGCGACCACCCCGTCCCGCCCGTGACCGCGCGGCAGTTGAACGCCGAGGTGTTGTTCGCCGCCATCGACGCCTCGTCGCTCGCCCCGTAGTCGTCGACCAGCTGCATCCGCTCGATCGGGAACCGCGCGTCCCACATCGCCTGGAGGACCACCACCGCCGGGATCACGGCATCGGCGTGCAGCACCAGCTCGCCGACGTGCTCGGCGCCGTCGAAGCCGACGTACGACACGCGGACGTACCGCAGCGACGAGAGCGGGACGGGGCAGCCGGGGCGCCACGAGGGCGCCATGCGCGCCGCGAGCGGCGGGTCGATCCCCGACACCTGGTAGGCGAAGCGGTTCCGGCGGGCGACCTCGGCCCAGTACGCGGTGGCCGCGGCCGCCTTGGCCGACAGCTCGGGCTCGGCGAGCGGCGCGTGGCCCCGGGACACCCACCAGCGCTGGTACTGGTCGGGCGTGCAGCCGACGGCGAGGCACACCAGGACCAGGGCGAGCGCCACCACGCGACCGCGGCGGCGCGCCACCGGGGTGCGTGGGTGGGCGCTCATCCGAACGACTCCCCTTCCCCGATCGGCCCGTCGCCATGACCTCCGGCGGCGCCGGGACCTGCACGGGGGTCGGCGTCGGGACCTCCGGCGGCGCCGCCGCCGTGGTCGGGCCCGCTCCCGCCCGGGTCGCCGAGCAGGGCCTCGCCACGCCAGCCCGTCCCCCGCCACGACGGGTCGAGCCCCGTCGAGCGCAGCTCGGGCACCGTGAGGTCCGGGTCGACGCCGGCCGGCGCCCCGACCTCCCACAGGACCGCGGCCCGGTCGCCGTGCCAACGGACGCCGTACGAGACGTCGCCCCACGGGGTGAGCAGCCCGTGGGCCTCGACCCCGCCGCCCCGCCACGACGGCGGGAGGACGGGCAGCAGGTCCGGGCCGCGCTCGCCGTCGCCCGCGAACAGGTCCAGCAGCGCGTTCGTCCGCGCCGCGAGCTCGGCCGCGTCGAAGCCGAGGACGCCCGTCGGGTCCGTGCCGGAGCCGGACGCCGACGGGACC
>JAEVZA010000422.1 GCA_023392475.1 Actinomycetes bacterium | reverse complement strand
GGTGGGGGTGGTGGCACGTCGCCGCTGGCCGTGGTCGCGATCACCCTCGCCGTCGTGGTGCTCGCCGGCGCGGTCGTCGCGGGCGCGTTCCTGCTCGGGCGGCGAGGGGGCGACGACGCCTCCGGCGACACCACCAGCTCGACGATCGTGGCGCCGACGACGCCCACCACGCCGACCACGGTCGCGCCCCCGACCGCGGCGCCCTCGGTGGCACCCCCGGCGCCGGTCACGACCGTTCTCGGCGACGTCCGGGCGCAGCCGGGCGACCTGATGTGCCGGGACCTCCGGGCGAAGGGGTTCTCGTACTCGGCGGCGGTCGACTACTGGCGCCAGCACGGCCAGCCCGACCGCCTCGACGCCGACCGGGACGGCATCCCGTGCGAGACCGTGTACCCGACCACCGACGTGCTCGCGTACTGGGGCACCCAGGGGGTGACGCCGACGCTCGACACCAGCAACGTGTACGACCTACCGCCCGGGCTCCTGTGCCGGGACCTCGCCGACCGCGGCTTCGACGTCTACGAGGCCATCGCGTACTACCTCAACTGGGGCGGACCCTCGAACATGGACGCGGACGGGAACGGCGTGCCGTGCGAGACGGTGTACCCGAACGCCTACCAGGCCTGGACGAGCGGCGACGGCAACTGACCGCCACCCGTGCGTTCTGTGACGCAGATCGGTACGGAAACGTACCGATCTGCATCACAGGACGGGCTCGGGCGCCTCGCGCGCACCGGCGACGTGGTCAGGCGTCGGGGAGCCAGTTGCCGTGGAAGCCGAAGGGCACCCGGCGCGGGAGCTGGACCGTCGCCACCGGTCCGCCCTGGAGGTCCTGGGCGTGGTGGATGTCGAGCCGACTGGTGTCCGACTCGGAGCTGTAGGTGAGGCACAGCAGCCAGCCGTCGTCCTCCGCGGCGTCGGCCGACCGGGGCACGAACACGGCCTCGTTCTGCGCGGCGCCGGCGCCGAGGTCGAGCACCTCGGTCGTGCCCGACTCAACGTCCACCTTGAGGATCCCGCCGTGGCGCGGACCGGAGCCCGAGCCCGGCAGGTTGATCGCCGAGTAGCCGTAGCGGTGGTGTCGCCCGACGACGCGCTCGTCCACCCGCGGGAACTCCTGGTCGTGGTCGTCGTGCAGCTCCTCGCGGACCTTGCCGCCGACGGTGTCGATCGTCCACCGGCGCAGCGACGGCATCGTCGCGCCGAACGGGCCGTGGTGACCCGGGTCGAACATGCGGGTCCAGTGCACGACGTCGAGCACGACGTCGTCGCCGTCCTCGTACGCGTTCATCGGGTGGAACACGTAGCACGGGTCCACCTCGAACCAGCGCACGTCGCCCCCGGCGAGGTCGCTGTCGGGGCGGGGCACGAGCCCGAGCCGCGCCGGGTAGTCGGCCTTCCACGTGTACGGCATCCGCTTGCCGGCCATCGCGTCCTCGAGGTCGAACGTGACCGGCAGGTCGTACACGACCGCGAACCGCTCGGTGAGCGACATGTCGTGCACCATCGGGCTGCCCGTGGTCTCGATCATGCGGCTGTGCGAGACGGAGCCCGACGTGTCGATGACCGTGTACTCGACCTCGTTGCCCCAGCCCCAGTAGTAGGACATCGCGTGGAGCTCACCCGTGCGGGGGTCACGCTTGGGGTGGGCCGTGTAGCCGCCTTGCAGGGTGCCGCCGAGGTCGGTCGGTCCGACGGTGTCGAGCTCGTCGGTGAGCTCGTAGGGCCGGGAACCGGCCTCGACGATCGCGAGCACCTTGCCGGCGTGGCCGATCACGTTCGTGTTCGGGCCGAAGTCCATGTCCGCGTGCACGGGGCCGGGGTGGTGCGGCTCGCCGAGCGCGTCGGCCACGACCGCGCTGCGGACCCAGCGGTTCCGGTACCAGGAGGCACGACCCTCGTCGAGGCGCAGCCCGTGCACCATGCCGTCGCCGACGAACCAGTGGTAGGCGTCGGGGTCCGGCGGGGTCACGGGGTTCGGCCCGTTGCGCAGGTACCGGCCGGTGAGCTCCGTGGGGATGGTGCCCGTGACCGGGAGGTCGGTGAGCGTCACCTCGTCGGTGACGGGTGCGAAGTTGCCCTCGAGGTACTCGTTGGTCATGGCGAGGCCTCCTTGTCCTCCCGCCAGCGTAGGGACGTGCGCCGGTCGGTGACGGGCAGAACGGCCGAACCCGACGAGCTCTGTGATGCGCCACTGGGGCGTTCGACCCCGTGGCGCATCACAGAGCGCGACGGACGGGGCCGCGCGGCAGGCCTGGCGATCAGGGGCCGGGGGCGGTGGGGGCGGCCGGCGTCGTGTCGCACGACCCGGTGATGCACAGCTGCCAGTCCTGGACGTCGACCGTCCGGGTCCCGCCCGGTCCGCTGCCCGCGGCGCCGATCGAGACGACGGCGACGGCGCGCACCCGCCCGCCGACCGAGGCCTCGATCCGGGTCAGGTCGCTCGGCGGCGGCTGGCAGCACACGACCCCCATCGAGGCGCCGGCCGCCATCGTGCTGGACAGCGACTTCACGACGAGCGAACCGAAGAACAGCGGCCGGGACGTGGCGTCGACGCCGCCGGCCCAGCGGACCTGCAGCGCCGTGTTCGGCAGCACGGTCGTGCCGAACGCGTGGAAGTCCGTCCCCGCGGCGGCGCTCACGGTCACGAGCGAGCTCGGCGGATCGGTCTGCACGTCGGACGACGTGGCCACGAGCGACACGTACTGGAACTGGGGGAGCTGCACGCTCACGCACTCGGTCGGCTTCGTCAGGTCGGTCACCTTCGGAACGGCGCAGCCGGTGGTCAGCTGGATCTTCACCGACGACCCGTTGAGGTCGGCGAGGTTCTTGATCACGCCCTTGCAGGTGCCGGCGCCGAGCAGGTCGAACTGCGACTCGGTCGCGGAGTGCGAGTACCCGCCGGAGCTGACGGTGCACGTCGCACCCGACGCCAGGGTGACGATCAGGTCCGTCCTCGTGCCGTCACCGGGATCCGACGCCCAGTCGAGGGTGGTGCCGTTCGGCGCGTTCTTGAACAGCACCCGCAGCGTCTGCGGCGTGCCCGCCATGCCCGGCGGCACCTGGAACCCGTTGACGGTGAGGGCGAAGGTCTGCCCCGGCACCTGCCAGACGCAGTTCGGCACGGTGCTGGATCCGGCGACGCAGCGCCGCTGCGTCGCCTGGGCGAACGTGGCGTCGTCCCGCGCGGCCTGATCGGCCGTCGTCCAGGTCCCGACGGCGGCGCCGCTCCCGGTCGCGCTCGCGGTCTGGGCCACCTTGGCGTTCACCACCAGGCGGATGCCGCGCACGCTGATCGTCGACGCCTCGCCCGCGGCGCAGGTGAGCAGGTCACCGAACGGCGCCGTGCACGCGAGCTTGTACTCGACCGACACCGAGGCGCCCTCGAGCACCGAGCCCGGCTTGCCCTGCAGGAGCGGCCCGCAGTTCGGATCGGTCACCAGCTCGTAGGCGCTGAGCTGCCAGTTCGTCCGTCCCGCGTCGGTCTGCGCCGTGGTGCAGGTCCCACCGCCCGGCAACGTCAGGGTGATCGTCGCGAACCGGCGGAGGCCCGGCGGCGGCGTCGGCGGCGTCTCCTTCGTGGCCAGCACGACCTTCGCCGAGGTGAGCGGGTCGGGCGGGACGTTCACGAACGTCGCCGCGAGGTACTTCCGAGTCGTCGTCATGCACCCGGCGCAGAACGTCGCCTTCGCGAACGTCGAGGCGTCGTCGGGTCGGGCCAGGAGCGCCGGGCCGCCGTCGCCGTTCGTCGTGTTCAGCTTGAAGTCGCTGGACGAGGCGGCGAGCGTGATCGGGTCGGTCGCGGCCTGGGGGACCTGCACGATCGCGGGCAGCGGCGTGGTGCCGTTCCACCCCGGGCACACGGTCATGCGCCCGGCGCGGTGCTGGAGCGACATGCGGCCGGAGAGCTGGATGCTGGCGCCGGCGACGGCCGGGTCGCACTCGCCGGTCGTGCCCGCCTGCTGACCGAACACCACCTTGATCGTCGGGTCGTCGACCACGAGCGCCGCGCCGCCGAAGCGGTTCGGGTTGGCGTCGAAGCTGTAGACGCCGGGCTGGCCGGGCACCGCGGGCGGCTGGAACCAGAAGGTCGAGCCGGCGCACGAGCTCATCAGCTTGTTGAGCTGCGAGGTCTGGTAGGCGTCGTACGTGCCGGGCGAGAGCTGGACGACCGGCGAGCACGCGAGCGGCACGGTCTGCGGCGGCGACGCGATCGTGTCGGTCGGGTCGACCAGCTGCTGCGTGCCGACGGTCAGGGCGGCGGCGGTCGCGTCGCCGCACACCGGCTTGCGGTCGCGGTCCTGGACGAAGTGGGTGCCCGACTGCCCGAGGGTCCCGCAGTCGGCGGGTCCGCTCCCCTGCACGTACTGGCCCTGGGCGTCGACGGCCGGTCCGTTCCCGGTGACGTCCGCGCCGCCGCGCACCGTGATGTCGGAGGTGAACGTCAGCGGCGCGGTGCCGGTGTACTTCAAGGCGTCCGTCGCGCCGCCGACGATCTTCACGTCGTTGCCGCCGAGCGGCTGCGTCGGATCGGCGCTGACGGTGGCGTTCGAGCACTGGAGCGTGACGTCGTCCTCGTTCGACGGTCCCATCGTGAGGTGCGACGTCGACGTGATCGAGGTGGTCTGCGGGAGGCCCGGGCAGTTGCCGCCGCCGCTCGAGTGGGCGATCGTCGCCACCGCGCTCTCGACCGCGCCGTCGGCCGAGCGCGTCTCCCTGGAGGCCTGCGCCTGCTGGTTGGCGATCTTCGCGGTGGTGAGCGCGAGGCCGAGCAGGGCGATGATCAGCACCGACGTGAACATGATCACGCCCAGCACGATGACGAGCGCGTAGCCGTCGTCGCCGCGGGTGTGCACGCGCCGCCGGGCGGCGTGGAGGGCGCGGACCAGCGTGCTCATCCGAACTTCGTCACCGGTGCGCTCAGGGGGCTGGTGACGGCGTTGGCGATCGTCCCGACGACGACGCTGGCGGATCCTGCGCCCGCGCACACCGTGGCCACGGACGGGGTGCTGACCGACGGCGCGAGGACCGGGTCGACGGGGTAGGAGTTGTTGCGGCTGTTCGCGGGGAGGTCGTCGCAGATGTAGTTGACCCGCACGTCGTAGGACGTGGCGCCCGGCACCGCGTTCCACGCGATGTTCCACCCGTCCCAGCGCACGCCGCCGGGCGGGACGGTCGTGCCCCCGAGGGTGACGACCCTGGTGGTCGCGGCGACGGTGCCGTCGGAGTCGGTGACGAACAGGGTGACCTTGTACGTGCCGGCGTTCGGGAAGCTCCGGACCGGGGCGACGTCGGAGCTGGACCACTGGCCGAAGAAGCCGAGGTCCCAGCGGTAGGACAGCGCGCTCCCCTCGGCGTCGCTGGAACCGGATGCGTCGAACCTGATGTCGAGCGGCGCGGTGCCGCTGCCGGGGGTCGCGGTGAACGACGCGATCGGCGCCGTGTTGACCCGGAACGATCGTGACGCCGGCACGCCGGCGACGGTGCGCACGATGTCGTAGTCACCGCCCTCGGCCGGTCCGAACGTGTGCACCAGGCTGGCGCCGCTGCCGTTCGCCACCACCGTGGTGGTGCCGTGCCGCAGGAGCTGCCACGTCACGGTCGCCGGATCCGGGGCCGGATCCGCGGACGAGAAGGTCGCCGTCTGGCTCGGCAGGCCCGCGCCGACCGCGTCGGGCAGGCGAGGCAGCCCCGTCCCGGTGGTGACGAGGCCCGGGTCGACCGTGATGCCGCTCGGATCGCCGTCGCCGGGACCGCCCCCGATCGGTCCGCCGACTCCCGTGACGTTCACCAGGACCACCGCGAAGTCGTTGTCCCCGTGGGAGTCGGTGACCAGCAGCGTCACCTGGCGCACGCTCGTGGGGGTGGTCGCCGGGAAGGTGAACGTGGCGGACGGCGAGCTCTGGTACCGGGCGGCGCCCATGTCCTCGCCGAAGTCCCACTGGTAGGTGAGCGCGTCGCCGTCGGGGTCGGAAGTGGCCACGCCGCCGGGCGACGTCGCGGTGAACGTGAAGGCGGTCGTCCCCGCCGTGCCGGACGTGGGGTTCACCGACGCTTCCGCCATCGGGAACTGGTTGAGGAGCAGCAGAGTCGTCGCGGTCGCGCTCGTCGCGCCGCCGTCGTCGGTCACCGCGAGCTGCACGAGCTTGCTGCCGATCCCGGCGAAGCGGCACGACTGCGTCCTCCCGCCGTCCGACGGCGTGCACGTGGTGCCGAACGGGAACGTCCAGGTGTAGGAGGCGATCGTGCCGTCGGGGTCGAACGAGCCCGCACCCGAGAGCACGAACGTGGTCGACGCGAAGCCCGACGCGGGCGACACGCTGATGGACGGGACCGGCGACCGGTTGGAGGTGGACGGCGCGCCCGTGGACTGCGAGGAGGTGCGCCGCGAGAGGCGGACCTCGATGGCGCGCGCGTCCTGGCCCTTCGCGTCGAGCGGCACGACCGACACGTCGATCTGGCGGTTCGCGTCGTTGGCGGCGCTCGCGGGGTTTGCCGGGCTCGGGGTGTTGTCGCAACCCGCCGGGGCCACCGGGCCGCTCGGCCCGATGCAGTTGATCGAGAGCGAGCCGGCCCGGATGCCGCGGACGAGCTCCGTGCTCTGCTTCAGGTTGCCGGCGTCGTCGCACACGCGGCGCCAGAGGCTGACGGTGACGGCGCCCCCGGGGTTCGTGGCCGTGCCCTCGCTGTACAGGATTCGGCGGGTGGCGTCGGCGGGGACGAGCTGCAGCTTCGTCGTGTTCGTGGTCGTCACGCCGGTGCACTGGCTGCCGCCGGCCTGCACGTACTTGGCCGACGCGACGTCCCTCGGCAGGTACTGGTTGACCAGCCCGGTCGCGTTCACCCGGTCGAGCGCGTTCTGGGAGTCGTCGTGCTGGTTCAGCACGAGCACGCCCCACGCGGTCACCGGCGTGACGACCAGCATCGAGATCACCAGCGCGAGCAGGAGCTCCATGAGCGTGAGTCCCGCCTGCGAGCCCGTTCCGGCGGCGGCGCGGCGGCGGATCAGCGCCGTCACGGGACGCTCCGGATCACGACCTGGCCGGTGACGGTCTGCCCCTTGACCTTCACCCGGACGGTCAGGCGCTGGGCGCCGGAGTCGGGGGTGGGGCAGATCCCGTCGTACGCGCCGGCCGTGGAGCCGCTCGACGCGGGGTGCCAGTACTGGACGTCCGTGATCGTGAGGTCGCTGACCTGGGCGCTCGGCGGCGGCGACCACCGGCCAGGCCAGGCGAGGTACGCCGCCTGGTAGGCGCTGGCGCCCTGGCACGGCGTGTACTGCATCACCTTGATGCTCTCGGTGAAGCTGGTGAGCGCCCCCTCCGCGCGCTGGCGGTTGGACGAGGCGTCGGTGGCCCGCATCATCGTGAGGAACCCGCCGGCGAGCGCGAGCACGACGACGGCGGCGAGCATCACCGCGATGAGCGACTCGAGCAGCGAGATGCCGGCCTGGCCCCGAGCGCGACGAACGGGGACAGCGGGTGCCGTCCCCGTCGTGTCCTCCGTCGAGGCGGGAGCGGCCGTACCGCCGGGAACCCGCCCATCCGAGAAACGCACGCCACTCCCTCGCTGGTGCACCTGCTCGCGCGCCCCCCGCTGCGCGCACCACCCGATGACGCACTCATCGGGTGGGGACAGGGTCCCGCGTCGCCACGACGGGTGTCAACGCGCGTCGGCGAGCAGACGTACCCGATCGTCGCGTCGACGGACCGCTTGACGCGCAGCGCGTTCGCGGACGCGCCGAACGGGTTGGAGCGCGCCCTGCAGCGCCCTCGACACGCCGCGATCAGGACAGCGCGTACACGCCGAACGGCGTGAGGATCGGCTCCGCCATCGCGATGCAGAAGAACGCGGCGATGACGAGCGCGGGTCCGAAGGGGACCTTGGCCTTGCGACCGCGCGCACCCATCATCGTGATGCCCATGACGATCCCGACGATCGACGCGAGGAACAGCGTGCACGCGGCGAGGATCGCGCCGGCACCGGGGGTCGACCCGGCGTAGAACCCGACCGTCCACCCCAGGAGCACGGCGAGTCGGACGTCGCCGAACCCCATGCCTCGCGGGAGCAGGAACCAGATGACGAAGAGCGGGCCGGCGAGGGTGGCCAGGCCGACCGCGGCGGTGAGGAGCCAGGACCACTCCCCCTCGATCGCGCAGCTGACCACGGACAGCAGGACGACGCCGAAGAAGGCCGGCCACACGATGCGGGTCGGCACGATCAGGGTCCGCATGTCGATCGCGGAGACGGCGATGCCGGCCGGGATGAGGCCGAGCACCGGCAGGAGGCGCCAGTCCCAGCCGATCGCCCACACCGCGGCGAGGAAGAGCACCGGCGTCAGCAGCTCGACGACGGGGTGGAAGCCGGGGATCGACTGCGCGCAGCCGCGGCAGCGCCCGCGCAGCAGGAACCACGAGATCACGGGGATCTTGTCCACCGCACGGATCGGCTCGCCGCAGTCGGAGCACCGGCTGTTGCCGCCGAGCACCTGCTTCCACGGCCTCGTGTCGTAGAGGTCGCCGTACTCGTTGGGCGCGTCGAGCGCGAGCGGCAGCCGGTCGATGACGACGCAGAGGAACGAGCCCACGGCGAACGCGGCGAGCGTGCCGAAGACGAGGAGGATGACCTCGGTGGAGCTCACGACGAGGCCACCTGGCCGTTCAGGTTCTGCGGGCTCAGCCCGGCGATGTCCTCCGGGTGGATCGATGCGTACGTGGCGTCCTCGTGCGAGATGACGCCGGCGGCGATCAGCTGCGCGAGGTGCTGCTCGAGCACCATCATCCCGTCCTTCTGCCCGGTCGCGATCAGGTTCCGGATCTGGCGGACCTTGTTCTCCCTGATCAGGTTCGTGATCGCGGGGGTGCCCATCAGCACCTCGTAGGCGGCGACGCGGCCGCCGCCGATGCGCGGGATGAGCCGCTGGCTGATCACCGCGGCGAGCGTCATCGCCAGCTGCGTCCGGATCTGGTCCTGCTGGTCCGACGGGAAGACGTCGATGATGCGGTCGACCGTCTGCGCGGCGTCGTTGGTGTGGACCGTGCCGAACACGAGGTGGCCGGTCTCGGCGAGCGTCAGCGTCAGCGAGATGGTCTCGAGGTCGCGCATCTCGCCCACGAGGACGACGTCGGGGTCCTCGCGGAGCGCGGCACGGAGCGCCTCGGAGAAGGAGGTGCAGTCGGTACCGACCTCGCGCTGGTTCACGAGCGCCGTCGACGGCTCGTGCACGTACTCGATCGGGTCCTCGATCGTGAGGATGTGCAGGGGGCGGGTGCGGTTGATGTGGCCGACGAGCGCGGCGAGCGTCGTGGACTTGCCCGAACCGGTCGGGCCCGTCATCAGCACGAGCCCGTGCGGTCGGGTCGTGAGCGACGCCACGGCCGGCGGGACGCCCAGCTGCTCCGGCGCCGGGATCTCCGTCGGGATCAGGCGCAGCGCGAGCGCGGGCTTGTCGAGCTGGAAGAACGCGTTGGCACGGAAGCGGGCGGTGCCGCCCCACGTGAACGCGAAGTCGAGCTGGCGGTCCTCCTCGAACCGCTCGCGGTCCGCGCCGTGGATGATCCCCTCGAGCACGGTGACCATGTACTCGGTCGAGAGCGGCTCGGAGTCGGGGACCGGGAAGAGCTTGCCGTCGATCCGGACCCGTGGCTGCGTGCCCGCGGCGAGGTGCAGGTCGGTCGCGTGGGTGTCCCAGAGGTAGCGGAGCAGGTGCTCCATCGGGGTGGTGTCGATGATCTGCACGGTTCCCTCTCTCGGCTCGTGCCGGTCTCTCGCGAAAACGGTATCGGGCGGGGC
>JAEVZA010000374.1 GCA_023392475.1 Actinomycetes bacterium | reverse complement strand
CGCGCGGGGTGGTGGGGGGGGGCCGGGGGCCGCCGGGGGGGGGGGGGGGGGGCGGCGACCTCCGCGGTCATGATCCGGCGACCGGGTCGAGCCGCTCGCCGTGGCTGAGGGCCTCCTCGATCTCCGCCTCGTACTCGGCCTCCTGCAGGACCTCGTCGCCACGGCGGGCGTGCGCCGGGAGCCAGATGAGGACGACGATCGCGCCGACGCCGGCGGCGATGGCGGCGACGATCGCACCGCCGTGCATGGCGTCCACGAACGCCGACTTGGCGACGTCCGCGATCTGGGCACCGGCGGCACCGGCACGGTTGGCCACCTCGAGGGCGCCGCCGACGCCGCTCTTGGCCGCCTCGAGCGCCTGGTCGGGCAGCTTGCCGCTGAAGGAGTCGCTGATCTTCGAACCGTAGACCGACGACAGCACGCTGCCGATGATGGCGACGCCGAGGGCACCGCCCACCTGGCGGGTGGTGTCGTTCATGGCCGAGCCCACCCCGGCCTTGGCGAGCGGCAGCGAGCCCATGATCGACTCGGTGGCCGGGGCCATGGTCAACCCCATGCCCAGGGCGAGCAGCATCATCCGCCACACGACCTGCCCGTAGGGGCTGTCGGCGGTGAGGCCGATCTGCAGCGCCAGGCTGGCCGCCACGAGCGCGAGGCCGGTGAACACGACGAGCTTGGTGCCCACGCGCTCGACGACCCGGCTCGACAGCGGCGCCGTCACCATCATCGTCAGCGCCAGGGGCAGCATCCGGATGCCGGTCTCGGCGGCGGAGTAGCCGAGCACGAACTGGAAGTACTGGGTCAGCAGGAACGAGTACCCGAACATCGCGAAGAACACGAGCGTGATGGCCGAGCTGGCTGCCGTGAAGCGCGGGTTCTTGAAGAAGGTGACGTCGAGCATCGGCTCGTCGGTGTGCAGCTCACGGAACGCGAACAGCACCATCAGCACCAGCCCGGCGCCGAGGGCACCGAGGATCTTGGTGTCGGTCCACCCCTCGGCCGGTGCCTCGATGAGGGCGTAGACGAGGCTGCCGAGGCCGGCGATCGAGAGCACGGCACCGGGGATGTCCAGCTTCGGGGCCGCCGGGTCCTTCGACTTCGGCAGCAGGAACGCACCGGCGATCAGGGCGACGGCGGCGATCGGCAGGTTGACCGTGAAGATCCACTCCCAGCCGAAGTGCTCGACGAGGAACCCGCCGAGCAGCGGGCCGAGCGCGACGCCGAGGCCCGACACGCCGGCCCACACGCCGATCGCCCGTCCCCGCTCCTCGGCGGGGAAGACGTTGGTGAGGATCGAGAGGGTGGCGGGCATGATGAACGCGCCGCCGATGCCCATGAGGGCACGGGTGGCGATCAGCTGCTCCGGGGTCTGGGCCAGGGCCGAGAACGCCGACCCGAGGGCGAAGACCGTGAGGCCGATCTGCAGGGCCCCCTTGCGCCCGAACCGGTCGCCGAGGCTGCCGGCGGTGAGCAGGAGGCCTGCGAACACGAGCGTGTAGCTGTCGACGATCCACTGCAGCTGGCTGCTGCTCGCGCCGAGGTCCCGCACCAGCGTCGGCAGCGCGACGTTGAGGATCGTGTTGTCGAGGGTGATCACCAGCAGCGACATGCACAGCACCAGCAGGATCCACCAACGACGTCGGTACACCAGTTCCTGACTCATCTGACTCCTCCTCGGCACGGTGGGGGGCCGCCGTGCTGGTTCCCGGCCGGTCGGGGGGTGACCGGTGGTCGGTTGCTGTCCGGTCGGGCCCGACGTCGGGTTCCGGCTGGATTACGAGACGCAACCGTCTCTGAATGTCCAGTATTTCCGAAACACGCGTGTCTCGGAAAGGGATGTGACGGACGACCGGTCCCCGGGCGGTCCGGCAGGATGTGAGCGATGCCCGCCGCCCGAACTGCCACGCGGCCGTGACCGCGCCGCTGCTGCCCATGAAGGCGATCGCGGGCGACCTGCCGCCGGACGACGGCGCGTGGTGGTTCGAGGTCAAGTGGGACGGGATGCGGATCCTGGCCCACGTCGAGGGCGACGCAGTCGTCCTGCGCAGCGCGCGCGGCGCGGACGCGACGACCTCGTTCCCGGAGCTGCGCACGATCGCCGAGTCGGTGGGCGGGCGGAGCTGCGTGCTCGACGGTGAGGTCGTGGCGATGGGCGACCGCGGTGCGCCGAGCTTCGCCCGGCTCCAGCAGCGCATGCACATCTCGGATCCGCGGCTCGCCGCCGAGCGCGCGGCGGAGGTGCCGGTCGTCTACATGGTGTTCGACCTGCTGGAGCTCGATGGGCGGCCCACGACCTCGTTGACCTACGTCGAGCGCCGCCGCCTGCTGGAGGACCTCGTCGGCCCGGGACCGACCGTCCAGGTGCCGGCGGCGTTCCCGTCGGGCGGGGCCGACCTCCTCGAAGCGGCGCGTCGGCAGGGGCTCGAGGGGGTCGTGGCCAAGCGGGTCGACAGCGCGTACCAGCCGGGTGGCCGCTCGGACCGCTGGCGCAAGGTGAAGGTGCGCCACGAGCAGGAGTTCGTGGTGGCCGGCTGGCTCGGCGGCACCGGCGTGCGGGCCCACACGATCGGCTCGCTCGTGCTCGGGTGCCGTCGCGACGGCGAGCTGGCGTGGGTGGGCAACGTCGGCACCGGGTTCACGGACCGCGAGCTCCGACGCCTCGCGGCGCTGCTCGGCCCGCTCGCCGTCGACGCGTGCCCGTTCCCGACGCGGCCCGAGGGGCCGACCGGGTCACGGGCGAGGTGGGTGGCGCCCGAGCTGGTGGTCCAGGTGGCGTTCGGCGAGTGGACCGAAGCCGGTCGGCTCCGCCACCCTGCGTACCTCGGTCAGCGCGACGACAAGGACGCGGCCGAGGTCACCTGCGACCCCTGAGGGGTCGGCTCGGCCGATCAGGCCGTGACGAGCGATCCGGCGCGGAGGTCGTGGACGGTCTCCAGGCCGTACTGCGCGGCGAGGAAGTCGGCCTCGGCCCGCACCTCGTGCTCGGGACCGTCGACCTGGATGACGAAGCGCTCGCCGGCGGGATCCTCGGAGACGACCTCGAGCCGGGCGTGACCGGCGTGGACGTCCCCCAGGTGGAGTTCGATGGCTCGTGCTGCTGGCATGGCGTCCCCCCGGGACTCGGATGGTGGAGCGGGCGCGGTCCGCACGTGTCATCCAACTGCCACGGAGGGTGGTCGGTGAATGGGTGGACCCACCCACCGGGCACGCCCCGCGTGGGCCGAACGGCCCAGGCGCCGGCCGATCGGTGCGACCCGAGCGCCGCCGAGGGCGCGAGCATGGTCGCCGATGGCGCCCAGGTCCCCGGTCCCGCTCGACAGCTCGACCGGTCGAGTCATCATCGCCACCACGGTGCTCGGCTCCGCCGTCGCGCAGCTCACGGCGACGGTCGTCAACGTGGCGCTCCCGAGCATCGCCACGGACCTCGACGTGGGCTCGGCCGGCCAGCAGTGGGTCAACAACGCCTACCTGGTCACCCTGGCGTCCTGCATCCTGATCGGCGGCTCGCTCGGCGACCGCTACGGCCGGCGCCGCGTCTACGAGATCGGGGTCGCCTGGTTCGCCGTCGCGTCGATCCTGTGCGCGGTCGCTCCCACCGTCCAGGTGCTGATCGCCGCCCGGCTCCTGCAGGGCGTCGGCGGCGCGCTGCTCACCCCGGGGAGCCTCGCCATCATCGAGGCGGCGCTGCTGCCGGCGGACCGGGGCCGCGGCGTGGGGGCGTGGTCGGGGCTCGGCGGCGTCGCCGGCGCGATCGGGCCGCTGGTGGGCGGGATCGTGGTCGAGTGGTCCTGGCGGTGGGTGTTCGTGATCAACGTGCCGATCTCGATCGCGGTCCTCGTGCTCGCCCGCTGGATGCCCGAGACGTGGGATCCGAGCACCTCGGACTCGCCGCTCGACATCGGCGGGGCGGTGCTCAGCGTGGTGGTCCTCGGCGGGTCGTCGTACGCGCTGATCGAGGGCGCGGGCGGGAGCGCGGGCTGGCACGTCTGGCTGGCCGGCGGGCTCGCGGTGCTGGCGCTCGTGGCGCTGATCCTGCGCGAGCGGGGCCGGCGGGGGGCGATGGTGCCGATCGACCTGTTCGCCGTCCGCCCGTTCGCGGCGGCCAACCTCGTGACCTTCGTGGTGTACGGCGGCCTCGGCGTCGTGTTCTTCATGCTGACGATCCAGCTGCAGGTGAGCGCCGGGTGGTCGCCGCTCGCGGCCGGCGCCGCGCTCCTCCCGGTCACCGCGGTGATGCTCCTCCTGTCGTCACGAGCCGGCGCGGTGGCGACGCGCATCGGTCCGCGATGGCCGCTCACGGTCGGTCCGCTGGTGATGGCCGTGGGCATGTGGATGATCTCGATGATCGGCCCGGAGGTCTCGTTCGTCTCCGACCTGCTGCCGGCCACGCTGGTGTTCGGCCTCGGCCTGGCCACGACCGTGGCGCCCGTGACCACCGCCGCGCTCGGTACGGTCCCGGACTCCCGTGCCGGCGCGGCATCGGGCACGAACAACGCGGTGGCTCGTGCCGGTCAGCTGCTCGCCGTCGCCGCGGTGCCGCTCGTCGTCGGCCTGACGGGCGACGGCCTGAGCGATCCGGTCGCCCTCGACGAGCACTTCGGCCAGGCGGTGCGCGTCGCCGCGGGGCTGGTCGCGCTCGGCGGCGTGCTGTCGCTCCTGATGTTCCGCTCCGGCGACCTCGGGGTGGCGACCACGGGCGAGGAGCCCGAGGTCGCGCCCGGCGTGTTCCAGTGCGGTGTCGACGGGCCCCTGGTCCAGCGCCGCTGACGAGGCCGGGCCACGAGGTCCCGATCGGCGTCGGGGCGGGCCTGGCGGACGTCAGTCGGCGTGGCAGTGCCCGGCGGGCGGCGGCGGGACGTCGAGGGCCGGGTTGCGGTCGAAGAAGCCGACCGGCGACAGGAGGAACCCCGTGTACTCCACCGGCATGACCGGCCAGTCCTCGGGACGGGGCACGTGCGTGACGCCGAACGTGTACCAGAGCACGACGTCGCGGTCGACGAGGTCGCGGTCGGCGGCCGTCCACTCCGGCAGCCCGGCGCCTCCCTCGTGCTGGTTCGGGTGCTCGCCGGCGGCCCGGCGCTCGCCCCGCTCGTACGGCGTCACCCAGAGGTTGTGCAGCGCGAAGCCGGCGCGCTTCGCCACCGACGACTCCGGGCGGGCGAGGAGCTTCGGGGTCGACATCGTCGGCACGAGCTTGTAGCCGACCGGCTGGCCGAGCGAGTTGCGGACCTCCGGGTTCGTCACCTTCCACGCTCGGCTGGAACCCGGGTCCACCTCCCGCTGCGCCGCCGACTCGCGCTCGAGCAGCGTCGACACCGGTCGGAAGGCGTTGGCCCACGGGTTGTCGGGGCCGGCGGGCTCCGCCTCCGCGGCGACCTCCTCCACGCGGTTGGTGGTGCCGTCCACGTCGAGGTCGAGGCGCACGCAGAACAGGTGCTGGTGCACCGGTGCCGCGACCCCCGGCGCCACGGTGGGGGCGAACGGGTTGGTCGAGCCCACCGGCACGCCCTGGGTCGACATGATCCCGGTGAGCTTCACCTCGAGCTGGATGTTGCCGTCGAGGTACAGGTACCAGAAGAAGCCGTACTCGTAGTTGCCGACGGTCGCGATGTGGCTGATCACCAGGCGGCGGCTGCGCCGGACCTCGCTCGTGCCCGTCAGCAGGTCCACGTGCTTCCAGCCGATCCCGTGGTCCTCCTCGTGCATGCAGATGGCGTTCGGGATGACCCACGGCTCGCCCTGCTCGTTGGCCATGGTGACGTCCGTGTAGTGGATCTCGCCGAGGCAGTCGCAGCCGAGCGTGAGCGGCTGGGTCATCCGGCCGAGGCCCCACTCGCCGGCGTCGAAGGCGTTCTTCCAGCCGTGCAGCTCCGTGGGATCGCCGTACGGCACGACCATCTCCGAGACCGACGCCCGGTGCATGACCGACCGCGTGCGCACGGTGGCGCCCGACGGATCGCCCGCGTCGCGGTCGTCGTAGGTGACCTGGTGCAGCACCAACCCCTCGTACGGATCCCAGCCCAGCCGGAGGGACCACTTCTGCCAGCGGACCAGGTTGTCCTCGACCGTGAAGCTGACGCCCTCGGGCTGCGTGATCGAGATCGGCCGCAAGTCGGTGCGCATCGGGCCGACGTGGTCGGCGTCGTAGCGGCCGTGGCGGGTCGCGAGGGGGATCGGCTCGTCGCCGTCGGGGGCGTGGTCGATCACCTCGAGCACCTCGCCGAGGCCGAGGTCGACGTGCGCGATCACGCCCTCGATCGGCCGGGCGTAGCCGTTGTCGTCGTCCGTCTCCCGCAGGAACGAGATGCACCGGGCGATGCGGCGGCCGGCCTCCACCTCGTAGCCGAAGGTGCCGGCGGGCCACGGGTCGATCTGCACGAGCTCGAGGTCGGTGATGCCCCGGCGCGCCATCGCGGCGACGTAGTCGGGGTGCTCCTTGCAGGCGAGGATCGCCATGAACGACTCGCCCATCAGCAGCGCGGGGCGCATGCCCTCGACGACCGTCCGCTCGACGACGCGGCCCTCGCTGACGGAGACCAGCAGCTCGACCATCGTCAGCTCGGGCCCCGGGAGCACCAGCGCCCGCACCCGCCGCTCGACGGCGTCGCCCGGCGACCACGACGCGACGAGCTCCTTCTCCGGCTCGTCGAGGACGATGTGCACGACGGTCGCGCCGTCGGGCAGCTCACCCGCGGCGACGAGCACCTCCTTCGCGGCGGTGACCTCGTCGGGCGACAGCAGGGAGAGCGGGTGCGCGGCCATCACCCGGCGCCCGGGGCCGTCGGGGCGGGGCGGCCGAGGGCCTCCAGGCGCTGCTGCGTGTACTCCACCGAGCCCTGGAGGAAGCCGTCCAGGTCGCCGGTCTTGACCGCGGGCAGGTCGGCGAACCACCCCGGGACGAACGTCTCGATCCGCCCGGACCCGAGCGCGTCCAGCACCGCGCCGACGATCTCGGTCGCGGGGAGCGCCTCGATGTCGGCGAGCGAGTCGTCGTTGTCGGGCCGTGAGAACAGCTCGGTGTCGAGCACGCCGGGTTGCACGACGTGGACGCCCACGGGCGAGCCCGCGACGCCGAGGTCGACCCGCAGGCACTCCGCGAACGCGGTGATGCCCGCCTTGGACGCCGAGTACACGGCCTCGGACGGCGGCGCCATCCGCGCCGCGACCGAACCGATGAAGACGACGTGGCCGGCGCCGACGGTGCTCCCGGCGGCCTCGCTGAGGGCGGGGAGCGCGGCGAGCGTCAGGCGGATCGGGGAGTGCAGGTCGATCCGCAGCACGTCCTCGACCTCGTCGGGACGGTGCTCCCACGCCCATCGGCGCTTCGGGATGCCGGCGTTGTTCACGAGCACGTCCAGGCCGCCCAGGTCGGAGACCACGCGGTCGACGAACGCCTCGATGCCGTCGAGGTCGCCGAGGTCGACCGTCCACGCCCGGCTGTCGGGCGAGTGCTCCTGCACGCGGGCCAGCACCTCGTCGAGCCGGTCGGCCCGTCGCCCGCACAGTCCCACGACGGCGCCTTCCCGCGCCAAGCCCTCCGCCAGCGCAGCGCCGAGGCCCGACGAGGCCCCCGTCACCAGCACCCGACTCCCCGACGGATCGAACATCCCGGACCCCCTGTCGCCCACGGCGCTCTCGAACCTGACGCCGGCGTCAGCGTAGGGCGGGCGGGCCCGGAGCTCCGAACCGGGGACCCGGGCCGTCGGGCTCATTCTCCGGCCTCGGGCCACCGTGATCTCAACGCCGGGGCCCGTCGTGCCGATGGATGACGTGATGGTGTCCGACAGGGAAGCGAGCACCGATCTCCGACAGGCTGCGCTCGACGCGTTCGAGCGGCAGATCCCGTTCCCCCTGGCCGTCCTCGACCCGGAGTTCCGGTTCCTGTGGGCCAGCGCCTCGTTCGAGGCCGTGCTGGGGTACCGGCCGGAGGACCTGCTCGGCACCGTCGCGTTCGATCTCCTGAACCCCGAGGACGTCGAGCAGATCCTGCCCATGGCGTCCGACTTCATCGGCGCCGCGGACGACATGCTGCGCGAGCCCACGGCGGCCGGCGGGGTGGAGCTGCCCACGCGGGTGCGCCACGCCGACGGCTCCTGGCTGCCCATGGCGGTCAGCGGCCGCATCCTCGACGACACGGGCCGCACGATGCTGTGCATCCGCCTCGCCATCGACCGGTTCGCCCTCGACGCGGTGATCGGCTCGGTGAGCAACGGGTTCGACATCGACACCACGGCGACCTCGCTGGTCGGGCTCGCTCGCCTGCAGTTCCGGGTCGGGCACGCAGCGCTGCTCCACGACACCGACGGCACACCGACGGTGGTCGGGTCCTCGGGGCTCGTGTCCGAGGAGGACCGCCGGACGCTGCTGCAGCGCACCCGTGTCGAGGGGCCGTCCGACGAGGTCCGCTGGGACGACGAGCGCTGGATCGCCCCGGTGCTGTCGCCCACCAAGGAGTCGCTGCTCGGGCTGTTCGTGCTCGACAGCCCTCGGGTCGGCGGCCCGACGCCGTACGACCGGTTCGTGCTCGAGCGCCTCGCCGGCCTGGCATCGCTGGCGTTCGCCCGGATCGAGACCGACCGCCTCCTGCACCGCTCGGCGACCACGGACTACCTCACCGGCGTGGTGAACCGCCGCGAGTTCGACGCGCGGGTCCTGCGCCTGCCGCTCGTCCCCGACGCCTTCCCGGCGGCGCTGGTGTACGTCGACCTCGACGACTTCAAGCTCGTCAACGACCAGTACGGCCACGGTGTGGGCGACGTCGTGCTCGCCACGATCGCGGAGCGGCTCACGGCCGCGCTGCGGCCGGGGGACGTGGTCGGGCGCATCGGCGGCGACGAGTTCGCCGTGCTGTGCACCCGGGTGTCGGCCGCCGAGGTGGACGACGTCGAGTGCCGGGTGCTGGCCGCGGCGTCGGAACCGGTGCAGGTCGGCGACCACGAGCTCCTGGTGCGCCTGAGCGTCGGTGCGGCCGTGGCCGAGGACGAGGCGGAGCTCGAGGACCTGGCGGCCCGCGCGGACGCGGCGATGTACGCCCGCAAGTACGCCGGGCGCCCCACGCCGGTCGACCTCTGACCGAGGGGCCGAGCGCTTGCCGGCGGTCGGGGGCCACTAGTCCGATCGGCCCATTTGCACATCCAGTGGTAACAGCACCGCTGAGTGTGGCGATCCACCCCCCGGATCGATCCGACCGGGAGGACGAGTGGGACCACGTGGCCGTCGCCGGGTAACGGCGTCACCAACTGCAGGACGACGACGCGAGCGAGGCGTGGCGATCGTCGAGTTCGCGCTCGTCGTCCCGATCTTCCTCCTCCTGGTGATGGGGATCATCGACTTCGCGAACGCGTACAACGACTACAACTCGGTCCGGCAGGGGGTCCGCGAGGGCGCCCGCCAGATCGTCGTCGCCGACTGGGGCACCGACGGCTGCACCACGGGGACGTCCTCCGCCAAGGCGGCGTGCGTGACGAAGGCCAGGGTCGGGCTCAAGAGCTCCGACACCCGGGTGAAGATCGTGCTGCCCACCACGTACGCGTCGGGCAACCAGGTCACGGTCTGCGTGATGTACCCGTTCCGGTCGATCACCGGGTTCTTCGGACCGATCCTGAACAGCAAGGCCGCGACGTCGAAGCTCACGATGCGGATCGAGCAGATCGACGACACGAACCCGATCACGGCGTACGCGGACACGCCGCTCACCGGGCAGACGTGGTCATGGTGCTGAGCCGGGTCGTGCACCGGGCGCGCCGGGCCCGAGCGGCGCGTCGTCCGAACGAGCGCGGCGCCTTCCTGGTCCTCGCCGCGCTGCTCCTCGTCGCGATGCTCGCCATGGCCGCCATCGCGGTCGACCTGGCGAACGGTCGCCAGCAGCGTCGGCAGTCGCAGGCCACCGCGGACGCGGCCGCGCTGGCCGGCGCGCAGGACCTGCCCGACCCGGCGAAGGTCGTGACGACGGTGAAGTCCTACGTCCAGCAGGACTTCGGCATCCCGGCCTCCTCGTGGGTGGGTTGCCAGGACGCCGACCGGCTGGCGAACCTGCCCGACTCGGCGAACAACGACCAGTGCATCTCGATCGACGAGGCCTTCACCCGCGTGCGGGTCCGGGTGCCGAACAAGAACGTCGCGACGTACTTCGCCGGCGTACTCGGCGTGCGGACCATCACGGTGGCCGCCGACGCGATCGCCGAGGCGAAGCTGAAGCGTGACGACCGCATCATCCCGGCGACCGTGGCCGCGGCCTCGGGCAGCGGGAACCTCTGCATCGAGAACGGCGGCAACGACGTGACCTGCGCGTCGCGCAACAGCGGCAACTTCGGCTCGTTCGACGCCCGGCGCACCTCGCTCTTCAAGCCGTCCTCGAGCGACCAGGCCAACTCGCTGCGCATCAACTACTCGATGGGCGTCGACCACGCGCTCACCATCTACGGCACCGGGTCGCCCAAGGTGTGCGACGTCAACCTCCAGTCGCCGTGCACGACGACGAACGCCTCGTCGACACTCGAGGCGAACCACCTCATCCCCTACACCGGCAACGACATCCCGCCGCTCACGGACGGCGTGATCGACAACGCCACCATCCCCACGAGCGACGGCACCTTCCTCTTCTGCGGCCGCCTCAAGCGGCCTGACCTCACCGACGCCAACCTGGCCGTCACCGACCCCGAGGGCTGCGACCACTGGACGAACAGCCCCGGTCCCGGCCCGGCCATCACCGTGCTCGGCGACAAGATCAACGGGCGCCACGTGTACACGTGGATGAAGCCGGAGTTCCAGCCGCTGTTCTTCCTGGGTGCCTCGGCGGCCACGCCGTCGACCAGCGCGACCTGGGCGACCGGTGACGCCAAGCTCAACTGCTTCCTGAAGAGCTACCGGTTCGACTACGGCGGCTCCTACTCGCTGGGGCACACGCCGCAGACGGAGTTCTTCATCGACCCGTCGAAGGCCATCGACCCGACGACGGGCATGGGCACCGAGTTCACGCTCGCCCAGGCGAAGACCTACCTCGAGTCCACGTGCGGGCTCGACGTGCCGACGGTCGAGGCGAAGCTCACCAGCCTGACCGACTCGAACACCTTCTGGCCGATGTTCGACAACTCCATGGTGACCGACCCCCGGTTCGGCATGATCCCCGTCGTCAAGAACTTCGGCAGCGGCGGCAGCACGGCGATGCAGATCGTCCGGTTCTGGGCCATCTACATGTACCGGCTGTACGCGAACAACGGGAACACCAAGCTCGCCGCCATCGACGCCTGGGTGTTCGAGCCGGCGCTGATCCAGACGCAGTCGGGCATCGCCGACCTCCAGTTCGGCTACCGGACGAACCAGCCCATCGTGCACCTCGTGCACTGACCTCGTGCACCTCGTGCACTGACACCGCCCCGAGCACGCCTGGGGGAGCCGGGGCGGTGTCGGCTCGGTGCCCACCGTGGTCGCGATCGCCAACGGCGTCGGTCGCACCCCGGTGGGCACCGGTGCTGCCCGGCGGCTGTCCGCCCCTCCGTTCTGTGATGTGGAACGGGGGTCAGGGCCATCGTTCTGCATCACAGAACGGGCTCGGGTCGCCCCGCCGTTCTGTGATGCGAGACCGCGGGAAAACCCGCGCTCTCGCATCACAGAACGGTCGAGCGGGGGGGCACCTCGGGCAGAGCCCCACTCGGTCCGGCCGACCCGTCGACGTTCTGTGATGTCGAATGGGGCCCAGGGCCGACGTTCTGCAACACAGAACGGGCCGGGGTCGCTCAGGCGGTGCCCTTCGCGTTGCCCTTGCCGTTGCCACCGGCGTTGCTGGTGGTCGACGTCGAGCTGCCGTTGCCGCCGGCGCCCGAGGCGCCGTGGCCGTTGCCGTTGCCGTTCGTGGCCGACCCGGTCGACTTCGACCCGGCCGACTTCGACCCGTTGGACTTCGTGCCGTTCGACGCGCCGTTGGCCGCGCCGTTCGACTTCGAGGCCGCACCGTTCGAGGAGCTGTTGGCCTTGCCGCCGCCGCTCGTCGCACCGTTGGCCTTCACGCCGGCGTTGGCGTTGGCGTTGGCGGCGCCGTTGGCCACACCGTTGTTCGTGATCTTGGCGGTGCTGCTGTTGCCGCCGGTGTTGGCCTTGCCGTTCCCGCCGGCGTTGCTGGCACCGCTGCCGACGCCGTTGTTCGTGCCGCTGCCGCCGGCGTTGCCGTTGCCGACGCCGTTGTTCGAACCGCCGTTGTTCCCGCCGGCGTTGCCGCCACCCTTGTTGGTGCCGCCGTTGTTCGACCCACCGTTGTTCGTGCCGCCGCTGTTCCCCGTGTTGCCCTTGCCGCTCCCGCCGGCGTTCGACCCGGAGCCGCTGTCGGCCGGCTGGCCTCCACCGGTGCCGTCGGGCGCCGACGTGGTGGTCGCACCGTCGGGGCCGACGGTGCCCCCCGCACCGGGGACGACCGTCGTACCCGAGCCGGGCACGGTCGACGTGCCGTTCCGGTGGTGGGCGCCGTCGCCGTCGCCGTGGGCGCCGGATCCGCCGTCGGGACCGGTGATGACGGGGGAGTCGGCGGGATCGTTCCCGCCGATGCCCGGCACGCCCGGCAGGTGTCCCGTCGCCGCCGCGGCGGCGCCTCCCAGCAGGGCCGCCGCGGCGACGCCGGCGATCACGGCCTTGGTCGTCCGCGAGATGCCACGCCCACGGGCCGGGGCGAGGGCGACGACGGTGTCGTCCTCGGACCGTCGACGATCCGGCACGTCGGTGCCCGGGACGGCGGTCCGTTCGACCGTGGCGGCCGTGTCGCTCCCGTCGAGCAGCGCGGCGAGTCCCCGGGGGTCCACCAGCTCGTCGCCGAACGGGTCGGCCGTGGCCCGGCGCAGCAGCGCGGCGACCTCGTCGTACCCGGCGGGCGCGGCGAAGTTGCCGTCGTGGAGCAGCTCCTCGACAGCCTCGTCGGACAGGTCGGTCACGGGCGGCACGTCGCGGGGATCGTCGGACATGGTCACGGCGTTACGTCCGTCGGCCGGGGCAGCTGCGTCGCGAGGCGCTTGAGGGCCCGGTGCTGGGTGACGCGCACCCATCCGGCGGTCCGCCCCATCATCGCGGCGACGGTTTCCGCGTCGAGGTCGCCGAGCACCCGGAGGAGCACGACCTCGGCCTGGTCGGGTGGGAGGACCGACACGATCATGTCCACGGCTTCCTGGGCCTCGTTCCCGTCCGAGATGGCGTCCGCCGCGGCGGGATCAGGGCGGTCCTCGAGGCCGTCGGGCTCCACGGGGCTCGTGCGGCGGCGCACGCCCTTGCGGCGGTGGTCGAGCACCCGGCGGCGGGCGATCGTGAACGTCCAGGCCCGGAACCCGCCCTCGTCGCCCTCGAAGCTGTCGAGCCCCGAGGCGACGGCGACCCACACCTCGGCAGCGAGGTCGTCGGCGACCCGTGGCTCCTGGGACCTCAGGTAGCGGAGGAGCCGGGGCTGCACGCGGCGGAAGAGCTCGGTCGCGGCGACCTCGTCGCCCCGCCGGACCCCGTCGAGGAGCTCACCGAACCGTTCCTCGCTCGTCATCCACCCGATCCGTCGCGTCCGACCCCACCCATCCCTGTCCTGCAACGGTATCGGCGCCGTCGACCGGATCGACGGTCCTCCGTCCACCACCATGCCTGTAACGGTACGGGGTCCCCGGGCGATACACCGCCCTGTCGGATCGCGACCGGGTCCCGCGGGACCCGGCCCGACGCCCCACCTCCCGGCGGGGCGGACGAGGACGGGCGCGGCGGCGGGAGCGGGGGCATCCGCCGACCGCGCCCCTTCCTCACCGGCACCCCGCCGCCGACCGTCGGGCACGATGGGGTGATGACGGCGGATCTGGACCCGACCGCGCAGCGGGTCGTCGACATCGCGACGGCCACCGGACTGCCCTTCGAGGTCGTGGCCTGCGACCCCGACCTCGCCGACACCGCGGCCTTCTGCGAGGCGTACGGGTACGCCCCGGAGGACTCGGCGAACTGCGTGGTGGTCGTCGGGAAGTCCGACCCGCCGGTCCACGCCGCCTGCGTCGTGCTGGCGACCACACGGCTGGACGTCAACGGCGTCGTGCGCCGGCGCCTCGGCACCCGCAAGGCCAGCTTCGCCCCGGCGGACGTGGTGGTCGGGCTCACGGGCATGGAGATCGGTGGTGTTACGCCGCTCGGCCTCCCCGGGGGCCTGCCGCTCTGGATCGACGCAAGCGTCCTCGAGCGCGACCGCATCGTGATCGGCGGTGGCAGCCGGTCGGCGAAGCTCGTCGGGTCACCCGCGCTGCTCACCGCGGTGGGCGGCGAGGTGGTCGAGGACCTGGCGAAGCCCGCTCCGGACTGAACTCCATCACTCCCCCCACTCCTGTTCTGTTGAGCAGGCGGAGCGCTCAGCGCTCCGTGTGCGCAACAGAACCGACGGGAGGCGGGTGGTGACGGTCGCCGTCGACGGCATGACCCGCGACGTCACCTGATCCCCGTGACTCCCTAGGGCAGCACGACCGGCAGCCGCTCCCAGCCTCGGACGGTGGAGGTGGGTGCGAGCGCCATGGCGTCCCGGTCGACGTCCCACTCGGGGAACCGGTCGAGCATCTCGTCCAGGGCGACGCGCCCCTCGAGCCGGGCGAGGTTGGCCCCGAGGCAGTAGTGCAGCCCGTAGCCGAACGTGAGGTGCTGGACGTCGCTGCGGTGGACGTCGAACTCGTCCGGCCGCTCGTAGCGGCGGGGGTCGCGGTTCGCCGAGGCGGCGATCATCAGGACGGGTGCGCCGGCCGGGATCGTGCACCCGTGGTACTCGACGTCGGACATCGTGATCCGGGCGGTGGCGTGGCCGGTCGGCTCGAACCGCAGGGTCTCGTCGATGGTGGCCGGGATGAGCGACCGGTCCTCGACGACCTGGCGCCGTTGGTCGGGGTGGTCCGCGAGGACCTTGGTGAGCCACCCGATGAGGCGGCCCGTGGTCTCGTTCCCCGCGCCGGCGAGCACTGCGGTGTAGGTCGAGACCTCTTGCCGCGTGAGCGTGCGCTTGGTGCCGTCCTGGTCCTCGAACTCCGCGTTGAGCAGCACGGTCATGAGGTCGTCGGACGGGTGCTCGGCGCGCCAGTCGATGTACTCCTCGAACATCGCGCCGCTGGCGACGTCCTCCTCCTTCATCGTCATCGCCTCGCCGGGGACGGTGCGGAGGTTCTGGTCCGTCTTGTCCCGGACGGCGACCTGGTCCTGCTCCGGGATGCCCAGCAGCATGCTGATCACCTTCATCGGGAGCATCGTGGCGAGCTCGGTGATGATGTCGAACCCGCTGGAGCCGACGAGGGGATCGAGGCACGCCGCGCAGTAGGCACGGACCTCGTCCTCGAGCGCCGCCATGCGCTTCGGTGTGAACACGCGGGACATGAGACCGCGGTGCATCGTGTGGACCGGTGGGTCCTCGAACATGATCACGCCCGGGGGCATCTCGAACCCGGCGCGGATGAAGTCGAGGATGTCGCTGCGGCTGTTCGAGAAGACCTGCCAGTCGAGCAGCGCCCGCTCGACGTCGGCGTGCCGTGACAGCGCCCAGAAGTCGTACTCCTCGTTGAAGTACGCCGGCGCCTCGTCACGGAGGCGGGCGTAGGTGGGGTAGGGGTCGGCGTTGATGTCGACGTCGTACGGGTCGTACCTCACGTGTGCGGTCGATGCGGCCGGCATGGTCCCCCCGGAGCTCGTGCGATGGCGATGCCACCTACGTCTAGCAGAAGTTAGAACGACTGTCCTAACTTCTCCGGCGCTCGGCGCGACGCCGTTCCAGGCGGTCCACCAGGCGGTCCATCGCCGCCGACGCCTCGTCCTGGGACGTGTCGAAGCCCGCTGCCGTGTCGTACGCCGCGGCGAAGGCGACACCCTGGATCGCGGCGGCGATGAACGCGGGCGGGAACGCATCCCGGTCGATGCCGTACTCGTCGACGAGGTCGTCGAGCGCCTCGATCTGCATGCGCCGCACCTCGCGGGCGAAGTTCGCCACCTCGGCCTGCAGCGCCGGTCGGTGGTTCGCCGCCGCGCTGAGCTCGACCAGCAGCCCGTTGCCGCGCTCGTCCGAGGCGAGGCGCCACCACCCACGGAGCGGCTCGGGCGAGGTCAGCGCCTCGGCCAGGAGCGCCACGTTCGTCTCGCCGCGGCGGCGGACGACGGCGACGAACAGGTCGTCGATCGTGCCGAAGTGGTAGTGGAGCTTCACGCCGGCGTCGGCCTCGACGCGCCGCGAGGTGACCGCGGCGTACCCGTCGCTGAGCATGATGCGCTCGACCGTGTCCAGGATCCGTCGCCGCTTCTCCAGCGACGACGATCGGGGACGTCTGGTCTGGGCCACGGACGATTCCTAGCCGACCGCGGCGCCCGGCCATCGGGCGTCGGTCAGCGGGACGTCGTGAGGGCGAGCAGCGTGGGGGTGTCGGCCTGGCCGACCGGGACGACGATCTTGTCGCCGGCGAGCGACATCCACCCGTTCACGCCGCCGCCCGCCGGCATCGTGTGGACGATCTCCCCGCTGCGGCGGTCGAGCGCCACGATCGTTCCGTCGGTGAGGGCGGTGAGGACGAGGTCGCCCGCGACGACCGTGCCGCCGAGCGGATCTCCGGGGACCTTCGTCGACCAGCGGATCCTGCCGGTGGACGCGTCGACGGCCACGACGTCGCCCGGGTGCTGGCCGAGCTCGGCGCCGAAGTACGACGGCTCGTCGGGGCCGAGCTCGGTCGGGGCGTTGACCACGGCGGCGTACACGACCCCGTCGGCCGCGGAGGGCGGCGTGAGGATGCCGCCGTAGGTGCCGGGGGCGATCTCGGTAGGGCCGGTCAGGGCGGCGAGGTCGTCGTTGCGGTGGAGGCCGACCTCCGTGCGCCACTTCGGCGTGCCGTCGGGCCGGAGGCCGACGACGACGCCGGACTTGCCCGCGGAGACCACGGTGTCGTCGGCGATGAGGGCGTGGACCTGGTCGCGGTCGTAGATGTCGTGGGGGACGACCTGGTGGAACCAGCGGAGCGCGCCGGTGTGCAGGTCGAGCGCCACGATCGAGTCGGTGTAGAGGTTCGGCCCCGGCCGGCTGGAGCCGTTCGGGAACTCCTTCGTGCCGGGGAACGGTGCGGGGTTGGCGACGCCGACGTACACGACGCCGGCCGCGGCGTCGACGGCGGGCGGGTACCAGGCGCCGCCGCCCGAGTTCACGTCGCGGTGTCCCCACAGGTCGCCGTCGACGGTGTCGAAGCTCCACCGGACCTGACCCGTCGCGGCGTCGAGCGCATACACGACGCCGCGGTCCCCGGGTGTGTAGATGCCCTGCAGGCTGATCGGGACCGTGGCGACGATCACCAACCCGTCGACGACGATCGGCTGGATGTCCACGCCCGTGGTCGCGGTGGCGGCGACGTCGGTGGCCCACACCTGCCGGCCCGTGGCCCGGTCCAGCGCAGCGACTCCCTTGGAGCCGTGCAACGTGTACACGCGGTCGTCGTCGACCGCGACGCCGAACGGCCCGATGTTCGGACCGGTGGACGCGGAGGTCCACACGGGCCGGCCGCTGTCGAGGTCGACCGCGAACACCTGGCCCGAGCCGGAACCGACGTACACGGTGCCGCCTCGGACGATCGGGGTGGTGGTGAGCGATCCGGCGCCGTCGAGCTTCGCCGTCCAGGCCGTCCGCAACCCCTTCGCCGATGTCGCGTCGAGCGGGAAGTCCGTGTCGGCCCTCGTGTTCGCGAGGTCGCGCCCGGCCGTCGGCCACTCCGCCGATGCGGTAGCGCGAGGCGCGTCGGAGGTCGTCGGCGCGGCCGAGTCGCCGTCGGTGCTCGTGCAGGCCGCGGTCGCTGCGGCGATCACGAGCAGCACGACGGCGACCCGTGCCCGGGTGCTCGACGATCGGCGCACCGTCGCTCCCGTGACGCCGACGTGCCTCAGCCGGACGGCTCGAGGACGAAGAGCGGGATCGCCCGCTCGGTCGCCTCCTGGTAGGCGTCGTAGTCGGGCCAGACCGCACGGGCCCGCTCCCACCAGGTGGCCTTCTCGTCGCCCTGGGCCTCGCGGACGGCGAGGTCGAGGACCGCCGCGCCGTCCTGGAGCCGGGCGACCGGGTTGGCGCGCAGGTTGTGGACCCACTGCGGGTTGGTGGGCGCGCCGCCCTGCGATCCGATCACCGCGTAGCGCCCGTCGCCGTCGGTGACCCGGACCAGCGGGGTCTTGCGGACGTTGCCCGACTTCGCCCCGAGGGTCCACAGCACGATCCACTGGTCGCCGACCAGGTCGCTCGGCTCCGCACCGTCGGTCCGTTCGTAGCGCTCGACCTCGAGGGCGATCGGCTCCCAAGGGCTCGGCTCGTACTCGGCATCGTCGAAGGTCGACATCGGGCATCTCCTGTGCTCGGCCCCGGAGTGGACGGGAATCCCTACCACGCCTGGGACGTGGCGCCGGTCCCGACCCCGTGGACGGTCGAGGTGAGCGACGTCGCCGGGCGGCACCTCGAGCGCACGCGCCCGGGGCACGCGAGCAGACTGCCGCCGTGCTTCCCATCGTGGGCCTCCGGCCGCTGTCGGGCAGGACCGGCACCACCCTGCTCATGAACCTGCTCGGCACCTCGCCCCTGATCGCCTTCGATCGGCGCTACCCGGCCGAGTACCGGATCGGGTCGTACCTGACGCGGATGGCCGACGCCATGACCGAGCCGTTCGACGAAGGGCGGCACCGAGGCGTGACCGACTTCTTCTTCGGCGAGCGGCCCTCGTGGGGTCCGATGCCGTTCGCGAGCGACGCGCTGGACGTCGGGGCGTGGCGACCGTCGCTCCTGCGGGCCATGTGGTCGTCGGCCTCCGATGCCCTCGTCGCCGTCCGGCCCGCATCGAGGTGGTACGCCGAGAAGCTCGCCGTGGACGACTCGCCGTTGCGCGCCGCCGGCGTCGAGGTCCTGCGCCTCGACATCGTCCGTGATCCGCGGGACGTGCTGGCGTCGCGGCGAGCGTTCCTCGCCGGCGGGACGGAGGGGTGGTCGCGGGATGCAGAGGTCGTCGCCGACGAGCTGGCGGCCCGCCTGGACGAGCTCGACGCCGACCCTGCGGAGCTCCGCCTGCGCTACGAGGATCTCGCAGGTGACCTCACGGGCACCGCGAAGGTGCTCTCCGAGCGGCTGGGCGTCGATCTCCACCCGAGCGCGGTCGACCGACCTGCGAACCACGTCACCACGGCGTCGGTGGCGGAGAGCATCGGGCGCTGGCGGCGCGACCTCACCGACGCCGACGCGGCGGCACTCGCGTCCGTCGTCGATCGACTCGGGTACTGAGCACCGTCACCGATCCACCGCCGCGATCGCCTCCGCGTCCTGACCCAGGTGCGCGTCAGCGGCGCTCGGGCGGGACGTACTCGAAGCTCGGGCCCGCTGTCTCGTCGGAGCCGTCGATCGGCATCGACATCAGCGTCACGGCGCTCGTCCGGAGGTGGAACATCGCGGAGACCGCCGAGCTGAACACCTCGCGCCGGCCGTCGAACGCCTGCTCCAACCGGTGGAGGACCGTTCCGTAGGTGGCGTTGAACAGGTCCATGGCGGCGCGGACGGGACCATCGGGGAAGTCGGCCGTCCGTGGGTCGCGTCGCATCGGGCTGACGGCGGTCCAGTCGATGGTGATCGCGTCGCCGCTCGGTCCGCTCGCCGGGGTGTCACCGGGTCGGAACCGCCTTCCGAGGGTGAGCTGCAGGAGGCGGTAGTAGTGCCCGACCGCCCGGCGTTCGGGGTGGAACATGTCGTGGTCGCCGTCCCAGACGTCGACGTGGCCGGTCCCTTCGCCCTGGTGGACGATGAGGTCGATCGCCTCGATCGCCGTCTCGACGCCGGTCACCTCGAAGATGCGACCGGGACCGGCCTTGAACTCGTCGTCGGCGATCTGGCGCTGAGGGTCGCCGGAGAACACGTGCGCCGGCCCGTGCTCCTCGACGAGTGCGAGCAGCCCGCCCCGGATCGCTTCGTAGAACTGGCCGATGGTGGTGTACGAGTCCGCCTGCGGCGGAGCGTCGGGAGCGCCGGGCTGCTCGATCTGCAGGAAGAGCTCGAGCGCCTCGGGGCCGAACGGCAGCAGCGACAGGGGCAGCGGGGGATCGCGGTGGGGGAGCGTGCGGAGGCCGCCCGGCATCAGTCGGGGCGAATCGAGCTCCGGTCGGCCGCCCACGGCGTTCAGCACGTTCGCCACGAGCGCGAGGTGCAGCATCTCCTCGAGGAAGATGCTCTGGACGATCTCGACCGCGTCGAGGTTGCGGGTGGCGTCCAGCGAGTAGAGGGCGCACAGGTACGACGGGATCGTCGCGTGCTCGAGCTCGATCGCCCACTGGAGGTGCTCCCGCAGGTCGTCGAGCGTGGCGATCCCCACGCCTCGACCGGCACCTCGGGACGGGACCGCGTCGGCATCGCCGTCGGCCCCCTCGGGTCGCCGAGCCGTGGCGGTCCCCTCATGGCCGTCCGCGTCCATCGGACCATGACAGCACGTGTGGCGGCTCGGGGTCGGTTCGATCGTTGCGGCAGTGGGGAGGTGATCGCGCTCCGGGATCCGAACCGCTGCGAAGCAGGCGTCAGCGGGGTTCGAGGATGACGACCGGGATCTCGCGGGTGGTGGAGCGCTCGTAGTCGGCGAAGCCGGGGTAGTCGGACTTCTGCTCGTCCCAGATCGGGCCTCGCTCGTCGGTCGGCGCGACGCGCGCCCCGAACTCGCGGGTCTCGGTGCCGATCTCGGCGGTGACGTCGGGGTGCGCGACCAGGTTGTGGTACCAGTCGGGGTTGCTGTCGGCACCCGCCTTGGACGCGAACACGGCCACGCGGCCGTCGCCGAGGTCCCGGTACATCATCGGGTTGGTCCGCTCGGCGCCGCTGCGGGCGCCGGTGGTGTGCAGGAGGAGGATCGGGGCGCCCTCGAAGTTGCCCCCGACCCGGCCTCCGTTGGCGCGGAACTCCTCGATGATGTGGGTGTTCCAGTCCGTCGTCTCGTCGTCGTCACTCATCCGGGTTCGCTCCTCGGGTCGGTGCTCGGTGATCGGTGCACCGGTTCCCTACCTCACATCGATCGGTGCAGGACGGAGCAGCACGGGCGGTCTGCGCGGAGCATCGCCTGCCGGTTCGTCGCTCGAACGAGCGAGTCCGTCTCGGGTCAGCGGTCGCACCGGGCCATGTTCGCGATGAACCGGCGCCGGGGAGCTGCGGACATCGCCCGAACACGGCGCTTGAGCTGCGGTTGGTTTCTGTGTGATCGTCGGACTTCACCACCACCGGATTGTTGACCGCTCCGGCGGCGTCGACGGCGGCGTCGGTCCGATCGACCCCTGTGGTGACAGGGCCGTGGACCCCTTCGAAACGCACTGAACGTCGCGCATCGTCCGAGGCACCCGTTTCGTTTCAGTTCGGGGAGTACTCACGCGCGGGCGTTCTTTCACCCTTGTGGGTGACGGGTTCGACGCCTTCCGGAACGGCAAGAACGCGCCCGGTGACCTTCGGTGAATGACGTATTGCGATCACTACAGGTGCGTGCAAGGGTACGCAGGAAGTGCCTCCGGAGGATGGGCCGGGGACGAGATGGTCCCGCGCATTGGGAGGGGAAGGCAGATGGACAGTTCACGTTCGCGTCCGCCGCGGCGCGCCGCCGCACCGTTGGCGGCGTTGCTCCTGGTCCTGTCGGTGTTGGTGCCGACGCTCGCACCGGCCGGTGCATCCGACCCGGCGCCACCACCGCCGACGATCGCGAGTGACAAGGCCGACTACTCGGCCGGCTCGACCGTCACCCTGACCGGCGCGAACTGGGCGCCGTCGGAATCGGTGCGCATCGTCGTCAACGACACGATCGGGCAGACCTGGCAGCGTGACGTCACGGTGGCCGCGGCCGCGGACGGCACGGTGAAGGACGTGTTCTCGCTCCCCGGGTACTTCGTGTCCAACTACGACGTGACCGCGACCGGACCGATCTCCGGAACCGCGAGGACGACCTTCACCGACGCCCCGGCATCGGCGGACCTGGACCAGTGCCGCAACGGTTCGGCGGCTTCACCGAACGACTGCAAGGACTTCGGCGGCAACAGCGGCTGGGTGAACGGCAACGTCGGGGCGTCGCAGGCCCACATGCTCGAGGGGTACTCCACGCCGTTCCGCACCGTGCTGGAGAACCTGCCGACCGGGACCGACATCACCCTCACGCTCGGGTACGACATCCGCAACAGCGGCGCGAACGCGTACGACTACCTGACGTCGTACCAGCGGCTCGAGCCGCACACGTTCTTCAACCACCCGGCCGAGACGGTGTACCCGACCGACGGCGTGAGCGGGCTCAGCGCCACCACGTCGACCTACGCGATCCCCACGCCGAGCTCGGCTGGTTCCCCGGTCCCAGGTGAGCCGGCGACCTCGTTCGGCGGCCTGCCGGCCGGCGAGCGCAACATGACGCTCTTCGGCGGCACGATCACGGACGTCTCCTACGTCTCGCAGGGCAGCCTCACGGCGAACCAGTCCGAGACGCAGATCGCCGTCACGTTCCACGTCGACAACCCGACGGCGGTGCTCGCGTGGGGTGGCCACATCTCGCAGTGCTCCGTGTGGGGGACGACCAACGGCACCTGCAACTCGGCCGGGGGGATCGACGGTTCGCCGTACCACATGCGCCTCGTCGGCTGGGGTCCGAACCTGCCCAACCTGGGCAACACCGACCGGTCCATGGCGGCCGCCGTGGTCATCCAGCCGGGGAACCTCACGCTGTCCAAGGCCCTGACCGGGGGCCCGAACGGCTACACCGGCCCGTTCACGATTCACTACGACTGCGGTACCGGGTTCATCGGCGACGTCACTATCGCCTCGGGGAGCTCGCAGACGATCAACGGCATCCCGTCGGGTCAGGTGTGCACCGTGTCGGAGCCGACGCTCCCGACCGCGCCCACCGGCTACTCGTTCGGCACCCCGTCGTTCAGCCCGTCGAACACGATCACCATCGGCGAGGGCACGACCGTCACGGTGACGACCAACAACACGCTCAGCGCGAACCCCGGGTCGCTGAAGCTGACGAAGGCGCTCACGGGTGGTCCGGCCGGTTACACGGGTCCGTTCACGATCCACTACGACTGCGGCGCCGGGTTCGTCGGTGACAAGTCCGTCAGCGCCGGCAGCTTCCAGACCGTGTCGGGGATCCCGGCCGGGACCTCGTGCACGGTGTCGGAGCCGACCCTGCCGACCCCACCGACCGGGTACTCGTTCGGCACCCCGAGCTTCAACCCCACATCGGGGACCGTCACCGTCGGCCTGGGAACGACCGTCGAGGTCATCACGAACAACACGCTCACCCGTGATGTCGGGTCGCTCCTGCTCTCGAAGGCGCTGACGGGTGGTCCGTCGGGGTACACGGGTCCGTTCACGATCAACTGGAACTGCGGGACCGGTCACACGGGCTCGACGCAGGTCACGGCGGGCGCCGCGGCGGTGACCGCCGATGCGGCGATCCCGACGGGCACCTCGTGCACCGTGTCCGAGACGTTGCCGACGGCGCCGACCGGCTACTCGTTCGGCACCCCGTCGTTCAGCCCGTCGAGCACGGTCGTGATCCCGGCGGGCAACGGCTCGACGATCACGGTCACGACGAACAACACGCTGACCCGTGACCTGGGTTCGCTGCTGGTCGCGAAGACGCTCGTCGGGGGACCGTCGGGCTACAACGGGCCGTTCACGATCAACTGGAACTGCGGAACGGGTCACACGGGTTCGACGCAGGTGACCTCCGGTGCCGCCGCGGTCACCGTGGATGCCGCGATCCCGACCGGCACCAGCTGCACCGTCTCGGAGACGCTGCCGGCACCGCCTGCCGGGTACGCGTTCGGCACGCCGGCCTTCATCCCGTCGAACACGGTGACGATCCCGGCCGGGAACGGCTCGACGATCACGGTCACCACGAACAACCGGCTGTCACGCACCTCGCCCGACGTGACCTCGTTGCGGCTCGCGAAGGCGCTCACCGGTGGACCGTCCGGCTACAGCGGTCCGTTCACCATCGCCTACGACTGCGGCACCGGCCACATCGGCTCGGTGCCGGTCACGGCCGGCGCAGCGGCGGTGGTCGCGGACGCGAACATCCCGCTCTACGACGGCAACGGCAACCCGATCTCGACCACGTGCGTGATCAGCGAGCCGAACTTGCCGACCGTGACCGGCTACACGTTCGGCACGCCGAGCTTCAGCCCGTCGGCGACGGTGGTCCTCAGTGCCGCCAACACCGACGTCACGGTCACGACCAACAACACGATGACCCGTGACCTCGGCACGCTGCGCCTCTCGAAGGCGCTGACCGGTGGCCCGAACGGCTACCTCGGTCCGTTCACGATCCACTACGACTGCGGCACCGGGTTCGTCGGCGACAAGTCGGTGTTCGCCGGGTCGTCCGTCATCGTGCCCGGCATCCCGACCGGGACGAGCTGCACGGTGTCCGAGCCGAACCTGCCGACGCCGCCGACCGGCTTCTCCTTCGGCACGCCGTCGTTCAGCCCGTCGAGCACGGTCGTGATCCCGGCCGGCAACGGCTCCGAGGTCGAGGTCACCACGAACAACACGTTGACGCGTGACCTGGGCTCGTTGCTCCTCGCCAAGGCGCTCACGGGTGGTCCCTCGGGGTACAACGGTCCCTTCACGATCAACTGGAACTGCGGGGCCGGTCACACCGGCTCGACGCAGGTGACGGCGGGCGCTGCGGCCGTGACCGCCGATGCGGCGATCCCGACCGGCACGAGCTGCACGGTGGCGGAGACGCTGCCGACGCCGCCGACCGGGTACTCGTTCGGCACGGCGTCGTTCAGCCCGTCGAGCACGGTCGTGATCCCGGCGGGCAGCGGCTCCACGATCACGGTGACGACCAACAACACGCTCACCCGCGACCTCGGATCCCTCAAGCTGGCCAAGGCCCTCACCGGCGGGCCGTCGGGGTACGACGGTCCCTTCACGATCAACTACGACTGCGGAACGGGTCACATCGGTTCGGTGCCGGTCACGGCCGGCGCGGTGGCGGTCACCGCCGATGCGGCGGTGCCGACCGGCACGAGCTGCACGGTGTCGGAGACGCTGCCGACGCCGCCGACGGGCTACTCGTTCGGTACGCCGTCGTTCAGCCCGTCGAGCACGGTCGTGATCCCGGCGGGGAACGGCTCGACGATCACGGTGACGACCAACAACTCGTTGACGCGTGACCTGGGCTCGTTGCTCCTCGCCAAGGCGCTCACGGGTGGTCCGTCGGGGTACGACGGTCCGTTCACGATCAACTGGAACTGCGGGGCCGGTCACACCGGCTCGACGCAGGTGACGGCGGGTGCCGCGGCGGTGACCGCCGATGCGGCGATCCCGACCGGCACGTCCTGCACGGTGTCGGAGACGCTGCCGGCGCCGCCGACCGGGTACTCGTTCGGTACGCCGTCGTTCAGCCCGTCGAGCACGGTCGTGATCCCGGCGGGCAGCGGCTCCACGATCACGGTGACGACCAACAACACGCTGACCCGTGACCTCGGCTCGCTGATGCTGACCAAGGCGCTCACCGGTGGTCCGGCCGGCTACACGGGTCCGTTCACGATCCACTACGACTGCGGCACCGGGTTCATCGGTGACAAGACCGTGTCGTCCGGCGGCTCCCAGACCGTCTCCGGGATCCCGACCGGCACGTCCTGCACGGTCTCCGAGCCGACGCTGCCGTCGGTGCCCGGCTACACGTTCGGGACGCCGACGTTCACCCCGTCCTCGGGCACGGTGACGATCCCGGCGGGGAGCGGCTCGTCGATCACGGTCACGACGAACAACACGATGACGCGGGACACGGGCTCGTTGGTCATCGCGAAGACGCTGTCGAACCCCGACGGCGCCCCGGTGCCGGCGACGTTCACCGCCAACTACAACTGCGGCACCGGCTTCACCGGCCAGGTGACGACCCTGTCGCCGAGCACCCCGGTGACGGTGTCGGGCATCCCGACCGGCAACACCTGCACCGTCACCGAGGTCACGCCCACGCCGATCCCCGGCTACACGTGGGGCACCATCACCTACACGCCGGCCTCGGTCGTGATCGCCACCAAGGGCGCGTCGTTCACGATCACGGTCGGCAACTCGATCACCCGTGACCGCGGCACGATCGTCATCATCAAGCGGGCGACGCCGGCCCAGGGCACCTTCGCCTTCACGACCACGGGCGCCGGCTACAACCCGTTCAACCTGACCGGGGCCACGACCAACGGCGGCAACGTGAACACCCAGACGTTGCCCACCGGCACGTACACGGCGCACGAGTCGACGCAGCTCGGCTGGACGCTCACCGGCATCGGCGGATCGACCGATCCCAACACGCCGTACGCCTGCACCGTCAGCGGCTCGAGCGGCAGCACCGGGTCCGGTGACCTCAACACGCAGACCGTGACCGTCAACCTCCAGAAGGGCGACACGGTCACCTGCGTGTTCGAGAACACCGGCAACGGCGCCACCCGCACCCAGGGCTTCTGGGCGACGCACTCCCGCCTGGCGAACATCGCCTGGTTCGGTGGCTCGGGCTTCGGGCACACGTTCCCGGGTGTTGCGTCCATCGTCGGGGACGCCACGTTGTGCGGCCGGCCGATCGACACGCTCGGGAAGGTGATGGGCGGGTTCTGGAGCGGGATCTCGTCCACGTCGGCGAACAAGAAGCGCTCGGCGCTCGATCAGGCGAGGATGCAGCTGCTGCAGCAGCTGCTGGCGGCCGAGCTCAACGCCTCGGCGTTCGGCAGCGCCCCGGCGGGAGGCGCGGCCACCATCAACGGCTGGGAGGCCGCGTACTGCGGCACGAACCAGAACGCCATCAAGGACGCCCAGTCCGCTGCGGCGTCGTTCAACTCCCGTGGCGACAACTCCACCTTCACGCCCGGCACCTCGGCGGACAGCAAGAACGCCCGGGCGATCGCCAACTACGCCTTCTGGGACGTCCTGCCATGACAGGCCGATAGGTCCCTTCCCGTCGGTCTCGACGGCAGAGCGAAGAACCGGCCCCGGTCCAGCCCGGGGCCGGTTCGCGTCCGGGCCGGGATGCTCGGCGGCACCGCGGCGCCGCCGGACCTGATCCCTGCCTGCACCGCGCTCCAGTTCCTGAGCCCACGTGCCGAAGTAGGGCGCGTGCCTCGGAACGTTGCGAGGCGAAGTGAAGGGGACGTCCATGGGCGGACGGGGCTCGGGAGCGCGCCAGACGCGCGCGCGTTGGACGGTCATCGGTGTCGTCGCGGCTTCGCTCGCGATCGGGGTGGCCTCGGCCGGTGCGCTCACGGCATCGCCGGGTGGCACACCGGGACGCGGCGCGCCCGTGCGGGAGGGTTCCACGCCGAACCCGCCCGATCAGGCGAGCCGTGGCATGCGCTACGCGGGCCTCGTCGAGGAGCGAGGCGGCCCGTGCGGCGATCACTTCCGAACGGACACCCGGGGAACCCGGGCCGTCTGCACCCACGGGCCGGACCCAGCACCGGCCGGGGTGGACGTCACCCAGGAGCGCACGACGGCGGACCTCCTGACGGGCGGTCCGAACGGGTCCCCGTCGACGACGGGGTCCGTGCAGTGCATCGGGGACGGCACCAGCGGACCGCGCGTGCAGGCCGTGTACGCCGTCGCCGCCGACCGGCCCGATCGCTTCGACTCGGTCGCTCCCTCCATCGCGCGGTGGGCGGGCCAGGTCGACGGCGTCTTCTCGCAGTCGGCCGCCGAGACCGGCGGGGACCGCCACGTCCGCTTCGTGACGAACCCGGACTGCTCGTTGAACATCCAGGAGGTCGTGCTCTCCGCGACGGGGGATGACAACTACGCCGGCGAGATCGATGAGGTCATGGCCCAGGGCCTGACCCGTCCGCTCACGAAGTACCTCATCTGGACGGACGCCACCGTCTACTGCGGCATCTCACAGGTCATCGACGACGACACCCCCGGACCGGCGAACTCGAGCAACACCACGACGGAGTACTCCCGGATCGACAGCGGTTGCTGGGGCCGCACCGACCACCTCTCCGAGGCGCACGAGCTGATGCACGCGCTCGGCGGCGTCCAGTCCAGCGCGCCGCACGGCACCCCGAACCTGCACTGCTCCGACGAGTACGACGTCATGTGCTACTCCGACTCGCCCGGCGTCGTCCTCACCTACCCGTGCCCGGTGGGCCACGAGTGGCTGTTCGACTGCGACGCCGACGACTACTACGACACGAGCCCCTCGCCGGGCTCGTACCTCGACACGCACTGGAACATCGCCCGCAGCCAGTTCCTGTTCGACCCGTCCGCACCCGCGCCGCCCGTCACCACGACGACGTTGCCGCCGCTGCCGACGACGGTCCCCTCGACCACGACGACCGTGACGTCGTCGACGACGACGACCACGACCACGACGATGCCGCCGCCGACCACGCCGACCGTGCCGGCCACGACCACGACCACGAGCACGGCACCGCCCACGACCGTGCCGCCGACGGTGACGACCACGTTCACCGGCTCGGTCGGCGGCAAGCGGAGCAGCCCACGGCTCCCGTTGCAGATCGGTGCCGGCGCGATGACCGACGCGCTCCAGTTCTCCGTCGGCGGGAAGCAGAAGGTACCGCCCGCTCTCACCCTGACCGTCTACCGGGCCGATGGGTCCGTGGCGCTCGGCTCGAGCGGACCGAGCGTGCTCCGGCAGGCGGCGACCCTGCCGGCCGGGAGCTACACGTGGGTGGTCAGCGGCACGGTCTCCGCGTCGTTCACGCTCACGATCACGCACGCGCCCTAGTGGTGCGGCTCCCACCGGAAGCGCCGCAAGGAGACGATGACGCCGGCGATGCCCCAGGCGAGCAACACCGCGAGGTCGTTGAACCGGACCCCGGTCCCGGAGACGAACGGGTCGAACACCGCCACCATCGAGGTGATCAGGTGCCGCACCGGGAAGATCGCCGCGAGCCGTCCCAGGAACGAGTCCGACGCCACGGCGCCGAAGGTCCCGCTGATGAACAGCAGCGGGAACAGGATGAAGTTGATGATCGCCGGCGCCGCGTCCTCGTTGGGCACGAAGGTCGACACGGCCACGCCGATCGCGCTGAAGCAGAACGCGCCCGTCACCGTCACCACCAGGAGCGCCAGGTACCGACCGGGCCAGGTCACCCCGTAGAAGAGCAACCCGAGCGCGATCACCAGCCCGGTCAGGATGGCAGCCACGACGAGCACGTTGCCGAAGACGCCACCCAGGTACAGCCCCGGCGACAGCGGCGTGCCCCGCATGCGCTTGAGCAACCCCCGCTCGCGCCGGTTGCAGATCGTGAACGCCAGGTTCGTGTAGCAGGCCGAGATCAGCCCGAACGACACGATCGCCGGCACGTAGTACTGCGCGAAGCGCACGTCGCCGCCGCTGAGCGACACGCGTGAGTTGCCGTTGAGGGCCACGAAGATCACGAGGAACAGCAGCGGGAACGCGAACGTGAAGGCGGCCGCGGCCGGGTTGCGCCAGTAGGACCGCTGCTCCCAGCCGACCTGTCGGCCGAGCGTCGTGAGCGGCGACGTCATCGTGCGTCCTCCGGCTCGGAGGCGGTCAGCGCGAGGTAGATGTCCTCGAGCGACGGGCGCGTGACCGTCAGCCCGTCCAGCTCGATCGGGTCGGGGCGGTCCCGCGCCCACGACGTCAGCAGGTGCAGGACCTCGGTCGGTTCGGACGTCGTGAACCCGACCGTGCCGTCCCCCCGCTCGTCGACGGCCACCGGCAGGTCCGCCGGCCCGACGCCGTGCGGGAGCCGGAACTCGACGGAGACGTCGGCCTCGGCCCGCCCGCCGATCGACTGTGGCGTCCCCTCGGCCACGATGCGACCGCCGGCGATCACGAGGACCCGATCGGCGAGCGCCTGCGCCTCGTCCATGTAGTGGGTCGTGAGCAGCACCGTCTTGCCGAGCTCGCCGAGGTTGCGCACGATCTCCCACGCCTGGCGTCGGGCCGACGGGTCGAACCCGGTCGTCGGCTCGTCGAGGAACAGCAGCTCGGGATCGCCGATCAACCCGAGCGCCACATCGAGCCGGCGCTGCTGCCCGCCCGAGAGCGTCTTCACCCGGGCCGGTGCCTTCTCCTCCAGGCCCACGAGCGAGATCACCCCGGCCACGTCCCGGGGATGGGGATAGTACTCCGAGTGCTTGCGCAGCACCTCCGACACGGTCAGGAACGGGTCGACCCCGCACTCCTGCAGCACGATCCCGATGCGCCCGCGCAGCTCGGTGCCGCCCGTGGCCGGGTCCATGCCGAGCACGTGCACGTCACCCCCGTCGCGCTCGCGGTAGCCCTCGAGGATCTCGACGGTGGTCGTCTTGCCAGCGCCGTTGGGCCCGAGCACGGCCAGGATCTCGCCCTCCTCGACGGAGAAGCTCAGGCGCTTGACGGCCTCGACGTCGCCGTAGGACTTGCGGAGGTCCTCGACCTCGATCACCGACACCGGACGATCACCTCCGCTCCTCGACGAGCGCCCCGGTGCGCCGGGACCGTGGACGACCCTACGCCCGCGGCGCCGGAGGGAGGTGCGCTGATGGGCCACGGGCGCAGGCGATCTCGGCCGGGCCGAGGAGCCGCGAGGCTCGGCCGGTCAGCGCTGCGGGTCGAGCCGTGCCGCGACCTGGCGGTATCGGGTGACCGGGATGAGGTGCACGCCGTCGAACGCCTCGGATCGTCGGATGTCCGCGACCATCTCGCACGCGAACTCCACACCTGCGTCCGGGTGCCGGTCGAGCTGCGCGATGAGTGCGTCGGGGACGGCCAGCTCCGGGATCTCTGCCGACAACTTGCGTGCCATCGACGCCGACGGCGGCACGATCACGCCGGCGAACACCGGCCCGTCGAAGTCGAGCGCGCTGCGCCAGTCGAGCAGTGCCGGGACCGAGAAGCTGACCTGCGCGAACAGGAAGTCGGCATCTCGCTTCCAGTCGGGCAGCGGAACGAGCCGTGAGCTGACACCGAGCCTCGGTGGTGTCGTGGTCCCGTCGGGACCGGCTGCGAACGTCCTGGCTTCTTCGAGCATCTTCCGGACTGTCAGGTCGTCGGAGCGTCGACCGGTCTCGGGTCGATCGCCGTAGACGAACAGGAAGTCGCTCACGCCGTATGCGGCGGCCGTGAGGAGGTCCCGCCTGAACCCGAGGACGTTGCGATCCCTCGCGTTGAGGCACGCGATCGGCGCGCCGCCCATCAGCGCGACCTCGTGCGCGACCGCGATGCTGGACACCGTCGCGCGCCCGATGTGGTTGTCGGGGATCAGGAAGGACGTGGCCACCCGGCTCATGACGCCGATCTGGTGACGGACACGCATGAGGTCGGGGGTCGTCGCCGGCTCGACCTCGCACACGATGTCGAACGCTTCGGCCATCCGTCCCAGGCTAGCGACCGCGGCACCTGGGCCAGTCGCTGGGCGCTGCTCGCTCGACGCTCGCGCCGATGGCTCGGTAAAGCTTCGGTAAGGGATCGCCGGGATGATCGCACGGCGGAATCTCGCAGACCGCTTCGGCCGTATCGCTTGCCAACGGCTCGGCGCGAGGACCGCGCCGCCGTCCAGGAGGTCACAACATGCGCACGTCACGTGTACTCGTCGCCACCTTCGTCGCCAGTTTCGGGATGCTGCTCCCAGTGGCAGCTGGCGCGGCGACGAACCCCTCCGGCACCGGTCAGCCCTCGCAGTCCTGTGGCAGCTCGACGGCGCCGAACGCTCCCGCCGGATTCGGCACCGCCGGGTTCGCGAACGCCGAGACCCACTACGCCGGAAGTGCACCTCAGAACTCCCACAACCCGAAGTCCGTCTCCCAGTACGACGTGGCCTGCTACCAGGTCAGCCAGCACTAGCCGACGTCGGGCTGGGTCCCGTCCATCCGTCCAGGAGGGCCGACGCCCCCGACATCGGTCGGGCGCGGGCCCGCCCGGTCCGTCGTGGGGCTCATCCACGACGACGTCACCGGCAAGAGGCCCAAGGGCGTCTCACGACGCGACGTGCGACGCTGCCCCTCCGCGCCGCTCCGACCCATGGCTGGAACCGGGCGGAAGGTCAGGCCAGGCCGACGACGAGTCCGACGCCGACTCCCGCCACGGCGATGCCGACCGCTCGTCGCGCAGCGGTGCGGTTCGCCATGGCCCAGCCGGCGACCCAGCCAGCGGCGTGCAGTGCGGCGGTGGCCGCGAGGAAGCCGGCGATGTACAGCAGCGGATGCACGGCCGCAGGAGCTTCGAGGCCGTGAGCATGCCCATGCGCGAGGCCGGCGAGCGCGACCAGCGCGAGCGCCGGTGTCCGGCCCAAGGTCGCGCCGGCGACGAGAGCTGCGCCGAGCGCAAGCACGGAGACGGCGACCGCCCATTCACCGAGCGGAGCGGCGACGCCGACGACACCGAGGGCGCCGCCGACGGTCATGGCGCCCAGGAACGCCACGGGGATCGAACGGGAGCGGTCCAAGGTGTAGGCGAGGATCCCGACCGTGATCATGGCGAGCAGGTGGTCGATCCCGAGGAACGGATGGAGCAGGCCATCCCATGCGCCGGCGAGGTGCTGGCCCGTGTGCGCCGACGCGGGCGGCGCTGCGGCGAGGACTCCGATCCAACCCGCCACCACGAACAGTGCCTGTCGCCAACGCAGTCCGGTCGCCATCGCCGGAGCGTAGCCACGACTCATCCCGACGTTCTCCTCCACAGCGTTCGACCCGGGAGCTTCAGGCGCTGATGGCCTGCCGCACGGACTCGGTGTCGTCGTCGGGGCCGTTCGGCTCGAGCGCGACGACTCTGCGGTCGGCCAGCTGGAGGTACAGCCACGTCGGATGCTTCGAGTCGGTGAGCACCCGGACCCCGTTGCGATCGCCACTGCCGACCACTCGCCGGGCGTGCACGTGGTGCCTGCCGTCGAGATCGAACACGCCGAGTCGGTCATGGGTCACCGCCACGTACAGGAGGCGGGGCAGGTGGTTCACGAACTCGGGGCGGGCACGTGACTCCTTGGCCGCTTGCAGCTCGGCCATCGAGAGCTGCGAAGCTCGCCATGGGGCGAGCCAGGGCACCACCGGCCCGTCGTAGCTCGCTGGGCGGAACCAGCCGCTGGCGATGACGGGGCCGTCGAGGGCCTCGCCCGCGAACTCGGACCACTCATCCTCGACCACGCGAGCGAGGGTACCGACGTCGACGTACGGATCAGGGATGTGGGGCGGAGCGACTCACTTCACGGTCACGCGCTGGCAGCTGATCGCCGTGCGGGCACCGGTGGTGGAGTCGAGCGCGTAGGCGCAGACGTTGCGGGTGCCGGCGGGCAGTGCCTTGCTGTAGAGGAAGCCGTGCTTCGGCCCGTAACCGGGATGGGTGTCGGGAAGGCCGTCGAGCTCGTAGTCCGCGGTGAGCGTCGTCTCGCCGACGCCCTCGACGGCGACGACGACCTCGATCGGTGCGTCGGTGTCCGGATCGATGGCGTAGCCGAGCATCGAGTAGCGGCGGTCTGCCAGGTTGGTGATGAGCGCGGCGCCGATCGGCGTTCGGTTGTCCGCCGGCGGGATGGTCGTCGTGGGTGGGGTCGTGGTCGTGGTCGTCGTGGTGGGAGGCGGCGCCGTGACCGTGACCTTCTTCGACGTCGTGTCGGTGGCGCCGCGGTTGTCGGTCACCTTGAGCGTCACGGTGTACGTGCCCGCGTTGACGTACGCGTGGTTCGCGTTGGCTCCGGTGGCGGTGGTGCCGTCTCCGAAGGTCCACGCCCAGGACACGACCGATCCATCGGGGTCGGCCGATCCGGTGCCGTCGAACGTGGCGGTGAGGCCGTTGGTCGTGGCGGTGAAGGATGCGGTCGGTGTCTGGTTCGTCGGTGGGGTGACCGGCGGTCCCCAGGTGTAGACGGCGATCGACTTCACCGGCGTGAGGAACGCCCCGCCGAGGAACACGCGGCGGTTCGCCGGATCGATGTACATGGCTTGGACGCCGTTGTTGCCGCCGTCCTCGTTGGCCTGGAAGCCCTCGACGCCCGGGTCCCAGTTGGTGAGCGCGCCGTTCGAGGCCTCGACCTGTGCGGCGAAGTACGGCCACGGGTTGGTGTCGTGGCGGTGGTACCCGACGAGGTAGGTGTCGCCCACGATGCCGACGGCTTGTCCGTCGCCGGGGAGCACGTCGACCCACACGAGCGCCCCGGTGGTCGCGCTGAAGATCTTCAGCTCATCCGCGCCGTGGCCGGCGATGCCGGCGACGAGGCGGTTCCGGGTGCTGTCGAAGGCGAGGGCCTTGCCGGCCTCGCCGTCGAAGTCGCCGAACGTGCCGACACCGGAGTCGACGCGCAGGTGGGCGTTGAAGCCCTGATCCGGTGCGCCGGTGAGCGCGTTGGCGCGCACCAGGCCGTGGCGGGTCAACCCGCCGTAGGTCTCGAAGCCGCCACCGACGTACAGCCACGCGCTGTCCGGCGACACGAGCAGCGACTTGACGGATCCGCCGGTCACGGACTGCGACATGACCGTGGCGCCGGTCGTCGCATCGACCAGCTTCACGCTCGAGCCGTTGCCGCCGAAGTAGACCCCCGCGCTGCTCGACTCGAGGGCGTAGACGCCCGCGGAGGCGCCCGGGTTCCAGGAGGTGACCTGGTACGTGGGCGACAGCGCGGCGAGGCGGTTGCGGGCGACGCCGCCGAAGGTGGTGAAGTCCCCGCCGACGTAGATGGTGCCGTTGCGACTCGTGATCGCCCGGACGTAGGAGTCGGCGTGGCCGGCGTAGACCAGTGCGCCGGTGAACTCGTCCACGACCGCGAAGTTCGTCGCGTCGCGGCTGACGCCGTCGGGTGTGATCACGTGGGTGAAGTTGCCGCCGAACGCGATCAGATCTGCGCCGGCACCTTCGACCTTGGTCATGGCGAGGATGTCGCCGTTCGTCCGCGCCCACGGGATCCGACCGTCGATCGGCGTCGACGCGGCCGGGGCCGCTCCCGCCGGTGCCACCGACGCGAACATCCCGACCACCGCCAGCGCCATCGCCGCGGCCACCCTCGCAACCCGCCCTCGCATGTCGTCCCTCGTTCCACGGGGCCCGCACCCCGACCACCAGATGGTGGCGAGTTGTTCACCGCTCGGCAAGCCGATGTTGAGCGGCTGCCACTCTCCATGACCCGGTCCCCGCGACGCGTGACCGATCGACGAAGGCTCTGCAGGACCCGTCGCGGTAGGCAGATGCGGACATCGGGTCACGGCGTGGTGAGCAGGTACAGCCGACCTTCGCGTTCGAGCCGATCGTGATCGGCCACCGTTGATCGGCGTTGCGCGCTGCCTTGGAAGGTGTCCGAGATCGACTGGTCGTCGAATCCTGCGCACGCTCCTTCAGCGATGTCGTCAACCAACCTCGGCGGCGATCTGGATGAGGTTCCCGCACGTGTCGTCGAGGACCGCCGTCACGACCGCGCCCATCTCGGTCGGCGGCTGGGTGAACCGCACGCCGAGCCCTTCCAGCCGAGCGTGCTCCGCTGCGACGTCGTCGACGAGGAACGACGTGTAGGGGATCCCGTCAGCGACGAGCGCCTCCTTGAACGGACGGGCGGCCGGGTGCTCATCCGGTTCGAGCGACAGCTCCACGCCGTCGGGGTCGTCCGGCGAGACCACCGTGAGCCACGAGTGCTCGCCGAGCGGGATCTCGCGCTTCTTCACGAAGCCGAGCGTCTCGGTGTAGAACCGCAGCGCCTTGTCCTGGTCGTCGACCATGACGCTCATCACGTTGATCCTCACGGGTCCTCCTGGGGTGCCGGCATCGACCACCGGCCCTCGACCTGTTCGAGCGGCGCCGTGTCGATGTGGTGGAACTTGTAGCGACCCTGGCGACTCGTCCGGACGAGCCCTGCGCGCTCGAGCACGTCGAGGTGCTGCGAGATCGCCTGACGGGTCGAGCCGAGACCGTGCTTCGTCGCGAGCCGTGCGCACAGCTCGAACAGCGTCTGGCCGTCTCGTTCGGTGAGCTCGTCCAGGACCGCCCGCCGAGTCGGATCGGCCAGGGCCTTGAACACGTCGCCCACGTCTGGATGTTAGGCAAGTCGTTACTTGCCTGTCAAGGAAGGGGCCAGGTCCTGCTCGAGTCGTTCAGATCGCGCGATCACGTCATCGGCCTGGGTGCATCTGCTCAGTCGCTCAACCCGGGTGCGTCACGGTGCCGATGTCATACTCACGACCTGCCGGATCGATCCGGTGACAACACCCTTGGGAGAGGAACATGCGTCGCACACTCGGCATCGCCGGCATGCTCGCGCTCGGATTCGTCGTGCTGGCCGGCTGTGAGCCTGCACCGCCTCCGGCTCCGCCGGCACCGCGCACGCTGCGCTTCGAGATCGCGGAGGCCGGCCCGTACGCCGTCGGCATGGACGACGACGGAGCCCCGGTCGCGCTCGGATCGACCCAGCCGACCGTCGAGGTGGTCGCCTTCTACCCGGCGTGCACACCGATCAGCCAGAGCGGGAGCTTCGCCTTCCACAAGGCGCTTTACGCCGACGAGGGCGGCACCTACGACGCCTGGTACATCGACGGAGGCAGCCTGACCGCGGTCGTCCCCGGCGACGCGCAGTGCCTGCCGACGGACGACGGCATGGAGTACCTCCTCACGGGTGAGGCCGCGACGCTCGACCCCAACGGCCCGGTGGGGCCCTCCGTGTTCGGCATGGCGTTCCCGACGTGGATGAGCGGCTTCGGCTACCCGACGTTCCGGATCATCAAGTAGCCGCGCTCGACCGCTGCCGGTCCGTCGGGAGGTCGGGACAAGTCCCTCCTGTGCCCCGTTGTCGAGGCTGGCGGAACGCCTACCAGAGCCAGGCGCAGGGCGTGCTCTGCACGTTGCCCAGGTGGCAGATCGTGTCGGAGAAGATCGCCTCGTCGGTGTTGAACGGGTTCACGATGGCCCCGGAGAAGTGGACGGCGAACATCGGCCACGGCCGAGCCGCCAGAGCAGACCTGAAGGAAACCCCCCGAGGGAGGACCGCCGACCAGGACGATGCAGAGGCGAGTCTCTCCTCCGCGTCGTCGAGCGATGACGCCGTGTCGCGTCGTCGACGCAGAGATTTCCTCAGCGGGGTCCGTCGCGATGCCGAAGGATCGCTGTGGGAGGAACTGACCTCGACAGCACGGCGGTGACGTCGCAGGCGTCGGTGTCGAACGGTGTTGAGATCGGATGGAGCCGCTGGCTGACCGCGGTCCTGGTGGCTGGCCTGGTGCCGCGACTGATCGTTCCGTTCCTGTCGCAGGACCGCCTGCTGGGCGTCGTCGCGGACGACGCGGGCTACTACCTCCAGCTCGCCGGCGAGGCGACCCGTTCCGGCGTGCCGTCGATGGACGGACTGCATGCGACGAACGGGTTCCATCCACTCTGGTTGGTGGTCGTGACGCCGGTCGCCCGCCTCGTCGCCGATCCGACGATGCAGCTACGGATCGCAGCGTTGCTGGGGGTGGCGTGCGCCGCAATCACGTTCGTGGTGCTGGCCCGCCTGCTCGTGCCGCGGGTCGGTGTCGCCCCAGCAGCCGTCGGGCTGGGGCTGTGGTGGTTGTCGCCCGAGGCGCTGTACAGCTCGGCTTCCGGGCTGGAGGCATCACTGACCGGGTTGCTCGTCGTCCTGCTCGTGTGTGCGGCGTACCGCTACCGCGATCGCCTGGACGTTCCGAGCGCCGTCCTCGTGGGCCTGTGCGCTGCCGGGGTGTACCTCGCGAGGTCCGACGCGGCGCTGGCCGTGATCGGGATCGGTGGGTGGCTGGTCGCCGCCGTGTGGCGGCGGTCCCGTCCGCATCGGATGGTGTGGCGCGATGTGGGCGTCGCTGGGTCGGTGGCGGTAGCGGTCTGCCTGCCGTGGTGGTGTTGGAACATCGTCATGTTCGGCACGGTCGAGCAGGCAAGTGCCTGGTCGGTTCCGAGTGTGTTGTGGCGACGGTCGGCAGTCACGGCATCGGGGTCGAAGGTCATGTTCGGGCTGCACAGCGCGTGGCAGTTCATGACTGGTCAAGGTCCTCGGTGGCTCGGCGTCCCGCTGTGGCTGATCGTGTTGCTGCTCGTCGCGTCCACGTGGATGTTGGTCCGTCGGACGGGAACCGCAGAAGCGAGGGGTGTCCTGGCGCTCGGGCTCTGGCTCGTCGCCGCAGGCGCGGTGCTGTCGGTGCTGCACGCCGGCGTGCGCCTGAACCCACGCCCCTACTACTTCGAGTGGGTCCGGCTGGCGTGGGCGATCCTGGCGGCGGGAACGATCCGTGTGATCCTGGGATCACGGGTGTGGGCGACGCCAGGCTCGTCGATCGCTCGGATGCCCCAGCGGGTGGCGACCACGATCGGGGCGCTCGTGATCGCGGTCGCCGGGTGCAGCCTGCTCGTGAACGCCGCCGAGGTCCCGGTGTATCCGTGGCAGACCAGCATGGTGGCGGCCGCTCGGTGGCTGAGGTCCGACACGGACCCGGCCGATCGGGTCGGATCGTTCAACTCCGGGCTGCTGTCGCTCTACTCCGACCGGACGGTCGTGAACCTCGACGGCGTCGCCGACAACGACGCCGCCGACGCCGTCGGCACGAGCCGACTCGCCGCCTTCGTGTGCGACCAGCACCTGGCATGGCTCGTCGACGTCGCTCCGCAGTTCTACGAGCTGTACGAGCCGGCGCTCGGCGACCGGGCAGCGGCCTGGCACCTCGAGGAGGTCCGCACCTTCCTCGGCGACCGCGACGTCCAGAGGCGGAACGAGGTCACCCTCTTCCGGTCCAGCTGCACGCGGTGAAGCTCGACCATCCGACGAGGTCGGTGGTGACCGGTCCGGTCGAGGACGGCGACGGGCTGATCTGTTAGATCCAGGTGATGACCTCGGGACGTGGACTCAGCTTGCGAGTGGCCACCACCTCGGACCTGGATCGCATCGTGGCGCTGACGCGGTCGAGGCGAGAGCGTCTTGCGGAGTGGTCGGCCACGTGGTGGACGAAGGCCGAAGCAGCGGACGAGGTCCATCCGTTGTGGCTGGCCCACCTCATCTCCGCTGGCGTCGTTCGTGGTCGGTGTCGGGCCCCTGATCGTCCCGTCGATCCTCGTCGGGTGGCGGATCCTGCGGCGCGAGGGCTGGTTGGGCCTGGTGCAGGACCCCGCGGTGGTCGGCGTGGTGCTCGCGCTCGGCATCTGCGCCTGGTCGTTCATCACGGTGGACCTCACGCCGCGCCTGTTCTGGATCGGGTTCCCGTTCGCCGCGTCGCTCACCGCCCGGTGGCTCTCGGAGGGCCGACAGCACGACTGGATCGAGGGCCACCGGCTCCGTGTCATCGACCTGACACGACCAGGGCGGGAGCGGCCACTCTCCGTCAGAGCCACGCGTGAGGATCGCATGGAGGCATGACGGTCCGCAGCCTCACACTGGAGGAGCACACAAGGGCCACTGCTCGACGCAGGGCTCATCCGGCATCACCTGCTGTCCCAGTTGCCGAGACGTGCTGTCCTCACTGACGCTGCGCATTCCGGTAGCAGCGGACCCAGAACGAGCGCCCCCGGAGCGGGCGGTATCGCGTGTGGTGCGCGGCGGCGGGGCGTGCCGGCGTCAGGGACCGGGCTGGACGTCGATGCTGATCGTGAACTGGCCTGTGTTCCACAGCGCGTCGCGGACGTCGTTGATGCCGGTGAACAACCCTGCCTCGGATCGCCCGGGCGTCTCGTAGGAGTACGGCACGCACCGGTAGGTGAAGTCGGCGTCGGTCGCCGACACCGGTGTGTACGTCAGCAGGCCGCACCGGATCGTGGACGGTGCGAACAGCTTCCCGAAGCCGATGTTGGTGCTCGGCCGTTGCCCGAGCGTGATCGGCAACGTGTCGTCGTGGAACCGCATCGACAGGTTGAACGTCGTCTCCTGGTGCACCACGGGGGTGTCGAGCGAGTACGAGACGAGCTTCGGCGGCGTTCTGTCGTCACTGCCGCCTTCCACGTCGAACGGGATCTTCGTGATCAGGGGTTGGACCGTCGGCACGGTGTTCGGCAGGACGTCGGCGACGGCGATCTCGACACGCCAGGCGCCGTTCGAGGCGTAGGTGGGCACCTGGCACGTCACCGCGACGGTCGCGTGCTGAGGACCTTCCAACGGGATCACGGCGGCTGAGCAGTAGTCGTTCGCAGAGAAGAACTCCGCACCGGTCGGGGAGTAGAGACGTCGGACCACGGCACCCGACACGATCTGGTCGTCGGTGATGTCGAGGTTGATGGTGACGGTGTCACCTGGATGGGCAGGCGAAGGGGTGGCCTCGATCGAGTTGATGACCACCGGCCGGTATCCCGACGGCGGAACCGTCGGACACCCGGTGAGCACGCTCACGATCGCTGCCAGCACCGCTCCGAACGCGACCCGTCGCACCACGCCCACCTCCCTGGTCGGGCGCAGGGTACGACCCCGCTGGGCCACCTGATCAGGGAGGATTCTCACCTGTCCGGTCGACCAGGTGGTCGTGTCGAGCAACCGTCGCCTCGAGTCGCGTTCGCGGCTGTTGAGCGTGGCGAGAGCGTGGTGGCGAGTCCGGCACCGACCACCGGCCCTGTTCGCAGTCGTAACGCGAGCGTTCGCTCGCTTCGGCAGGCTGCAGCGAAGTCAGCACCTTGGCGGGGAACGACTTGGGGTCGTGCTGATCGCAGGACCGCTCGCCGGGAGACGAGCGGGAGGAGTGGTGCCGGCCGTGCCGAGCACCTGGAGGGGAGAGAACATGACCGCAGTCAGCCCGCCCACTCGTCGTGCGCGCACGCGGAAGCGGGGGAGCATCGTCGCCCTGATGGTGATCCTCAGCCTGCTTGCCTGCTACTTCGCACTCGGCAGCACCGCATCGGGTATCACACCGACGGCGCCCGACAACCGAGGCACCGACTTCTGGCTGGCGTTCCCGGGGAACTACTTCGGCGGACCCGCGCTGACGCTGTTCGTGTCCGGGGACACGGCGACGACGGGCACCGTCGAGATCCCGGGCCTCAGCTTCTCGCAGCCCTTCACGGTCACGCCGGGCGACGTCACATCGGTGCCCGTGCCGTCCGGCGCTGACGTCGATACCACTGACCAGGTCCAGTCCCTCGGCATCCACGTCACCGCTGGAGCAGAGGTGTCGGTCTACGGCCTCAACCGGATCCAGTACACGACGGACGCCTACCTCGGACTGCCGACGGACATCCTGGGGACGTCCTACGTCGTCATGGCGTGGAAGAACGTCGGGAACGGCCTTCAATCGGAGTTCGCCGTCGTCGCCACACAGGACGCCACGACGGTCACCATCACGCCGAGCGTGAACGCAGGCAGCCGGCCGGCCGGTGTCCCTTACCAGGTGACCCTCAACCAGGGTCAGACCTACCAGCTGCGGACCAGCGACCCCGAGCCGGCCGACCTGACCGGCACGATCGTCACGTCGGACAAGCCCGTCGGCGTCTTCGGCGGGCACCAGTGCGCCAACGTCCCGAACGGAGCCACCCTCGCCTGCGACCACGTCGTGGAGGAGATGCCCCCGACCGACACGTGGGGCAAGAGCTTCGTCACGATGCCTCTGGCGACGCGCACCGGTGGCGACACCTTCAGGGTGCTCGCGTCACAGGCCAACACCACCGTGTCGGTCAACGGCGCGGCGGTCGCCACCATCGGCGCCGGTCAGTACTACGAGACCCTCCTCACCGGCCCGTCGATGATCACCGCCGACCGGCCGGTCCTCGTGGCGCAGTACTCGAACGGCAGCTCGTTCGACGGCGTCACGTCCGATCCGTTCATGATGCTCATCCCGCCCTACGAGCAGTTCCTGTCGAGCTACACGGTGACCACCCCAGCGAGCGGCTTCGCCACGAACTACATCAACCTCGTCGTCCCGTCCGCCGGCGTCGGGAGCGTCACCGTCGACGGCGTGACCGTGCCCGCGGGATCGTTCACGGCCATCGGCTCGTCCGGCTTCTCGGGAGCCCAGGTGCCCGTGGCCCTCGGCGCGCACGTGTTGAGCGGAACGGTGCCCTTCGGCGCCTTCATGTACGGCTTCGACTCGTTCGATTCGTACGGCTACCCGGGTGGGCTGTCCCTGGCGCCCGTCGCACGGGTGACCACCGTGTCGCTGTCACCGAAGACGGCGACCGAGGTCGTCGGCACGCAGCACTGCCTCACCGCCACGGTCCAGGACCAGAACTCCGCTGCACTCCAAGGAGTTCGTGTCGACTTCGTCGTGACGGGGGCCAACAGCGCGAGCGGCTTCGCCCAAACGGTTGCCGACGGCACAGCGCAGTTCTGCTACACGGGCTCGGCTACCGGGAACGACACGGTGATCGCTTCGGTGGGCACGCTGTCCGACACCGCCGCCGTGACGTGGACCCAGAACGACGCCACGGCCACGAAGGTCGCCTACACGGGACCCGGCTCCGTCCAGTACTCGGACCCTGTGTCGCTGTCGGGCCGCTTGACGACCGCCACGAACTCGCCGCTGGCCGGCTACGGGCTCGGCTTCACCCTGGGCAGCCAGACGACGAGCGCATCGCCCACGAACGCCACCGGCGACGTGACCGCCGCGCCGCTGGTGGTGAACCAGCAGCCCGGCTCCGTGAGCTCGGTGGGGGTGGCCTTCGCCGGTGATGCCCTGGCCCAACTCCTGGCATCCAGCACCACGGCGCCGTTCACGATCGCGAGGGAGGACTGCACACTGTCCTACTCCGGTGACGTGCTGGTGGCGACCGGCGGCCTGACCACCCTCCGAGCACAGCTCGGCGAGACCGATCCCTACCCGGGCAACTGGGCGGGCAAGTCCGTCGTGTTCACCCTCGTGAACAGCGCCAGCGTGAGCCAGACGCTCACCGCGGCGACCGACGCCGCCGGTGCGGCGTCGGTTGCGGCCGCACTTCCTGCGGACGTCTACCAGGTCACGGCCGCCTTCGCCGGCGACGCGTACTACGGGCCGTGCTCTGCACCCCAGACGATCGTGACGGTCCAGATGGCGGCCGCCAAGATCACCGGCGGAGGATGGGTGACGCCCGGTGCCGGGCGGCTCTCCTTCGGTTTCAACGTGGCTCCGTCGGCCCTCGGGCCCATCGGGCAGGTCCAACTCAACGGACGGGCCGGCAAGGACCGGTTCCACGGCGACGCCATGCTGACCCTGAGCACAAGCGGCGCCAGCGGCACCTTCACCGGGACGGGGAGGTGGAACGGCGCGAGCGGGTATCGCTTCAGCATCTCCGTGGTGGACAACGGCACGAGCGGCAAGAAGGGCGACACGCTTTCCGTGACCATCACCAGTCCGGGCGGGACCGTCGTCTACAGCAGCAGCGGCGCACTGCCGCTCAAGGGCGGGAACATCGTCGTGCACTGAAGCGAGACCACGCGCTGGGGTCCGATGAGTGGGGTGGGGGGCGGCCGCCGGGCCGCCCCCGCCTCCCGCCGTGCTGACCAGCGGGCGGCTGCCGACTCGATGCGGCCGATTCCGAGAACGGGAGGGCAGTGACGTGCGTAGATGTTCGGTTGTGCTCGCGGCCGTCGCCTCGGTGCTGGTGCCCTTGGTGCTGGCGAGCGGGTGTTCCACCGATGGGTCGCACCGGTCGGAGGGAGCACGGGCAGGGTCGACCAGTGTGCCGGCGCCGCCGGCGCCGACAGCCGTCCAGTGGGCGGCATGTCCCGAAGTGGGCGAAGCCGTCGAGTGCACGACGCTCCGAGTGCCCCTTGACTACGTCCATCCGGACGGGAAGTCGATCTCGCTCGCCGTGTCGCGGATACGAGCGACTGCGCCGGAACACCATCTGGGCTCGTTGGAGTTCAACCCGGGCGGGCCGGGGGGACCGGGTCTGGACGTACCGGCACATCTTGTGGCGGAGGCCGGGAGCGCCGCGGACGACGTCGCGATGCTCAGCCGATTCGATCTGATCGGCTTCGATCCACGGGGCGTCGGACGTAGTACACCCGTGGACTGCGGGGACACCAGCGCTGCCGATCGCGTCGACTACAGCCCGGATGATGCCGCGGAGATGGCCGAACTGAAGGCCACGATGAAATCGTTCGCCGACGCCTGCGTGGCTCGGAGCGGTTCGCTGCTCAAGTTCGTCGGAACCGTCGACGCCGCGAGGGACATCGACCAGATCCGTCGTGTGCTCGGCGATGACCAGGTCAGCCTCTTCGGATTCTCTTACGGAACCGAGCTGTTCGCGACGTACGCCCACCTGTATCCCCAGCACGTCCGCGCCGCCGTGCTCGATGGCGCGGTCCCCACCCTGCGCGATGGCATGACCGAGTACGCAGAACAGGGAAGGTCGTTGGAGGTTCAGATGCAGAAGTTCCTGGACAACTGCTCGAGCCGTCCGGACTGCGCCATCTCGTCGAACGGTCAGGCGGACGTCGTGCTCGACGATCTCATGGCTCGGTGGGACGCTCGTCCGCCGGCTGTGGCCAGCGGCGACGCCATCACCGCCAGCCAAGCGACAACCGTGGCCGCCGACGCACTGTTCGACGCCGGCTTCCAGAAGTTCCTCGAGGTCGGGATCGCCCAGGCCGCCTCCGGCGATGCAAGCGCGGTGCGACGTGGATGGCAGCTCGCCACCGGCACCGCCGATGGCGCAACCTCCAACAGCTCGGCGGCGATCGTCGCCATCAACTGCGCCGACCACGCCTGGCCCGCGCCCGGCCCGATGTTCGAACGTGCCGTCACGAAGCAGGAGGCGTCATCGCCCCGCATGGGCGAAGCGTTCCTCCGTGAGATCCTGCCGTGCGCGTACTGGCCGTTCGACGGTACCGAAGCACCCGCTCGCACCGCCGCTGGAACGCCGACCCTGTTGGTGGTCGGTACCACCGATGATCCAGCTACGCCCTACTCGTGGGCCGTCACGCTCGCCCGCCAACTTCGCCACGCCGCGCTCCTGACCCGTGACGGGATCGGCCACACCGCCTGGGGCACGTCGCACTGCATCAACAGCGCCATCGACGCCTACCTGCTCACTCTCGCAACCCCTCCAGCCGGGACCGTCTGTCCTTCCGACCCATAGGTCGGCACGTGACCGTGCGCGGCACGGCACACCTCCGCCGAACGCTCCGGCGAGTCACGGCGGGGCAGCGCGCTGCAGAAGCACATGGGCTAGTTCCCGTTGGTCCGGGTCGGTTGCGAGGTTTGCGCTCTCGTTCGGATCGTCGTGTCGGGTCGTAGAGCACCACGTCGTTCGCGGCGTACAACGAGTCGACATCGGTCGGCCGGTTGGGTTCGATCGGTGAGAAGTAGCGGCCGAATGTGTAGCGGGCATGCATGGGCACCGTGGCCGGCACGACGTCACGACGTCACGACCGGGGCCATGGGGTTGGAGAACGGGATGTCCAACGCGGTCGCGGTCCGGCGCCTTGACACCCGTCGGCGATGGGCGCAGTCGTGTCAGAGGACCACGGTGAGGTGGTGGCGGACTGCCGTGCGATGCGTCGGATCTGATTCCTGACGAAGGTCCCTGGTGCCGCCGCGAGCGGGGTGTGCAAGGTGGTGTTGGGCGCCACGAGCATTCGTGAGAGGAGGACCCTCCATGTGGAGTCGGACCAAGAATCGTTCAGCGCTCGTCGCCGCACTCACCGCGGCGCTCGTCGCCCTGTCGGTGGCCTGCGTTCCACCTCCGCCGGCACCGGCTGCACCCGTGATCGACAGCTTCGCCGCGACGTCAGGGAACCTGACGGCTCCTGCCCTGGTCCCGTTCACGTGGAAGGTCCATGACGCCAACGGCGACGAGCTCACCTGCCGGTTCGACGGCGACGGCGACGGCGTCTGGGACGCGACGATCAACCCCTGCCCCAATGTCGGCGGACGCACGGCGTCGGTTGGTGAAGGCGCTCACGTCGCCCGGTTCGAGTTGAGCGACGGCACCCACGCCGCCGTCACCAGGACCGCAGCCTTCGACGTCGCACCCGGCCCCACGGAGCCGATCAACATCGTCACCCAACCCGTCGGAGACCAGGACCCAAGGGTCACCGCATCAGTCGCCAAGGCCGTCCAGCGGTGGAGCGCCGTGATCTCCCGTGGGATCCCCGACACGGACATCCACTACGTGCAGTGGAACTGCATGGGCGACCTCATCCCGTCCTACGACGGGATCGTGGACGATGTCGTCATCGACGTGATCGTCACGCCGGTCCCCGGGTTCATGGGCGACGCGTCGTGGTGCGTCGTCGGCGATGACGGACTCCCGCGACTCAGCTTCGTGCGCATCAGCACCATCGGCCTCGACAACCTCTACACCCAAGGCGCGCTCGACGACGTCGTCCTCCACGAGATCGGCCACGCTCTCGGCATCGGGACCGCTGGCCCGTGGGGAGCGCTGTCGCAGTACACGGGCACGGAGACCGGCTACCAGTTCACCGGTCCACGAGCCGTCGCCGAGTGGCGCCACCTCGGCGGCAGCGGAGCCACCGTTCCGCTGAGCCACGACGCAAGCCATTGGAACGAGACGGCCCTCCAGAACGAGCTCATGACCTGCTACGTCGAAGTCGCACCGACCCATCCACTCTCGGCGATCACCGTCGCCGCCCTCGCCGACATCGGCTTCCACGTCGACATCACAGCGGCCGACCCGTGGACCGTTCCGACCGTTCCGGGCTTGATGTCCTGCTGAGAGCCGTGGACGACAACGGGCATTGACTGCCGATCTTGCTGGCGCGTCATTGGGGTGCGGTCCGTTGTTGAGTTGGTTCGGGCACCCTGTGGCTGTGGGGAAGCGTCGGCACGGCTTGGTCTTTGTGATGGCCGTGGTTGGTGTCGGTCTGTTGGCAGCGGCCTGTGGTGATGCCGCTGAACGTTCGGCCGCGACGGCCCCCACTGTGCTCGAACCGATGACGCCGGCGAACGCGCCGGTCGGCTACGTCCAGGTGGTCGGGACACACGATGGAGTCATGGCGGCTTCCGGCATGCGGGTGGGTGGGTCCGGTGTCGAGGTCTTGCCGGGCACGTTCCGCTGGACACCGCCTGGTGGGTCCCTGACTCGGTCATCGAACCGCAGTCCGACATGGGGTATGTCCGTCAGGTCGACGACCGCTACCTGTCGGTGGTGCCGTACGGATCGCAAGCCGCCGCGCTCGCCGTGTACGACCCCGAGTCAGAAGCGTGGTCCGACGTCGGCTACCCCGACGGCATGGGCCCCGCGTCGATGACCCAGATCTGCCAGTCCCGGGGTAACACCTTCGCCGGAGGGTGGACTCAACTGGCGTCGTCGACGGCGTCGGAGCAGAAGGTGCGGTACCGCATGTGGGCCCTCGACTCGAACATGGACTGGGGTCAACCGGTCGAGCTCACGGCCACGGTGATCTACAACGGCTCGATGACGGTGTGCGGCCTGGGATCGATGATGTTCCAGACGTCGCTTGGCCGGCAGGCTGTCCTTGAGCGAACCGACGACGGCATCACCGCACGCGAGATCTCAGAACCAGACCCGATCGTTGCCGTCGGACGGGGCGCCGCAAAGATCGGTCCGCGAGCGGTCGGGCCGCCGCGCACACCGTCGGATGATGCGGTCACCGAACTCGGGCCTTGGCCCGTTACGACAGGACCCACACCCGGCGCGGTCGAATCCCACGACGCCGTCTACCTCCTCCTCGGCGGAGCCGGTGCACTGCCCGACATCCACCGTTACCCCGACGCCGTGACGGTTCGCAGTTGATCCGGCATTCAGGTACTCGATGGATCGGCCGTGCGCATGTTGCATTCGGATCGGGCGGCGACCTCACGGCCTCTTCGTGAACGCCGAAGCGCTGTCGCTCCAGTGTCTCGGCATCGGTACGGTCGGGCCGTGGTCAGGTACGCAGAGGAGGCGAGCGACCGTTGGGTCGGCTTCGAGTTCCGGCCGGGCGACATCGTGATCAGCACCCGCTCCAAGTGCGGGACGACCTGGCTGCAGATGATCTGCGCGCTCCTGGTCTTCCAGGACGCGGACCTGCCCGCTCCGTTGGCCGAGCTGTCGCCGTGGTTCGACTGGGACGTCGAGCCGGTCGAGGTGGTGCGCGAGCGGCTCGACGGCCAGGAGCACCGCCGGTTCATCAAGACACACACCCCACTCGCCGGGCTCCCGCTCGAACCGGACGTGACCTACCTCGTCGCCGGGCGGCATCCGCTCGACGTGGCCACTTCGCTGTACGCCCACGGCCACAACATCGACCGAGACCGTTTCGAGGCGCTCACCGGCCGTCGGTCGGGTCCACCGACCGGGACGTTCCCCGAGTGGTTCGACTGGTGGCTGGACCCGGGCGTCGGTCCGCTCGAGGTGCTCGATTCGTGCCGGGTCTCGTTCACCACGTTGCCGACTCGTGGGACCGACAGGGCGACGAGGACGTCGTGCTCGTCCACTACGACGACCTGTCCGACGACCTCGACGGGCAGATGCGCCGGCTGGCCCGGCACCTGGAGGTGACGGTCGACGACGCCCGCTGGCCGGAGCTGGTCGAGGCCGCCGAGTTCGATGCCATGCGAACTCGATCGGCCGTTCGTGCGCCCGATCACCTCGGCGTGCTCAAGAGCAGCGACGCGTTCTTCCGGTCCGAGGCCCGTGACCGCGGCGGCGACCAGCTCGACGAGGAGTCGAAGCAGCGGTGTCTCGATCGTGTCGGCGAACTCGCCAGACCCGACGTCGCCCGCTGGCTCCTCCACTGAGGAGGTTCGGCGCGCGGCCGCTGGAGCTCTCGGCACTCACCGTCGCCGCGCTGCAGGGCCTTGAGGCGTGTCTCCGCGGCGTATCGATCGCTTGACTCGAACACTCGCCGACGTCCGTGCCGGGTCGTTCGACCACACGACCCAGCGGCCGCCGTCGTAGTCGCTGTCGGCCCAACCGGCCGTGTCGGCAAGTGCCAGCAGCGCCCGAACCCAGAACGCGAGTCCTCTGAGCAGCCCTGCCTTCTCTCGCGTCAGCTCGTACGTGACGCCTTGGGCGTCGTGATCCAACAGCGTGAGCGTACGAGTCGCGTGCGGGCGTCCCGCGCGAACACCCGCCCGCGCGCGTGCGTTCCTGGTAACGATCGCGAGGTCGACATCCCGTTGGGGGAAGCGTTCCGCTTCCCGGCGCCCGGTGCTCAGCTGGGCACCTGTCGAGCGGCCCCGGTGGACGGGTCGATGTCGAACATGGTCGTCCACGGCGCTCCGCGGTTGGTGCGGTTGGAGACGGACAGTCGCCGGCCATCAGCGGACCAGGTCGCGTCCTGGGCGTAACCGATGTCGTCGGAGTTCGTGACGCTTGCGGGTGGTCCGCCACTTGAATGCACCACTGCGAGGCCGCCGCTGCCGATCACCGCGAGCCATCTGCCGTCCGGACTGAACCGGGCGAGACCTGGGGATGCCAGCCCGGCGTCGACTCGCCGTAGGTCATCAGCCCGCTCCGTGGATGCCAGGTACAGCACGGAACGGGCGAGACCCGGCTGCGCGGTACGCGGGTAGCCAGTGGCCGCGACAGCGAGCAGTGACCCATCAGGCGAGAGGCTGAGGTCCGCGTTGTACGTGGCGAAGTTCGCGAGCTCCGGCTGACGGTTCAAGTGGACCCACGGTTCGGAGGATCCCGTCGGCCGGTCAGTGCGGACGATCCAGGCTCCCGACACGCTGAACTCGGCCGAGTCCGCGCTTGTCGTCGTTGGCGGCGCTTGCGTGGTCGTGGTCGTTGGGCTGGCGCTGGAGGGCGAGTCGCTCCGGGCACAGCCCGCGGCTCCGGAAGCCAGGAGCAGCGCGCAGCAGATCGATGATGGAACCACAACGCGGTGACGGAGGGGATGGCTCGCCATCACCCAACGGTAACTACCCCGAGTCGATCTACGCCGGCCCCGAGCCGACTCGGCATCAGCCTCGGCCTCGAGCCGGGCACATCCGGCATTACGTGCCGTGGGCGTGCGCGGGGTTGAGCCGCTATTCGTCTGTCACGTTGCCGAAGGGACTCTCGGCCGACGGACAGAAGGTTGGTCTGCCGGCGTGCCACTCAACGGGCATCTCCAGCGTGGCGTCGTCATCGTGACGCTTGGAGAAGACGGCTTCGCCAAGGTTGTCGTCACCGCGCAGGAAGAAGTACTTGCCAGTCAGCGAGAGTGCCCCACGTTGAGCGTTGGCCGCACGAAGCAGAGCGCCGGGATCCGGAAGCTCAGCGCGCGTGTGTGCGCAGAGCAGTCCGTACGCAGCCGCTCCATCACCGGAGAGGACTGATCGGTAGTAGCTGTCCAGCTCGTTCCCGAAGGACCGGGTGGCTCCGGCGCAGCCGCTGGTGAGGAGAAGCACGCCCAACAAGGGCAGACGGACTCGATGCGCGATCCGACAGCCGACTCCGCTCCGCCCGCACCCGTCGCTGTCGCCTACTCCCACCACCAATCCTCAACGGTACCGAGGGCGGCCCCTCGTCAGGTTCACCCCGAAGACTCCGCTGGAACATCTGGCTCCGTTTGACGGTCCGCGCTCGGACCAGGGTTCACTGGGACTGATGACCGGGAGGCATGACCTGCGACGCCGAAGGGTTCTTGCGCTGGGACGCTCCTGCCAGGCGGCGTGGCTCGTCGCCGCGGCCGCCGTGCTCTCCGGTTGCGGCGCGTTCGGCAACGCCGGCGCACCGGCCGCCCCGACGACGACCGCGTTCTCGATGGCGACCACACTCACGGCCCCGCCGACGGTACCCACGACCACGCTGCCTCCGTTCACATGCGGGCCGCTCACCGCCACCGACGTCGCCAAGGCGCTCCGTGTCTCCGTCACCCAGGTGCACCCGATCGCCGACCCGACGCTTCCCGGCGTGCCGCCGTGTGCGTTCCGCTCCGGCGAGTGGTCGATCTCCTCCGACGTCGAGTACCCACCGCCGAACACCGACCTATCGGATGATCCCGCTCAGCACCTCCCGCCCGTTCCCGGCGTCGCGATCCCCAGCGCCTACATCGTCCAGCTTCAGCGCGGCGGCCACTTCCGCGGCCAGGCGTCGCTTCCGGCCGGGGACCGTGCCATCGTCATCTGGGTCTCCAACGACGCCGAAGGACCCGACACGTGGGCGAAGTCACCCGGTCCGTTGCAATGGCCGCGCACGCAGCAGGTCACGATCGCCGTGGCGCAGCAGGTCGCATCGAAGTTCTGACCCACGTCATCGAATGGTTCGGAGCCACCGCCTGCCTTGCAGCGTCCCAGTCGCCTCGATCGCACTGGCACGAGGACCTCGATCCGGTCACGGCGCGGTGCGACGTGAGGAACGTGCGATCAGGACGTCGTCTGGCGGTGCCGGTTCGAGGGGCGCACGACATCAGCCAATCCTCGCTTAGGTGCAGAGCCGGCAATAGGCGTTTCCAACGGGTCACCCAGTGGAAGCTGTGCGCGCCGAACCAGCGCTCGGCCGTAACTCCCACAACGCTGCCGCGTCTGGACTTCTACCCTCAGACCCATGCGCTGGCGTCGAGCGACTCACACGGGCCGCGGGACCGTGAAGTTCTGGAAGGCCGACCAGGGATGGGGCGGCATCGAAGGCCCCGACCTCCTCGGAGACGTGTGGGTCCATTTCGCCATGATCGAAGGCGAAGGCTTCCGGGAGCTGCACGAAGGTGAGCTCGTCGAGGTCGACTACCACCGGGCGGACCAGGACTCCTGGCGCTACGTGGCGGACTCTGTTCGGCCATTCCGGACGTATCCGCTGTCGTCGAACAGCTGACGGCGCCGGCGCTGCTGGGTGAGGACGACGGGTGCTCATGTAGGCCGGAGCACATCCGGCATTCAGTGCCGCCGATGAAGTTCGGAGACGTCCAGCGGACGTCCGGGTTCCTAGCTGAGGCCCTGCACCTTGACCGGCAGGTTGCTGTTGGTCTGGGATCCGTTGCCGAGTTGGCCGTACTCGTTGTCACCCCAGCAGCGTCCCTGTCCATCGTCGAGTAGGGCACACATGTGGCCGGGCGAACTTCCCGAGACCGCAACAGCGTGGGTGAGCCCACTCACGTTGACCGGTAACGAAGATTTCTCGATCGTGGATCCATTACCGAGCTGACCGGCGCTGTTGTCGCCCCAGCAACGGACAGTCCCGTCGGCAAGACTCGCACACGCTCCGTTTGTGCCAGCCATTGCGACGTCGACGACGTCAGTCAGCCCGGACACCGTGACAGGCGTCGGCGACCACGGCGTGTACGTGCCGTCACCGAGCTGCCCGTTGTAGCCCGACCCCCAGCAATGGGCGGTGCCGTCGGCAGTCACGGCGCACCCCTGGAAGCTGCCCCCTGGGGCGTCGAGTGCAACGACATCGCTGAGCCCCGCCAAGGGAGCGGCAACCATCGCAATGGTCCAGCAGGACACGGAGCCATCGGCGAGGATCGCACAGGAACCATGAACGGACACGGCGTTACTCAGGCCCGCAACCGTGACTGGGGTTGTTCCGATCTGCCGGCCCCAGCACCGGACTGTTCCGTCTGCGAGCGCGGCGCAGGGCCAGTCGCCGGAGAGCGAAACTGCATTGGAGATGCCAGCGACTGGCACCGGAGTCGACGAGGATGACGTGGTCCCGTCCCCGAGGGGCCCCGAACCCCAGCACCCGACCGTTCCATCGGGCATCCGTGCGCAATCCTCATCGGTGCCGGTGGCCACCTCGACCGCACCGGTCAGCCCAGGGACCTGTACCGGGATCTTGTGGATGGTTGGGACCCCCGACTGATTCGCCGGTGGCTTAGCGAGTCCCCAGCAACGCACTGTCGTATCGACCATCAGGGCGCAGCTGCTGCCGTAGCCGGCGCTGATCGTCGCCGCCGGCGCGTCGGGCAACGGTGGGACGGGAGGGCTGGACGGAGGCGTCGTGCACGCTGCAGCAATCAGTCCCAGCCCGCACATGACCAGGAACGAACGGAATCGGTTCACAGGTTCCCCCTCGATCCACCACCTGACGGAGCCCCGCTTCGACACGAGAGCGTAAGTCGCGTGCTTCGCGCTGCCGAGTGGGGACGAGTCCCCATTCGACCGAAGGACCGGCGATCACGGCTTAGATGGGGCACTACGTGCACATCTGGCATCAAGTGCACAACGACTCGGTGTGCAGCCCATCGCTTGCTACTCGAGGGTAGCCGTCCCACACTCCGACTGTGGTTGAGCGCTTGGAACAGCGGCCGCTCCGATGCGGGACCTACTGGGGACCTGGCGTCCTCGTCGGCCAAGGCGCCGTCTTCGCCGCGTTCGGGTTGGCGGCCACGGCGTTGCTGATCTGGTCCGGGTTCCACTATGGCTGGGGCGTCGGGACTGTCGTTCTCGGGCTGCCGGCGGCTCTTTTCCTGTGGGCGGCGCTGTGGCCGCGTGTCCGGGTCAGACCCGACGCCGTCACGATGTACTCGTACCTGACGTCGACCTCGATCCCGCGGGAAGGGATCACTGACGCGCTCGAGTGCATCCGAACGCGGTCGGTGCCGTGGTTCTACGGGGCCGACCTTCCCGAACTCGCTCTTCCAGACGGCACTCGGATGCTGCTCCCGACCTTCGACGTACGCGAGCATCCCTGGATACGTCGGTTGTCGACCCGGTTCCTCAGCTCGCCCGACGACCTCGCCAGTCTGAACGCAACAGGAGTCGTGGACGGAGGCGCCGACAGGTAGCCGGCACTACGCGTCCACCACCTGCCCCCGAACGGCACCTAATGGGACACGTGTTGGACAGATCGGTCGGGATACTGCCGGCTGGTTCATCCTCCGCCATCCGGGTAGGGGTCATGCGTGGCCATGTGGGTCGCAGCATGCTCTCAAGGCAGGAGCCCGTCCCATGCTCACCAAAGCTCTCCTCGTGCGTCTCGAAGCCATGCCCGGCAAGGAAGCAGAGCTCGCAGAGTTCCTCACCGGTGCTCGGTCGATCGTGATGGACGAGCCAGGAACCATCGCCTGGTTCGCCATCCAGTTCGGCCCCTCGACGTTTGGCGTGTTCGATGTGTTCCCCGATGACGAGGCCCGAGATGCCCACCTCGCCGGCGGGGTGGGTCAGGCGCTCGGACCCAACACCGGCGTTCTCTTCTCCGAGCCACAGGTCGAGAAGATCGACCTACTCGCTGACAAGGTTCCGGCCTAGCCGCCGCGTTGAATACGCGCTCCCGGACGTCCTTCGGAGACCGGCATCTACGCATCAGCGACGTCCCATTCGACGAGGGCAAGATTTCGTCGGACGACTGCCACTGCCCGGAAACAGTCGCAGGACGTTGAGCATCCCGTCGCGAGTGCCCCAGATCGCCGGATACGGGTCACTACATCCGGCACTATCCGTTGCTGACTAGTGATCGCTCGTGGGGCCCAGCACACTGGTGTCGTGAGGAAGTGTTGGGTGGCTGGAGTCGTGTGTTCCGTCGCGTTGGCGCTCGGTGCCTGTGCGTCCGGAGACGGGCCTCCTGCAACGGTGAAGGCGTCGATCGCAACTGACGTGATCGATTCGGTGCCCTTTCTCTCAGGGTCGACGTTGGCGCCCGGGACGGCGCTGCGCGACGGGATCGTGATCGTCGAAGGTTCTCGTGGTCTCGTCGGCCCGATCCCGGAGCAACTGTTCCTCACGGCTGGCGGGCCGGATCGTGATCTCGGTTGGAGCGCACTGGCAGTCGTTACCGGCGATGTCCAGGCGGTGCTGGCGGACTACGCAGCGCAGGCGTCGAAGCTCGGCCTCGCGGTCCCGGCTTCGACCTGTGTCCGCACCGGCTCGACACGGCCGGGTGCGGTGCCGGTGACATCGTGCACTGCTGCGTCCGAGTCGGCCGATGATCGGCTCGTCTATCGGGTCGACTACACCCAGTCGGCCGGGCTGCCGGGCTTCATGCCGGTGTCGCACGTCTGGATCACCGTGCACCGTCTGACCGAACCGTGGCCGTTGGGCGCGTCGGGGTTCGTTGTGGGTGCTCCCGTGTCCGGCCTCGGGCGTGGGTCCGACCCCCACTGGCCCACGACGCTTCCGAAGGTGGGCGAACCCTTCGAGCCGGGGACGCAGACTGGGCCGGCGTTCAGAGTCCCGCCGGGGGCTGCGCTGGTGGGTCCGCCGGGTGTCCCGGAGATGTCGGCGGACATCGACACCCCGGTGGCGGTGCTCCGCGTCGACGGTGATGTCGCGGATGTGGTCGCTTCGTTCCGAACGACGTTCCGGGCCGGCTACGAACACCACTCCACGTCGGCGCAGGAGGGTGTGCGCAAGGAGAGCTGGTACTGGACGAACGGCGACACCGCCACCGTCGACGTGTACCGGGAACCAGACCGTCCCACCCTGATGGTCGTCTGGCATGCACAAGGCGACTGACAAGCCAGCACTCGGCGACGACGGTCCCACCAACGGAGCTACGAGCCGGCACTACGACGTGCACATCCGGCAGTAACTGTCGTTCCTCGTCGATCTGCTCCGGACCTAGGACAAGTCGACGTCGACGGGGTTCGCTGTCGCGTAGAAGGGCGTGCCGTTGCCAAGCTCGCCGTCGTAGTTGTAGCCCCAGCACTTGACGGCCCCTGCGGGGAGAAGTGCGCACGAGCGGTGGTAGGCGGACGCGATCTGGGTCGCCGCGGCGACATCGACGACGTCGACTGGGACGAGGGAGTCGACGAACTCGCCGTGGCCGAGCGCGCCGTAGATGCCGTAGCCCCAGCACTTCGCGGCACCATCAGCCACGACAGCGCACGTGTGGTACCAGCCGGGAGCAACGGCGGTGGCGCCGGTGATACCGGTGACAGCGACTGGGGTGGGCTCGCTCACCGTCTCGGTGCCGTTGCCGAGCCGACCGTTCCCGTTGCTTCCCCAGCACTTGATGGCACCACCGATCACCACTGCGCAGGCGGAGAACTCGCCAGCACCGATGTCGGTCACGCCGGACACGCCGATGACGTCGACCGGAGCGGTTGATCCGCCCGTCCCGATGCCGCGTCCGAGCTGGCCCGTGTCGTCAGAACCCCAGCATTTCACTCCGCCGGCGACGCGGACGCACGTAAAGTTGTCGCCGGCTGCGATCTGCGTCGCCCCGGCCAGGCCGACCACGTCCACCGGCGACGCCGAGTTGAGTCCGGTCCCGTCACCGAGCTGGCCTCCGGCGTTCTCGCCCCAGCACTTGACCGCGCCACCGGTCACGATCGCGCACGTGTGGTTCGCTCCTGCCGCGAGCTGCACCGCACCATGCAGGCCGACGACCGACACGGGTGTCGACTCCACCAGGTTGACGGCGCCGCCGTCTCCCAGCGATCCCCACGAGCCTTCGGATCCCCAGCACTTCACGTCGCCTCCGACGACGATCGCACACGTGTGGTACCAGCCGGTTGCGACGTCCGTCGCTGGAGGCAGTCCGAGGACCTTGACCGCCTTCGTCCGGGCCACCGTGGTCCCATCCCCCAGTTCGCCGGTGTCGTTTCGTCCCCAGCACTTCACGTCGGTGCCGATCACCGCGCACGAGTGGAGCCACTGACTGGCGATCTTCGTCGCTCCCGTCGGGACCAGCGTCGTGGTGGTCGTCGACGTCGTTGTCGATGTGGTCGTGGAAGACGTCGTGGTCGAGCTCGTGGTAGTCGATGTCGTCGTGCTCGAGGTGGTAGTCGGTGGGGGCGGTGGTGTGCCGCAGGCCGCGACTCCGACAACGAGTACGAGCACCAGTAGCGCCCGGCGAGCACCAGCCATCGAGATTCCCTCCACGTCGGGCCGGTCCGCGGCCCGCAGCCGCGACCTTGAAAGCCGCCGCTCCCAACGGGGCGATTCTCCGAGGGAGTTGACCCATTGTCAACCGTAAGGACCGCCATCAGCATGCACGGCCGCTCGGGCCACGTCCTGTCACCAGAACAGAGCCGGCACTAGCGGTCGCCGCGCTGCAGGGCCTTGAGGCGCGTCTCCGCGGCGTATCGATCGCTTGACTCGAACACTCGCCGACGCCCGCGCCGGTCGTTCGACCACTCGACCCAGCGGCCACCGTCGTAGTCGCTGTCAGCCCAACCGGTCGTGTCGGCTAGTGCCAGCAGGGCCCGTATCCAGAACGCGAGTCCTCTGAGCAGCCCTGCCTTCTCTCGCGTCAACTTGTACGTGACGCCTTGGGCGTCGTGATCCATACCGTGAGCGTACGAGTCGTGTGCGGGCGTCCGGGTCGAACACCCGCTTGAGCCGCACAGATGCGTCGGTACCGTCTCTCTCGTGGAAGGACGATGGACCTCACCCGAAGCGGCTGCGCTCGCTAGCTACTCCGACTCCGCGGGTGCCTTCGTTGTGCGGCACGGACGTCATCTCCGTCGAGCAGGTCGACGTCATCGTGGACACGGACCCGTCACACCCGATGCGCGTGCATGTCGTCCGAGAGGAAGACGGCTGGGTCGACGTGGGCGAAGTCGCCGAGTAACCGACACCACGTGCACATCCGGCGCTACTTCCCACTGCGAGTTCTCGGATCTCGTGAGCCGCAGCCCAGGCGTCCGGCTGCGCCGGCAAGTCGACACCGACGCACCTCATCAACTCGCTGTCCGCCGGAACGTGCCTTCAGCTTCTACGGCACGTTCATCACGGCGAACGGCACCGGGCCGCCTGCATTCGTGTTGCCGAGTGCGGTGTTCCAGTTGTATCCCCAACATTTCACGCCACTACCGACGATGGCGCAGCTGTGCTCGTCGCCGGCTGCGAGCGTCTTGACGCCCGACAGGCCAGCCACCGGGCTCGGCGTGAGGATCGGTGTCGCCGTGCCCTGGTTCGCGACCTGGCCGGCCTCGCCGTAGTAGTTGTCGCCCCAGCACTTCACTCCACCACCGGTGACTGTGGCGCACCCGTGGTACACGCCGAGCGCGACATCGGTCGCCCCAGCGACACCGACGACAGTGGTCGGCGACGGGATGTCGTCGCTGATGAACCCGGCGCCGAGCTGGGCTTCGTTGTTCTCGCCCCAGCACTGCACCATGCCGCCTGAGAGGACCGCGCACGTCGAGAACCGGGATCCTGCTGCAATCTTGGTCGCCGTGGTGATGAGGTCGACCGGGACCGGCTGCGCGACGTAGTCCGGGATCGTGACCGGCGGGTCCGAATGTGCGGCGGCCTGGATGGCTGCCTCGTCGATGCCGTTCCCCAACGACCCCGTCACCTGCCATCCCCAGCACACAACCGAGCCCGTGGCCCGCAACGCGCAGGTGTGCAGGTTGCCGTCGACGACCTGGACGGCATCGGTCAGACCGACAACGTCGACGGGGACCGGGCTGTAAAGCCCTGGCGCGCCGTTGCCGAGCGCGCCGGTGTAGTTGACGCCCCAGCACTTCACCGAACCCGTCCCGACGACCGCACACGCATGGGTCCCGGCGGTGCTGGACACCTGAGTCGCATTGGTGATGCCCACCACGTCGACGGGCGTGCCGACCGCGGCACCAGCCGTACCGATGCCGAGCTGGCCGTAGTTGTTCGGGCCCCAGCACTTCACGCCTCCGCCCCGCATCACCGCGCAGTAGCCGCTGATCTGGACCGCACCGCCAAGCAGCGGCGCGGCCGTCGTCGGCTCGCTGAAGTGCGCCGAGTCGATCGGGAGGTCGTAGTTGTTGTTCCCGCCCCAGCACTTCACCGGCGTCGTGCTGTTCGAAATGAGCACGCAGCCGTGGTCTGAGGCGTAGGCCAGTTTCGCCACCGCCGGAGACGGCGGAGGCGCACACGCCCCGACTAGAAGCGCGATCGCAGCCAGCGCGAACAACGGAACCACACGGAGCCCACGCATGGCCCCTCCCCTCCACTTACCGCCGCGCCCAACTGCGACGGTGCTGGGGACGCTAGCCCTGCGCCCTCAACGACTCCACAGGTTCGTTGACATCAGGTCAGGCCGCCTGACGGCATCCTCAGAACCTGCTGACCGCCATCCGAAGTGCCGACCTCCGCTCGATGTCGTACTGCCGGACCATCAACCGAAGGCGACGGGCTCGGCGACCGATATGGGCCACTACCTGCCCTGGCGCTGATCCGGCATTAGATACCTGGCGATGGGGTCAGGATCGGGCTAGCCAGTCGGTCAGCGGGGTGGTGCCGTGTTCGGCGTGGTCGCCGGTGACGAGGGTGGTGTCGTTGATGGGGAGGCCGAAGTAGGTCGGCGGGGTGGTGTCGATCACGGTGAGGTCGCGTCCTTGGTGGGTGAGCACGGCTCGTGCCATGTCGGAGAATGTCATCTTGTGGGGGCCGCCGACCTCGTGGATGGTGTTGAGAGGTTCGCCGGTGGCGATCCGGACGAGCACGGCGGCGAGTTCGGCGGAGGCGATGGTCTGGATGTGTGCGTCGGGGGCGCGCACCTCGTCTCCGTCGATGAGGGACTCGGTGATGGACTCGGCGAGTTCGTGGAACCGGGTGGAGCGCACGACGGTCCAGGGCACGCCGGAGTGTTCGGCGGCGGTCTCCTGAGCGAGCTTGCCGCGCATGTAGCCGGCCTCTGCCGCGAGCTCGTCGGTGCCCACGATGGACAGCACCACGTAGTGATCGACGCCGGCCGCGCTGGCGGCCGCTGCGAGGTTCGCGGACGTCTGCTTGAAGAACGCCTCAGCCGAGTCGTCGGGTGGGGCGGAGTTGATGACGTCGATCACGACGTCGACGCCGGCGAGAGCCTCGTCGAGTCCCTCGCCGGTCAGCACATCGGCGCCTGAATTCTGCGACACCTCGACGACTTCGTGGCCTGCCGCAATGAGGAACCCGACGAGCTGGCTGCCCACGAGGCCGGTGGATCCGACCACGGTGACCTTGCGCTTCGGTTCGACGGGAGGGTTGGAGGGTTGGTCTGCGGGGCGCATCTCGGGCCGCCTTTCGTGGGGAGTCGCTGAACTGCGTCCCTCTTGACGAGATGGCGTCGCCAGGCGTGACGGCCCGTCCGTTTCGGCATGGTGGTGCGCTTGACCTGCCCGAGCCGGCAGCGGTGGTCGCGCCGATCAACTGCGCAGACCAACGCGGCTGCGTCCAGGTCAGAAGTCCGGCGGGCTCGTCACGTAGCGTCGAGCTGTCTCGTCAAGGGGGTGGGGCACCGTGCGGTGCGCCACGAAAGGAACCTCTCCCTCCATGTACGAGCGCATGAACCCCCACAAGGTCGCACCGGAGCTGCAGAAGCCCATGTTCGCCCTGACCAAGCACATCTCGGAGAACATCGACCCGGTCCTGTTCGAGCTGGTCAAGCTGCGAGCCTCGATGATCAACGGGTGCGGCCACTGCGTCGACATCCACTCCAACGACGCCCTCAAGGCCGGCGAGACCACGTCCCGCCTGTTCGGCCTCAACGCGTGGTGGGAACACCCGCAGTTCACCGGCCGCGAACGCGCCGCTCTCAGTCTCACCGACGCCGCCACCCGCTTCGGTGAACATGGCGTGCCCGATGACGTCTACGACGCCGCCCGCGCCGAGTTCGACGAACGAGAGCTCGCCTACCTCGTCGCCGCCATCGGACTCATCAACATGTGGAACCGGTTCGGGGTGACGTTCCAGCTCACACCGCCCAGCGCCGTCGCGCCCGCCGCCTAGTACCGATGGACGCCGCAGAGCTCGACGAGGTCGCCCAGGCGGAACGTCCGAGGCTGATCAGCCTCGCCTACCGGATGACCGGGTCGCTCGGCGATGCCGAGGACATCGTGCAGGACGCGCTGCTGCGCGCCCACCGTGCCCTGCCCGCCGACATCGAGTCTCCGCCGGCGTACCTGACCACGATCACCACCCGGGTGGCGATCGACCACCAGCGCTCGGCTCGGGTGCGCCGCGAGGCCTACGTCGGGCCGTGGCTGCCCGAGCCGATCACCGCGGATCCGGCACCCGATGCGGCCGCACACGCCGAGCTGTCCGACACTCTGTCGATGGCGTTCCTCGTCGTGCTCGAGACCCTCAGCCCCGACGAACGCGCCGTCCTGTTGCTCCACGACGTGTTCGCCTACCCCCACGCCGACATCGCCGAGATGCTCGGCCGCACCGACGCGTCATGCCGACAACTGCTGCGCCGGGCCCGTCAACGGATCGACGCCAGACGACCCCGCGTCGACGCCGACCTGTCGCTACGCGACGAGGTCCTGCGCCGCTTCCTCGACGCCTGCGAAGGCGGCGACCTCGACGCCTTCCTCGACATGCTCACCGACGACGCCGAGCTCGTCTTCGACGGCGGCGCCGAAGTGAAGACAGCGGCGCGCCATCCGATCCGCGGCGCCGAACGCGTCGCCCGCTTCCTTGCCTTCGTCGTGGGGCGCCTCGCCGACGGCGGGTCCGTCACTCGGGTGATGCTCAACGGTGGTCCCGCTGCGCTCGTCACCACAGGATCGGGCGAAGTGATCGGCGCCGTGTTCGTCGAACCCGGCGAACACGGTGCCGCCGCCGAGATCCGCTGGGTGCGTAACCCGGTCAAGCTCACGGCCCTCACCTGACGTCCAGTCGGCCGAGGTGGCCGGCCGACATGGGCCACTTCGTGTCCGCGGGGACGTAGTTGACCCTCGTAGCGTTGTTGCTGCAGGCACGCAAGATGCGCAGCGACGGTCCGTCGAAGGGGACCCTGGTGAAGGGACTCCATCTGGCCCGGGTAGTTTGTGAACGAAGGTCCCAGCGCTGGTCGAGATGGACGCGCACCTAAGCGCGTAGGGACAGGACGGCGACGCCGGAGAGCGTCAGTACGAGTCCGACGACGGTCAGTGCATCGATCGGTTCGTGGAGAAACGATGCAGAGAGCACGACGACCACGACGACGTAAGCCGTAGCGATCGCTGCCGCCGGGCCTGCGGGCAATCGTTGGAGTGCGAGCGCGTAGAGGATGGAGCCCACGGCCATCAGGATCGCGACCGCGGACCCGATGCCGAGCTGTCCTCGCGGGATGGCTACCCTCCGGTCGACGACGAGAACGGCGGGCAGGCTCACGGCGACCATGGCGATTCCCATCAGCAGGTTCACTTGGAACGCGTCGAGGCGCCCCAAGGTGACCTTCATCAGGTAGGTGGCAACGCCGATCGAGGCGATGTAGCCCACGAGGTACACGCCGCCCATCTGCAGGGCTCTACCCCGGTTCCTCTCTCCGATGTCCGGGCCGATCCGTCGTACGGGCGTGCGCATGCCCTCGCCCGGGCGAGCGGATGCAGCACGTCGATGACTGCGTCGGGGACGACGCGCGAGCGGGACGGTCGACCTCGGAACGTCATTCCTCGGAGTGCGCCTGCAGCGGTCCATGCCCCTGACGCTCGCTGCCACGAAGCATCGTCGAGAGCCGTGCAGTCGTAACCGCTTGTACAGCGGTTCGTCGTTCCCCGGCCCGGTTCAGGCGAGCAGGTGGGTGGGGTCCGACGATCGGACCATGGCGTCGCCGGTCCGGTAGGCCAGTGCGGCGACGGTGCCGGTCGGGTTGAAGGCGGGGTTGAACGGGAAGAGCGCGGCACCGGTGACGTACACGTTCGGGGTGTCCCACACTTGGCCGTAGGAGTTGGTGACGGATCGGTCTGGCTCGGTTCCCATGATCGCTCCGCCGGTGACGTGGGTGCTCTGGTAGTTGCGGACGTTGTACGGCGCGAGTTCGTCCTTGATGGATCGCTTCACGGGGCCCATGGCGTCGAGGATCTCTGCGCAACGGTCGGTCATGAACCGGTAGTGGGCTTGTTCGTTTGGGGTCCAGTCGAAGGTGAACCGCAGCAAGGGGCGACCGAACCGGTCCTTGAAGGCGGGGTCGAGGTCGAAGCGGTTGGTGTCGTAGGGGAGGCTGTCGCCTTGGATGCGGACAGCGGCCCAGTGGTCCCAGTCACGGAGGGCGGTCTTCCAGTCGGCGCCCCAGTTCCGTGGCTTGGACGAATCGGGCTCCGACTTGCTCGACTTGGTGCCGCTGATGAGTCCGCTGCCGCGACTTCCGATCGGGAAGTCGGTGGCATCCGCGGTGGGGGCGCGCTCGCCGGGGCTGGAGTAGATCATCGACCCGCCGATGAAGTCGAGGTGGGAGTGGTCGAAGTTGTCCTCGAGGAAGTCGCAGATCACTTCCATGGTGGAGGTGTTGCCGAGGTAGGTGCGGAGCTTCTGGGCGAACTGGCCTTGAGCTGGTGCTTGGAACAGCTGGTGGGTGGCGTTGCGGCCGACCTGTCCGCGGTCGTTGCCGATGCCACCTGGGTGCCGGTCGCTTCGTGAGAGCAGTAGGGCCCTGACGTTACTGAGGGTGTAGCCGGAGGCGATCACGATGTCGGCGGGTTGAAACTGCTCGTCGCCCTGGGGGTCCAGGTATCGGACTCCGGTCGCTCGTCCGTGGCGGTCGGTGGGGATGTCGAGGACGTAGCAGCGGGAGCGGACGGTCCATCGCCCGGTGTCGAGCGCGAGCGGGACGTGGGTGGTGATCGGGGATCCTTTGGCGTCGACCTCGCAGCCGAACCGGGTACAGAAGCCACAGTAGAGACAGCCGCTGCGTGTCCGGCCGGTGGCGTCCTGGTAGGCCTCGGAGAGGATGCCGGATGGTTGGGGGAAGGGGTGGTGGCCGAGCGAGGACGCGGCGTCGGCGAACGACGCGGACCAGATGGTGTCGACGAGTGGGGGCAACGGGTAGCCGCGGGACCGGGGGCCTTCAAAGGGATTGCCGCCGTCGCGGAGCTCGCCGCGCACGTTGCCGGGGCGACCGCTGCTGCCGATGTCCCATTCGAACGCGTCGTAGTGCGGTTCGAGTTCGTCGTAGGTGACTGCGAAATCCTGCAGTGTCGATCCGGGTGGCAACTTCGCCTCGCCGTAGCGGTCCACATGTCGAGTGCGGTAGCGGAAGTGGTTTGGCGTGAACCGCCACAGCTGCGCGCTCCAGTGGACGGCAGCGCCGCCGATGCCCTGACCGGGGTGGAACGACCCGTACTGGCGGATCGGCAGGGATGGGAGCTGCGGGTTCGGCCGCCAGGTCCACGTCTCGCGGGCGAGGTCGACCATCATGGCTTTGCGCACGGAGTACCGGATGTTGTCGTGGTCGTGTTCGAAGGTGGGCTCGGCCCAGCGTTCGGGACCCTGTTCGAGCGACACCGTCTTGTAGCCGGCTCTGCCGAGCTTCCACGCGAGGATGGCCGCGGTCCAGCCCCCACCGATCGTCACCACGTCTGTGCGGGGCATGGTTCGAGCCATCGTCACCGTCCTTGGTCGTCGCCACTCTCGTGGCCTTGCCGGGCGCCGCTGACGGGGAGGACGACGTTGGCACCCTCGTCGGCGCCGGGGTGGAAATGCGGCATCTGGGCCATGCCCTGCGGTGCCTTCTCCGGAGCTCGCCCTTGTACGTCGTCGGGGGTGTAGGCGCGTTGCGCGCCCGGGTAGCCGACGAGGATCCAGCCGACCAGTCCACGGTTCCCGCCATAGGCCGGGTCGCCGAACATGCCTTCGACGACGTCGCCGCGGACGAGGTTGAAGAAGTCCTGCGCCTTCGGTTCGTCGAACCCGGTGGCCGTGTCGTCGGCCAGCGCGCCGACGACGAGCTCTTGGCGATCCGGCGGGAGGTCGGCGAAGCCGGCCCCGGCGCTGGAGCGCGCGAAACCGTCGAGCTCGACGAGGCCCGCCCGGTACTGCTCGCGTGCCGTCTGCGCGGACTGCGGGCCGTAGCGGTGCACCTCGTTCTCGGGCACGTAGACGTGATCAGACGTCGGTGCCGGCAGCGCTTGACCGGTCGGCACCGTCTTGGCGTGGGGGCCGGCGCTGTAGTGGCGGTCGGGGAGCCCGCTGTCGGTCGATGCGAGCTTGGCGTCGATGTAGGTGACGACTCCTGCTTCTCGGGCCCCCGGGTCGTCCGGGCTGCCGGGCAGGATCGTCGCGACGAGCGCATCGAGCGTCCTCGCCTCGTCGGGTCGGAGCCACTGGAGCTTGCTCGGGTCCGGTGGCGTTGCGGGTGGTCCGGGCACGTCGGAGAACGGGTGCGTGAGGTCGTCGGCCGGTGAGACGACGCCGTGTGCCGCTTGTTGGTCGTCGCTGCAGCCCGAGAGGGCGCCGGCGACTACGAGCCCGACAGCGGTCGATTCGAGGAAGTGTCGACGGCTGAGGGCCCATCGGCGTGACTCGGTGAGTGGAACGGGTTCCGGTGTGTCAGGTCGCTTCATCAGCCGCCCTCCTCGAGCAGGTAGGCCGTCACGTCCTGCGCCTCGCGCCGGGTGAGGCCGAGGTCGGGCATGTCGACGCCGGGATCGACCGCCTGCGGCTGACGGATCCAGCGAGCCAGGTTCTCTGGGCTGTTCGGGAGGCGCCCGGCGATCACCTTCTGCTCGGCGATGCCGTCGAGACGTGGCCCGACGCGCCCATCGGCATCGCCGATGCCGGGGATCACGTGACAGGAACCGCACCCGACACGATCGATCACCTCGTCACCTGACGACGCGTCGCCGGGCGGGTGGCTCGGTGACGCGGCGCCCGGGGACGTGTCTCCGCAGCTGGCGAGGACACCGCACGCCGTCGCTGCGACGACGAGGACCGCCATGCCGAGGCGTGTTCTGCTGCGTGTCAGCAGGTCATCCACGCTGCCCACGTCCCTTCGAGCACGATGGCGCCGAGCGCGAACGCGTTGACGCCGACCGCCAGGCCGTCGATGAATCGGTCCGTCGTTGCTCTGCCCCCGACCGTCGCATCCCGGTCCGGTCCGAGCAGCCGGACGATCGACGCGACGAGGGCCGCCCCCGCCACGAGCGCAGCGACGGCGGTGACCAACCAGATGAACACATCCGGCCCTCCGGGTCCCCCTGCGCCCGGTGAGTTGCCGCCGGGCCCCGGGCACGCTGAAGCTGAGCCGAGGTAGCCGGCGAACAGGTGCAGACCCCACGCCGCGGGGCCGACGAGCACGAGCCGCAACCGCAGAAGGGTCCGCCCGACTGATGCGTCGGAACGACGGGCGGCGTCGGTGGCACGGGATGTGTCGTGGGAGGTCACCACCGCTCCGAGAGGTAGAGGGAGATCACGACCACGACCCAGATCACATCGACGAAGTGCCAGTACCGAGAAGCGACCGGACCGGGTGCGCGGCGAGCCGGTGCCGGTCCCATGCGCAGGAGCAGGAAGAGGAGGAGTGCCATCCCAACGACGACGTGGGCGGCGTGGAGACCGGTGATCGTGTACAGCGCCGTCGATTGCGCCGAGTCACGCACCCCCTCGGGGCGGGATGCGATCTCGAAGCCCTGCACGACCAGGAACGCAGCGCCCAGTGCCAGCGTGACCGCGATGCCGACGCGGGACCGGCTCCAGCGTTCTCGGGCGGCCTGGCGGTCCGACCACACCAGCACGACGCTCGACGCGATCAGCACGGCCGTGCCGGGCAACGCCAACGTGAGTTCGGGTGGGCGGCTTCCCGCGGGCGGCCATGTCCGTGCGTTCACGCGCAGGTAGAAGTAGGACGCGATGAGGACGGCGAACAGCGTCGCTTCCGTGGCGATGGCGAGCGCAACGCCCCACGCCCCGAGCGACCGGGAGTCGGTCGGGCGGCCGTCCAACGCGTCCAGCTGCGCAGCGACGCTCATGTCTTCGCTCCCGTCAGATGCCAGCGCACCAGCGCGGCGACGACACCAGCGGCGCCGATGACGACCAGTACCGGCGATTCGAGCAGCAGCCCGTACGCCGTCGCAGCGAGCGCGATCCCGACGACGAGCGGGCACCAGGACGGTTCGGGCATCGTGAGCACGCTCTCGGGTTCGGCGAGCACCGGGGTGGTGCCGAGCGCAGTGCGGCTCGTCGCCAGCGCGTCGTTCGAAGCCGTCTCGACGCCGCCCTCCTCCCACAGCGGATGCCGCCCGTTCACCACCGGCACGTCGCGGAAGTTCCAGGCCGGCGGCGGCGAGGATGTCGACCACTCGAGCGAGTCGGCACCCCACGGGTCCTCACCCGCCAACTCACCGTGCCCCCGGCTCCACACGAGGTTCGCCAGGCCCATGAGGAGACCAACGGCGAGGATGAACGCTCCGATCGTGGACAGCAGGTTCGGTGTCGTCACTCCATCGGTCGCTGCGTACGTCGCCACGCGGCGCGGCATGCCGTCGAGCCCGGCGATGTGCATCGGGAAGAACGCCAGGTTGAACCCGGCGAACACGACCCAGAACGTGACCGCTCCGAGGCGCTCGTGCATGAGCCGCCCAGTGACCTTCGGGTACCAGTGGACGAGCCCGGCGAGCAGCGGGAAGACGGCGCCGCCTACGAGGACGTAGTGGAAGTGCGCCACGACGAAGTACGAGTCGGTGAGCTGCAAGTCGGCCGGTACGACGGGGAACATCACGCCGGTCACGCCGCCGATCGTGAACACGACGAGGAACCCTGCCGCGTACAGCATCGGGACGCGCCACTGCACACGTCCGAGCAGCATGGTGGCGATCCACGTGAACACCTGGATCCCGCTGGGGATGCCGATGACGAGGCTCGCTCCGGCGAAGAAGCCGAGCGACTGGCTGGGCAAGCCGGTCGCGAACATGTGGTGCACCCAGACGCCGAACGCGAGCAGAGCGATCGTCACGATCGACACGACGACGAGGACGTAGGCGACCAGCGGGCGCCGCGAGAACACCGGGATGATCGTGGACACGATCCCGGTGGCGGGCAGGAAGATCAGGTAGACGTCCGGGTGGCCGAAGGCCCAGAAGACGTGCTGCCACAGGAGCGGTTCGCCCCCGAGTGCCGGGTCGAACCAGTGACCACCCCAACCGCGGTCGATCCACAGCATGAAGTTGCCTGCGGTCAGGACCGGTAGCGCGAACACCATGATCAGTGACGTGACGAGGATCGTCCACACGAACACCGGCATGCGTCCGAGCGTCATGCCGGGTGCGCGGAGGCGGGCGATGGTCACGATGAAGTTGATCGCACCGACGGTCGTCGCCACGGACAGGAACGCGAGACCGATCGCGTAGAACGCGACGGCGCGACCGCTGGAGAACGGCTGGGCGGACAGCGGCACGTAGTTGAACCAGCCCGCCGAGGGGACGTCGCCGAACAGCACGCTGCTCCACAGGAACACCGACGACAACAGGTAGATCCAGTACGACAGCGCGTTGAGACGCGGGTACGCCATGTCGCGGGCGCCGATCATGAGCGGCACCAGGTAGTTGCCGAACCCGGCGAACGCCGGCGTGATGAACAGGAAGATCATCGTGATGCCGTGCAGCGTGAACAGCTCGTCGTAGGTGCGTTCGCTGACGAGGTGCTGCTCCGGTCCGCCGAGCTGCGCCCGCATCACGAGGGCCAGCGCGCCGCCGAGCGCGAACATGACCAACGCCGTGACGAGGTAGCGGCGACCGATCGCCTTGTGATCGACCGACCGGAACCACGACCGGACGGTTCCCGGCTCGTCCCACGCTGCTGCGAGCGGGTCTTCCGTCGACGACGTGGTGTCCGGGGCCGATCGCAGCGCCGTCATGATCAGCGGAGCGACTGCAGGTAGTCGAGCAGGGACTGCAACTGGTCACCCGGGATGTCCATCGCCGGCATCAGGTTCCCGGGCTTGGCCGATTGCGGGTCGAGCAGCCAACCCGCGAGGTGGCCTCGGTCGTTCGGCATCGTCCCCGCGCCGAGCGTCCCCCGCGACGCGAGGTGCGTCAGATCAGGGCCGAGGTGGCTCGTGGCGTTCGTGCCCTCCACGGCGTGGCAGTACACGCACGCCGAGCCGAGGAACACGTCGCGACCACGCAGCGCGGAGCCGGTCGGCGTCGTCGGCGTGCGGTCATTGCGGTGCGTCCACCTCGAGAAGGCATCCGGCTGCTCCACGATGACCGTGAACCGCATCCGTGCATGCTCGAGACCGCAGAACTCCGCGCAGCGGCCGCCGAACGTACCCGTGCGGTCGGCGTGAAGGACGAGTTCGTTCGTTCGGCCCGGGATGGCGTCGACCTTCCCCGCGAGCTCCGGCACCCACACGGAGTGGATGACGTCCGCTGAGCGCAATCGCAGGACGGCGTCGCGGCCGACGGGCAGGTAGATCTCGTTGGCGGTGCGGATTCCGAGCCCCGGGTACTGCACGTCCCACCACCAGCGATGCCCGGTCACGTCGATGATCAGCGGGTCATGTCCGTGATCGGACAACGCGGCGAGCGGGCCGATCGTCATCAAGAAGAACGCGACGCCAGCGATCACCGGCGCCACGATGCCGCCGACGACCACGAGCCGCAGGCCTGCCCCTTCCCTCGGATGTGGCTCCGTCGCCGCCGCGGCCGGTTTCTTGTCGTCCCGATTGCGGCTGCTGCGGATCGCCGCGGCCATGACGAGCACCGTCACCACCACGACGACGACGGTGGCCACCGAGAACAGCACCCAGAGCAGCGTCGCAGCGCTGTCGGCATGTGGCCCGGCTGGACTCAAGACGTCGGTGCCGCCGGGAGACCCGGACGACCTGCTGACCTCCCGGAGCAGCGCCACGGCCGCACGCCTGCCCGCCCGATCCGGAACCAGACGTACGACGGGAGTTTCCTGGCAGAGCGCTCAGGTGTCGTGCTGGCGCTGCGACTCCCGGGCAGAAGCAGTCCGTGACGGCCCATGAGACGGCGACGCTGACCGGGCGGCTCCTGCCGATCGGACTGCTGTTGGCCGCCGTGACGCTCCTCGGGTTGGCGTTGACCGGTCACCGGGTCGGGCGGCGCTCCCGACTGCGCCTCGAAGCTCTCGCCGGGTGCGCAGCAGTCGTCGCAGTCGTGACATCTCCGCTGGACGGGTGGTCGGACGCGTCGGTGGCGCACCACATGGTCCAACACCTGATCCTCGTCGTCGTCGCCGCACCGCTGCTCGCGCTGGGCGAACCCGCGGCGCTGCTCGGCTCAATCGGTCCGACGGGCTGGCGGCGCTCGCACCTGCGGGCCCATCGATGGCTGCGCCGAAGCGTCACGTCAGTGCCCGGCGCCCTTGCGGCGACCGTGCCCTTCGTCATCGTCATGAGCGTGTGGCATGTGCCCGCCTGGTACGACGCCGCGGTGCAGCACGAGCTCCTGCACGGAGTCGAGCACGTCATGCTCCTCCTCACCGCCGCGTTGGCCTGGTCCGTCCTTCCTCTCGACGTGCTGAACAGGACAACACCTCCGCCCCGACGGGCACCGGCGCCTTTCCCAGGCCCCGCACTCGCGGCCCTGGGTCTGATGATGCTGCACGGCGCAGCGCTCGGGCTGCTGCTCCTCGTGCTCCCACACCGGATCTACCAACGGCCGCCCAACGCCGAGGGCGTCTGGCACGCCGTCGGCGACCAGCAAGCCGCCGGCGCCGTGCTGTGGGCGGTCGGCGGCACAACCGCAGCACTCGTGATGGTCGTTCTGTTCGGCTGGTGGCTCGCCACCCAGGACCGACCCACCTCGACGGGCACACCGACACGCCAAGGACCCGAGCAACTGCGCGAGAACGACCACCAACCGGTCTGACACCACGTCGTGACTGCCTCGGGGCGTTTGGCGCTGGCGTGCGGAGAGGGATCAGGCCGACGAACGCGTCCAGCTCGCGGTGGGGGGCACATGGGCCACTACCTGCCGCCGTTGGCGCGGAACCGGGGCAGAGATCGGCCGTCGGTTGCGGCACGGGGAGGGTGTGCCTACCCTCACCCGTACTGCCTTGGGAGGGGAAGCCCATGAAGTTCCGCCTGCGTCAGGTCGCGCCCGTCGGCGCGATCGTGGCCACCGCAGCGCTCGCGGGGTGCGTGAACGTGCCACCGCCACCGCCGACCACATCGACCGTGCCGGTCGCTGCGAGCACCATCCGGGTGTCCGTGGCCAGCGACGGCAGCCAGGGCAACGGCGGGAGCGGCGGCACCCAGTCATCTGACAACCCGTACCGGAACGCCATCAGTGGAAGTGGTCGGTACGTCGCGTTCACGTCGACATCGACGAACTTCAACCCTGGCGACGGGACCGCCGCCGACGTGTTCATCCATGACACCGTGACCGGGTCCACGATGAACGCGTCGAACGCCCAGGGAGCCGACCAGGCCGCTCTCAGCAGCGACGGCAACTACATCGCCTTCCGATCACAGTCGCCGTTCGACGCCAGCGACACCAACAGGGACGATGACGTCTTCGTACGCAACCGCACGACCGGAGCCATCGAGCGAATCTCGGTCTCGACCGCCGGTGCGCAGGCGAACGGGACCAGCTCGTGGCCCTCGCTCTCAGCCGATGGCCGCTACGTCGCGTTCGCGTCCGCCGCGTCGAACCTCGTCCAAGGCGACACCAACGGCCGCGCTGACATCTTCATCCGCGACCGGGTGGACCACACGACGGTTCTGGCCTCGACCGCGATGCCTCCTACCAACACCTCGGCGAGCCCGGCGATCAGTGCGAACGGCCGGTTCGTCGCCTACCAGTCCGGGGGCTCCACGACCGCGGGGATCTTCGTCTACGACCGTGAGGACGGCACCACTGACCTGGCATCGGTGTCGAGCACCGGCGTCCCGGGCAACGGTGTGATCCGTTGGCCGTCGATCAGCGACGACGGTCGCTACGTCGCGTTCGAGTCGACCTCGTCGGTCCTCGGCGGTGACAACGACGGGACCTACTACGACGTGTTCGTCCACGACCGCAGCACCGGTTCCACCGTGCAGGTCCCGAGCGGCGTCGGGAACTACCACTCGTTCAACGCTGCGATCAGCGGGAACGGCCGCTACGTCGCGTTCTCGACGAGCGCCCCGCTCGTAGCCGCCGACACGAACTTCGGCACCGGCTACGACGTGTACGTGTGGGACCGAACCACCGGCGCACTCGAGCGTGACTCCGTGTCGAGCGCCGGGGCCCAGGCCAACGGCGACTCGGTCGACGGGGTGCTCGACACCACGGGCCGCCACGTCGCGTTCCGGTCCGCCGCCACCAACCTCGTCGCCGGTGACACCAACGGGCAGGCAGACGTGTTCCTGCGCGACCGCGGCGCCTGAGGGCCCGGCGAAGCCGGCGGGGCCGCTCGGGTTCTGGGCCCTCGTGGGTTCTCACGACGGCGGCGGGAGCCACCGCAGCGAAGGCTTCGGCTTTTGGGCGGCCAACGCCGCGCTCGACCGGCACCTGGTCGCTGTGCGCCTCAACGTCGCCGCTGGTGCTCGACTTCGTGCTGAGCGCACGAGCCGTGCGTTCGATTCGGCTGAAGGACACCGGCGTCAGCGCTTCGCCGTGAGGCCGCTGACTCAACGACGACGAGCTAGACGGTGCTGTCGTCGCGAGACAGGCATGTCGACGGGCCGGGTCAGGGGACGAGCGAGAATCGGTAGGTGAACGTCTGGGAGCTCGCCATCCAAGCGACGCAGGGTGTGGAGCACCTGATGAAGAGGTTCACGTGGTCGCACTCACCTGGCCTCATGTTGCGGAAGTCGATCGTCTCGAAGTGGTGTCCGACCGGTCCGCTCAGAATCTGTTCGGGAGGGGTGTCGTCGCCGTTGTAGACCACGTAGGCCACGTAGTCAGGATCTGCTCCCGCTGTCGAGTCCACCTCGACCTTGATGTGGCCGCCGCTCTCAGCAGGAGCACAGGCATCGTTCAGTTCAACTTCCGGGTTCACCCTGGCGGACGAACTGCCACTGACCGGAAGGCCGAAGGCGATCGGCCCGATCGAACATGCCGCCCCGAGCAGCGAGCAGCTGCCGAGTATCGCAAGGATCGATGACCGTTGACGCCGCATCGAACGAACCTCCGAATGGAACGGTGTCTGACTCGAGCAGTCCATCTCTGGATCGCCACCTGTACGTGAGCAGTCGCCAACGACACTGCGGGGAGACCCCCCGGCTGTAGTTCTGTCAGCCCTGCACGCATGCCCCCCCGGCGGCCCCCTCGATGGTCCTCCAGGGCGGCAAGAACCGGCAGGGGAGAAGGTCCCTACCTGCTCGGGACGGTGGCTGAGGCGCACCCCGCCGTCGTCGACGCTGCCGACAGCTGTCGACAGCTGTCGACGACAGCCCGATCCCCAAGCTGAAGGACCTGTAGCGGCCGTCTCGGCGGCGGCCTACGGGTACAGGCCGCGCAAGACGTGTGCCTCGGCCACCCGGGCCACGGCAACGCGCATCGCTGCGCCTCGCAGGGTGCAGCCATCCCTGGCGGCGGTGTTGCGGACCGTTTCGTACGCGGTCGACATGGTGTGCTCGAGTTGGTGGTGGACCTCGTCGCGGGACCAGGACCACGACGACAGGTCTTGGACGTGCTCGAAGAACGAGGCCACGACACCGCCGCCGTTCGCCAGGATGTCGGGCAGCACCGTCACGCCGGCGTCCGCCAGGACTTCGTCGGCGTGGGGGGTGGTCGGTCCGTTCGCTCCCTCGGCAACGATCCGGGCCCGCACGAGCGGGGCGGTCTCAGCGGTCAGCACACCTGACAGCGCTGCTGGGACGAGCATGTCGACGTCGAGGGCGCAGAAGTCGGCGTCGCAGGGACCCTTGGCGATGACGTCTCCGGCATCACTGGCGACGAGCGACGCACCCTCGGCCAACGCCGCGTCGAGCGAGTCGAGGTCGATGCCGGCGTCGCAGTGGATCGCACCGGACACGTCCGCGAGTGCGACGACGGTCGCACCGGCTTCGACGAACAGCCGGGCGGCGGGTCCGCCGACCTTCCCGTAGCCCTGGATCGCGATCCGGGTACCGGTGACATCCATGCCGACATCGGCGAGGGCAGCGCAGCTGACCGACACCAGGCCGCGGCTCGTGGCGTCGCGACGACCCTGGCTGCCGCCGAGGGCAAGCGGCTTGCCGGTGACGACCTCAGGCATCGCGTAGCCGGCGGCGACGGACATCGTGTCCATGACCCAGGCCATGACCTGCTCGTCGGTGCCGACGTCGGGAGCCGGGACGTCACGGTCGGGTCCGAGCACGGGAGCGAGCTCGGAGATGAAGCGCCGGGTGATGCGCTCGAGCTCGCCACGGCTCAGCGCGGCTGGGGCGATCGCCAGGCCGCCCTTCGCGCCTCCGAGGGGCAGGTCGAGCAGCGCGCACTTCCACGTCATCCACATGGCGAGCGCCTTCATGTCTGCGAGCGATACGGACGGGTGATAGCGCAGACCCCCCTTGGCGGGGCCGCGGGTCGTGGAGTGCTGGACGCGCCAGCCGGCGTGGATCTCGACCGTGCCGTCGTCACGACGGAGCGGCACGGACACCTCCATGATCCGTCGAGGCGACGCGAGTGTCGGGCGGATGCCGTCTGGGAGCGCAAGCGCCTCTGCCGCGTCGTCGAGTTGCGTCAGGGCGGTGGTGAGCGCATCGGTCATGCGCCCGACGGTACTTGCGCGCTTCGTCGCACGGGCTCGACGGCCCGGCGAGGTGGGGCTCTCGTTTCGCCCAGCAGAGCTCAGTCAGGTCACAGGTCGAAGTTGGTCCAGCAGTTGAACGCGTTCTGCGGGAACGTGTTCACGCTGTAGGGCTCCCACGACGCGGCGTTGAACTGCATGGGGTCGAGGGCGGTGCAGATCGGCAGGGCCAGATGCTGCATCGTCGCCTGCACGATCGTGAAGCGTCCGACCTCGGCGCCGCTGCAGGTGCCGTTCGACGAGCTGAAGTAGGCCACGTCGTCCAGCGTGCTCGGCGGGCCGACGACCTTGATGTCGGTCGTGCCGGTGCCGTAGCCCTTGAAGCACGTCCCGATCGCCGGCCACGCGGTCGACGTGTTGGTGAACGGGTTCGGGGCCGTCAGGTTCTGCACGGCGCCGACCCCGGGGCCGCTCGAGACCCGACCGAGTTGCGACTGCTCGTTCGAACCCCAGCACAGGACACGGCCATCGGTGACGGTGGCGCACGTGTGATCGCCGCCGGCGCCGATGCTCGTCGCGCCGCTGACACCCGGGACGGCCGTCGGGAGCGGCACCGGGTCGCCGCCGAGGGCGCCCCCGGACGCCCTGATCTGACCGAAGCTGTTGTCGCCCCAGCACTTCACGGCGCCGCCCGCGACGATGGCACAGACGGTCGAAGCGTTCTCGGCGTTGATGGCGGTCGCGCCGGTCACCCCGGTCGCAGTCACACCAGTGGCCGGCTGGGTCGCGGGGACGTTCGTGCCGTTGCCGAGGAGGACACCAGAGCCCCAGCACTTCACCGCCCCGCCGGTCACGATGGCGCACAGCTTGTTGTCGGAGCCCGACAGCGCGGTGGCGCCTGCCAGCGCAGGGACGGTGGCGAGCGTCAGAGGACCGCTCGACGTGCGGAACAGGTGGTAGCTCCAGCACTTGACCGAGTGGTCCGACCGGAGCGCGCACGTGCCGCCGCCGGCGCGGACGACGTCGACGGCGCCGGTGAGACCGGTCACTGTCACGGGCGTGAGGCGCGTGGTCGTCGTGCCGTCACCGAGTTGGCGGTCGTTGTTCAGGCCCCAGCACTTCACGCCACCGGAGGTCAGCACCGCGCACGTGTGATCACCGAGGCTTCGGACCTTCGCGACGCCCGTGAGGCCGGTCACGGTCTGGGGGAGCTCCTGGATCCCGGACGTGCCGTTGCCGACGTAGCTGCCGCCCCAGCAGCGCACGGTCCCGTCGGTGAGGACGGAGCACTGGCGGGCGGCGTTCTGCGTGAGGTCGGTCGCGCCCGTCATGCGAGCGGTGGTGGGCGGCCGTTCGAAGCCGTCGGAGCCGTTACCGACCGTACCGGCGTCGTTCTGGCCCCAGCAGCGGACATCACCGGTCTCGAGCCGTGCGCACGTCGAGTAGCCCGAGGCCGTGACCTGCAGGGCCTTCGTGGCCGGTGGCGGTGTCGGTGTCGGCGTGCAACCGACGGCGACGGCCATCATGGCGAGCGCGGCGAAGGCCGCGGCGGACGCAGAACGCTTCATGGTGTTCCCCTCCCAGAGATCCTGTCCGCGCAGTCTGTCCCGCTGGTCGCCGTCTGTCGACCATCTCGTCGCGGGCGCCGCCTTCTGGCGCCAGGCTTCAGGTCTGGCCGATCTCGGTCACCGTCACCGTGATCGTGGAGGGAAACCGGTCGCCGCCGTCGTGGTAGAGCGAGACACGCAACGTGCCGCATCCGGGTTGCAGGGGGAACGTGTCGACGTATGAGTCGGCGTCCGTCCAGCTCGCCGCGGTCTGGGTGCTTCCATCGAACGGGGTCCAACTCAGGGATCCGTACGAGGCGTAGCTACGGCTGATCACCAGCGACGACCCGCCGGAGTAGCACACGATGACGGTCCCTCCTGGTACTTCGTACTCCGCGGATCTCGAGAACGTGTACGACCCGGGAACCTGGAGGACGGCCTGGGGCACCGCCATCGGGATGCCTGCGCACCCCGCGACGAGTCCACACGTCAGCAGCGTGGCCGCGACGATGGCCGCAGGCCGCATCCGGGATCGCTGACCATTCAGGTGCGGCTCGGATGAAGTCATGCGGTCCCTCCCATCTGTTGACCTGAACCGCTGGCATCGGCTCGCCCTTCGATGCTCCCCCGATCCGCCGCTCGGACCGGCAGGGTCGAAGGTCCTCGACCACGGCGCTGACCTGCCGGCCTTCCGAGAGGACCTCCGACTCCGTTCCTTGCCGCGACGTCGATCGAGGATGCGGGTGTCACACGAACGGATCAGCTGGCTGAGGGGGTCGCCGACGTGGAGAAGGTGCCGTGACCTCACCCGGGCAGTGCGTCGATGCGTTCCGCAGCGACCGGCGGCCTCGGGTGTGAAGGCGACCGCAGCGCTGACCCTCGCCTGCGCAGCGGGCGCGGGAGCCGCACTCCAATGGCTCGGTCGAAGCTACGGCAGCACTGCAGCGGAACGACGCCGAGCGCTGCCAGGCGATGACCTCGTCGCCCGTCCGCACCTGATCACGACGCATGCGACCACGATCGACGCGCCGCCCGAACGCGTGTGGCCCTGGCTCGTGCAGATGGGCTGGGGTCGAGGGCAGTGGTACACGGCCCGGTGGGTCGACCAGTTGCTGTTCCCCCGCAACCCGCCAAGCGCGGACGTCATCATCCCCGAGCTGCAGCACCTTCACGTCGGGGACCGGATCCTGGACGGTCCACCTTCGGCGAACTGCAGCTTCGTGGTCGATCTCGTCGAGGCCGATCGACATCTGGTCCTTCACTCGCGTGAGCACCTTCCTCCCGGGTGGGCGGAGCGAGGCGCTTCCATCGACTTCACCTGGGCGTTCGTGCTCGATGACCTCCGTGATGGCCGCACACGGTTCCTCTTCCGTTGCCGAGCGCGTCTTCGACCGGCGTGGGTGCGGGCGATCTACACGCTGGTGATGGTCCCGGCCGACTTCGTGATGTCCCGCCAGATGATGCGGGGGCTCACCTCCAGGGCCGAGCGCAGCGCCGACCCGGCCTTCGCACGCCGATGTCACGGTGGGTGAACCGACCCGGGCTCCAGCAACAGGAGCATCCGGCGTTCGCCGCTGGTGGGGGGTGGACTGCTGTTTGCGGTCGGCGTGCCGGTCATCGCCGCCGACCGACTGCAGCCCGAGCTCGGGCCGCTGCCCCGGTTCCGGGCCACGGGAGGACGTTCGGCCCTGTCGCCGCGGCGGCGACCGGACGAGCATGAGGTGCAGAGCTGCGAGGAAGCGAGAGGGACTCGGGAGTGGTCCCTACTCGACGGCCATCGGCTTCGCTGGGAAGGTCCGAACGAGTGAAGGAGCAACGTGTGATGCGTCGTCTCGTGGCATGCCTTGCGGTCGTCGCGGCCGCCTCGCTGCTGCTCGGTGCCTGCGCGATCGGGCCGAAGGCGATCGGTCTGCCGGTGAGCGGAAGCTCGTCGGCCCGGTGGAGCCCGACCGTGAACTTCACCGGAGTGTGTCTCCCGAACGGTGGCCACTTGAAGATCGAGTTCGATTCGACCTCGGGCGTCAACCCGGAAGCCGTGGCGTACTACCTGGCCATCGACAACAGCCCGGACCCCGTGAACCTCGACGGGCCGACCGGGTTCCACTGGGAGCACACCGACCTCCATCCGTTCGAGCCCGGCCAGTGCGCCGAGAGCTTGGACCTCGCTCCGATCTGTCCCACCGCGTGCCCCGCATGGGAAGCGAGCCTCCAGACCTTCACCTACCGGGTGTCGATCGTGCCCTGAGGTGATTGCGAACGGACGACGACACGTGAGTGATGCCGACCGTTCGATCGCCGGCATCCTCGCGTGGTACTCGCTGATCCACCTGCCGCCCGACGATCTCGACGGCGCGCTCGCCGACATGCGCCGAGCGATGGCGGCGGGAGGCACGCTGGTCGCCGGCTTCTTCGACGGTGAACGAGTGGATCGCTTCGACCACCGGGTCGCGACGGCCGGGCTACGCCGTCCGGGCGTTCACGTTGCCGAGCACGACCACGGTCGGCGTGGACCGAGGCGTGAGCTCGACGCTGATCCCCTCGGGTGCGTCTCGCCATCGGAGCGGCGTCCCGTCGATGGACTCGACCGTCGTCGTCACGCTCGACGCGACGTCGTCGAGCGTGACGGTCGTCGCGTCCTCCGCCGCGTCGACGAACGCGAAGACGTCCTCACCACGCGTCGTGTAGCGGAGCCATGCGCCTTCGACGGTCGTCGAGCCGGCGACCACCCAGGGCCTGGTTCCCACCAGCGCTCGCCGGTTCGCGCCCATGAACGCTCCGAGCCACTGGAGTCGGGTCAGCTGCGCATCCGGGATGGACGCGTCGACACCTCGAGGTCCGACGTTGAGCAGCAGGTTCCCTCCCTTCGCTGCGACGTCGATGAGCGTCTCGAGCAGTGCTCCTCGACCCAGGAAGTCCTGCGGAGCGGAGTGCTCGTTGCACGCGAAGCTGCGGTCCATGCCGCGCACCAGCTCGAACGGGTCCGTGGCGATGTCGCCGGGGCTCGCGTACTCGGGTGTCCTCACGTCGAAGTGCGGGGGCGTGGGCGCGACGAGGCCACCGGTCTCCTCTGCCGACTTCGCTGCCCTCCAGTTCACCAGCTTGGCCACCGGCGGGATTCGCGCTGCGTCGAACAGGCGACGCCACGGCATCCACCGGTCGTTGAGCACACCGTCGGCAACCGCCCGGTAGTAGTCGGCCATGAGGCGTCGGAGTCGCCTGGCATCTCCGGGCCACGCCACGTCGTTCCAGAGCACCGAAGGCCGATACCGCTCGATGAGCTCCCGCACCTGCGCCTCTGCGTAGGCGGGGTAGCTCCCTCGTGGCACGGCGAGCAGGGTGTCGGCCATCGAGCCGACGCGGTGGTCGCTGAAGCTCCAGTCGAACCCCCCGCAGTAGTAGAGCCCGAAGCGCAGGCCCACCGATCTGACCGCGTCGGCCATCTCGCCCACGAGATCGCGTCGGCTGTGCCACCCGGAGCGGAACGGGTGCGCCGCGTCGGTGGGCCACAAGGCGTAGCCGTCGGAGTGCTTCGCGACGAACACGACGTAACCCGCCCCGGTGTCGGCGAACGCCCGAGCGAAGGCGTCGGGGTCCCAGCGCTCGGCGCCGGCCTCGAAGTCCAGGGCGAACTCGGTGTACGGACGGTCGCCGTAGTGCTGGCGGTGGTGTCGGGAGACCTGGCTGTCGTCGAAGCGGAGCGAGTTCTCGTACCACTCGCTGTACGGGACGTCCTTCAGCGCGTCTGGTTCGCCTGAGGCGAGCAGCTCCCCGATCCCGGCGACGGTCGGCGCGAAGGCCGGAACGGAGGCCGGGGTCCAGTGGACCATGATCCCGAGCTTGGCGTCGGTCCACCAAGTGGGCACCGCGTGCCCGCGCAGCGAATGGAGCGATGCCTCCCGGTCCCTCATCCGCGCCGTGGCTCCGGTGACATCACGTCAATCAACTTAGGGTGCCGGTGCGGTCCACGGACTCGGCACGGCAGCCGACACCGCGTTCGCCGTACCGGCCGCCCTTCCCATCCAGCGGTCCACAGCGCCCAACGACGTGCAACGCGGTCACCGTCTCGGGCGATCAACCGGCTGCAACATCAGCATGGTGGCGCCCCGGTACGGAAACCCGATACCGGGGCGTCATCGCGCCCCGGCCGCCGCGTCGGCCGGGCCGCAGCGGCGTCGGCGCCCGGGACTCCGGCCGTGTCTGCGGGGCGGGGCACCGGGGCGTCGCTCGCGACCTGCGACCGCTGAGCCGCGATGCACCGCTCACGTGTGGTCGGCATCCAGCAGGGCGGCGGCGATCGCCGCGACGTGCTCGTGATCGGTCCCGCAGCAGCCGCCGACCAGGGCGAGTTGAGGGAGCAACCGCTGCAACCGGCGGTGATCGTCGCGAGTCGAGCTGGATCGCCGCGGTCCAGGTCGGGGGCTTCGTCGAGTTCGGCATGGGTCCGGGCGGACGCGTTCGCCCGCACGCCGCCGATGCGCGCCGTCCACGCCGCGCCCGGGTCGAGGGCGTTCTCGAAGTGGGTGGGGTGCGCGCAGTTGACCATGAAGTAGGCGGCCGAGCCGTCGGTCGCGGCGTCGACCTCGGCGATCGCCTCGCCGAGCGGTTGGCCGGTGGGGAGACGACCGTCGGTCTCGACGGTGAACGACACGACGTGGGGCAACCCGACGGCGGCCGCTGCGCGAGCGGCCCCGATGGCCTCGGCGGCGTACGTCATCGTCACCGCGGTCACCATGTCGGCCCCGGCCTCGGAGAACGCGCCTGCCTGCAGCGCGTGGTACCTCGTTGCTTCCGCCGCCGTCATCGGCGAGTCGGGGACGTAGCCGTCGCCCCGCGGCCCGATCACCCCGTTGATCGCCACGATCAGACCCCCGCGCGAGGCCGCGAGGTCGGCGACGAAGCGCACGGCGCGTCGGTTCAGTGACGCGAGCGACTCGGGGTCGTAGCCGAGTTGGACCCCCCAGTCGAGGTTCGCTCGCCACGTCGGCGTGTCCACGAGGATCGGCGTCGACAGCCGAACGGCCAGGTCCAGGTACTGGGCGAGGTAGCGGGACAGGTGGGCCCGACCGGATTCGCTGTCGAGCAGCGGGAACGCGGCGAAGTGCGGCAGGTCCAGCCCGTGCAGGAACACGAGGCTGGTCTCGAGGCCACCGTCGGCGATCCACAACGGACCGCCGATGTGCGGTAGGGGAGAGGCGGAGGAGGTCGATGCATCCGTCATGCCCCATTCTGCGTGAGGTGCCACGTCGCGTGACGGCCCGGCTGTGCCGCTCAGGACCGGGGGAAGGGGCGCGTCGTGAGGGGCGACCCCGACGCTCGGTCTTTGGAGAAGGGTCGAGCGCCGGGGCGCTCCCCGTTGGTCGCCCCCAACGAGACGGACGGTACGTCCCCAGCGTGGCGTTGGCGATGGGTGATTGCGCCTGAAACGACCGCACGACTCCGGCCGATCCTTCCGCGTGATGCGGGTCCTGTCGTCGTTCCTCGTCGATCTCGTGGACGAAGCCTTGGTGCACGCGCACGTCGCTCCTCCGCCCACCTCCGAACGACCGGGAGTGCAGGTCGACACGCTGGTGCGGCAGGACTCGGTCGACCTCGAGGTCTCCTCTGGGGGCGCGACCGTTCGGGCACGAGTGAGTCGGGAGACGCATCGCTGGAGATGACGGCACGAGCACCGAGCCGGCTGGGGCCGTGGTGGGAGCAGATCCGACTACGGTGGTCCGTCGGCGAGCCACGAGGGCTTGCCCACCTCAACCGAAACAGAGTCAATCGTGACGACAGGAACCGTGAAGTTCTTCAACGCAGAGAAGGGCTTCGGCTTCATCTCCCGCGAGGGTGGCGACGACGTGTTCGTCCACTTCTCCGCGATCCAGGGGGACGGGTACAAGTCCCTCGAGGAAGGTCAGCAGGTCGAGTTCGAGATCGGTCCCGGCCGCAAGGGTGACGAAGCTCAGAACGTTCGCGTCATCTGACGCGGTCCACGTCCGATGAGCGCGGCCTGTCGGTCGCGCCGGTGACTCCGTCACATCGTGCGGACGTGCTCGTCCTACAACGGGAAGATCGCCGGCCGCCGTAGGGCGAGGTTCGCCATCGGCGGCCGGCAGCCCCGACAGGGGCTCGTGCTGGCTGCTTCGTGGCGCACGGGAACGCGGTGCCGACCACGACATGTGCCGCGTCGCCGTCCGTCAGCGCACCGGCATCAGGACGTCGATCCGGTCACGGCGCAGGTACAGCTCGAGGATCGGGCGATCGGGATCGCGGTCCGGTGCCTCCGCGAGGAAGGCGGCGGCCGGTCCGATCCGGTCGTAGACGCCAGGCGGTTCGCCGTGCAGCCGGACGCGGCGGTACGTCCCGCCGGGGACGACGAGGCTCTGCAGGCGCTGCTCCGATCCCGTGATGTCAGCGGCTGCCACGACGCACGCCCGGTAGCGGCCGTCGGCCACCACCGCGAGGAACCGGCGGCCGCGCATCGTGCCCACGATGTCCTCCAAGGCGGACCACCCGGCGGCGATGGCGTCTCCGTCATCTGCCACGTCGACGTATCGGACGAGGACCTGGTCCCGCTCGACCGTGCGGACCTCGAACGGATCCACGGGACGGACGGTCATCGACCGTTCGAACGAATTGGCCGCTTACGCCTCGCCTTCGCCTGCGACGGTTCCTGCTCGGCCAGGTGCGCCACCTGCCGGCGGATGCAGGTCAGCGACTGGATGAGCTGCTCGCGCTCCTGCTCGCCGAGCTCGGCGACCGCGTCGGTCGCGGCCGCGTGGACCGCCGGCAGCATCCGGTCGACGATGTCGCGCGCTTCGTCGGTGAGGTGGATCAAGGTCTTGCGGCGGTCACCGGGATGTGCGGTCCGCTCGATGAGCCCCCGTCGCTCCAGCGTGTCGAGCAACGAGGTCGTGCTGGCGCTGCTCACGAGCAGGTGCTCGGCGATGGCGTGGGCGGCGAGCGGCTCGCCCGCCCCTTCCAGGACGGCGAGCGCTTCGAACGCGCTCGGCGAGAGATCGGCGATGCTGCGGCGGCGCCGGTCGATCTCGGCCAGCAGCGCGTCGGCCGTCCGGATCAGGTTGGCGGCGACCTCGGCGCCCGACCGGCTGGCTCCGGGGAACTCCCGCTCGAACTGGGTGGGCACGCGGATCGGCGTCGGTTGCTCCATGGGATCCAATATACCTAGATATCTAATAGCTAGACATCTAGCGAAAGCTGACATACGGTCGTCGTGTCGGCCGGAAGGGAAGTGGCCGCCAGCAGAGGGGGTCCTCGATGCGTGTGCTGTTCACGTCCACGTCCGGATGGGGTCACATCCACCCGATGGTGCCGCTGGCTCGAGCCTTCATCGATCGGGGCGACGACGTGCTCTGGGCGACCGGTGACGAGGTCTGCGGCCGGCTGGAGCAGATGGGAATCGCGACCGCTGCGGCCGGGCTCGACGACGGCGTCGCGATGTCCAGGTTCCGCGAGCGGTTCCCGGAGGTCGCGGGGGTGCCGCCGACCGAGCGCTCGGACTTCATGTTCCCCCGGCTGTTCGGCGCGGTCCGGGCCGAGCAGATGCTCGCTGACCTCCTGCCCGTCGCCCGGAGCTTCTCGCCCGGTCTCCTCGTCTGCGACGCCGCTGACTTCGCCGGCCCCATCGCGGCGGCGCTCGTCTCCGCCCCGAACATCACGTCGTCCTTCGGATCGACCCTGCCGGCGCCTCGGGTCACGGCGACCGGCGACGTGGTCGCCCCGCTCTGGGCCGCGCACGGTCTCGCGGCGCGACCCTTCGGGGGCACCTACGACCACCTGTACCTGGACATCTACCCGCCGAGCCTGCAGTCGTCGGACCGATCGCACATCCCGTCGGTCCAGCCGCTGCGCCCGAGCGACGTGGTGACCGGCGAGGACGAACCGCTGCCCGACTGGGTCGCGGATCGTTCGGCAGCTCCGCTCGCGTACGTCACCCTCGGCACGGTCTTCAGCGACGATGCCGTCCTCGCCTCCGTGCTCGACGGCCTCCGCGACCTGTCCGTGAGGGTGGTCGTGACCGTCGGACCGCGTGGCGAGCCCGACGCGCTCGGACCGCAACCCGACAACGTGCACGTCGCCCGGTACATCCCCCAGACGCAACTGCTCGGGCACTGCTCGCTCGTGGTGTCCCACGCAGGGTCCGGAACGTTCCTCGCCGCGCTCGCGGCCGAGCTTCCCCAGGTGTGCATCCCGCAGGCGGCTGACCAGTTCTTCAACGCCGCTGCCTGCGCCAAGGCAGGGGCAGGCATCGCCCTCGGTCCCGGCGCACCCTCCGTGTACGCCGTGCGCGACGCGGTGGTCGCGCTGCTCGACGACACCGCCTACCGCGACGCCGCCCGCCGAGTGAGCGGCGAGATCGCCGCGATGCCGTCCCCGACCGAGGTCGCCGACAAGCTGCACGCCACCTACAGCTGAGATCGCTCGTCGGGCGGGCGCTGCCGGTGGGTCGGTGGTTCCGTCCCGCCCGGGACGACGGCCGCACCAGAACGGCGTGTGCGAGGACGGATCACCTCACGTCGCAGCCCCGGAGAGCCGGTATCGCACCGCGACCGTTCCCGACCGGAGCTCTTGGCGATCCACGAGCTCGAGTTGGATCCGCTCGTGCAGACCGGCGAGCAGCGTCGGACCGTGTCCGGCGAGGACGGGCTGCACCAGGAACTCGTACTCGTCGATCAGTCCAAGGTCGGCCAACGTCGTGGGCAGCGTCACGCCGCCCACCCACAGGGCCTCGCCTGACTCCTCCTTGAGCCGCTGAACCGCTGGACCCAGGTCGCCCTGCACCAGCTCGGCGTTCCAATCGACTGCGGTCAGCGTGCTCGACACGACGTACTTCTTCGCCCGGTCGATGGCCTCGGCGAACGGGATCTCCGACTCACCCATCCAGTCGGGCCACGTACCGGAGGTGGGTCTCCGCCACGCCGACTCCATCATCTCGTAGGTCACCCGGCCGAACAGCAGGGCGTCGGCCCGTTCCATCTGGGCGGTCCAGTAGCGCATCGACTCGTCATCCGGCGGGAGCCCTGCCTCGTGGTGGCAGCATCCGTCGAGCGTGACGTTGATCGAGTATCGAAGTGGTCTCATCCTGTGGCTCCCTTGATGCGCGCCGCAGCCTCGCCGGCCACCACCCAGACGTCCGCCGGGGCCGTTTCTCATCGGTGTCCCCGATCGCAGCCGCTCGACCAGGATCCGGAGCCCGCGGACGACCCGACCTCGGGGCGGAGGGGTTCAGGGCGACACGAGCCGTCGAGCTCGCGGTGGCTCGTGCCACGGAGCCCGAGCAGCCCCGCTGCTCGCGGCGATCAGCGGTCGGGAGCGGGCGTCGGACCCACGCCGACCGGCACCAGGGCCGGCGGTCGAACGGGTGCGGCCACCAGGGCGGCGACGACCTCGTCGACGGCGTCGACGCGCGCGGCGTCCTCGATGAGCACGCAGATGCCGACCACGAAGTCGCCGATGGTCCCGCACGTGTCGGCATCTGGTCCATCGGGGTGCCAGTCATCGAGGTTGCAGACCTTCCCAGCCGGCCGGTCGCAGACGATGCGCACCGGCCCGCGGTCGCGGGTCGCCGGGTAGATCGCGACGAGCCAGTCCGTTCCACCAGCAGCAACTCGCTCCCCGGGAGCGAGCCGGCCGAGTGCGACCACGACGGTCGGAGGACCGAGCTCGTCGTGCCGGTCGGCGCCCGGGCCCCGGCGGTGGACCTCGGCCGCGAACTCGATCGGCGTGGTCACGCCCCGCACGACCAGGTCGGGGGACTCGAGACGTCCGCGCCGGACCGTCCCCTCGAGGTGCTTGTCTCGTCGTGCGAAGCTCGCGAGGTCAGCCGCCGCACGCCCGGCACGGGCGAGGACATCGGCCTGCTGAGCGTCGTGGCTCGGGGCTGATGTGGTGCTCACCGGGTCAGCCTACGGACACCCAGCACGTCTCCCACCCGGCCGTGCTCGGCCCGTGATGATGGCCGGACGAGTCGTCGCCTGCCGAGGGGCCCCGAGACATCAGCGGCTCCCACGAGCTGGATGGACGTGGCAGCTACACGCCCTCGTCGGGCTCGACCACCGTCAGCTCGCCGTGGATCAGCGGTGAGATCGGAGGTGCTCCGGAGTCGTCGGGATCCGCGTCCATGGCCGCCTGCATCCGGGCGACGCCGCCGACGCGGCGATCACTTGATCAGGCACTGGGTGGAGGTCCAACCGTTGACCGGCAGGTGCTCCCACGAGGTGTACCCGTCATCCCACGCGTACACGGCGTACACGTCGAAGTCGCCCTTGCCGACCCAGACGTCGGTCCGGAACGTCCCGGCGTAGGTCACGGAGTTGTACCAACTCGCGCCGGTCCGCGGGTTCCACGAGATGCCGTAGCGGTTCGCCGTGGCGAGGAAGACCGGCGAGACGGCGACGAGTCGGCCTTGCTTGTCGTAGACCCCGAGGGAGAAGGACACGTTCTGCAGCCCGCCGTTGCGCGACACGAGCGTCGGCATGTTCGACGTCACCCATCCCGGCGCGTAGCACTGCGCCGGCGAGCCCATGGCCGACGCGCCCGCCGAAGGCGACCGCAGCACGACGGTCGTGCAGGCGAACGTGAGCAACGCCAGCACGATCTTCCACCGACGTCCGCCCGACGACCGCCGTTCCGGCGCGCCCATACCCGCCGCTGTGCTCATCGCCCCACCTCCAGCCAACGTTCGAGGGTACCGATCGTCGAGCGCAAGAGGGTAGACGACGTGCCCCGCGTCCGACGCGTGGACGTGTCGGACCGAGCGGCTCGGACGGCGTCCGATCGTCACCTCGCTCGCTGGGCATCGCCGCGGCACGCCCTTGCGTTGCATGGAATCGTCCCCCTTGGCGGGTGGCTGACCTTCGGTCATCATGATGGTCGGAGGGCCGCATCCGGGGGAATGGGGCGGCCGGAAGGGGAGGGATCCTCATGAAGCGAGCCATCGTCTTCGTCGCGCTCGGAGCCGCGATGCTGCTGGGTGCAGCACTGCCGGCCGGCGCGGCGCCGATCAACAGCCACGGCCAGAACGCCCAACCGCCGTTCCAGGTGGACTGCGACGGGACGCAGTTCACGCTCGTCGGTGCTCCGTCGAGCGACCACACGTCGTTCACGCCGGCGTTCGTGACCACGACCCACCAGCTGGGCATCCCGATCAGCCAGGACTCCCAGCAGTCGACCGTGCTGCTGTCGGCCACCGCGGTCTTCGACGGCGTCACGTACCACGCCGGCGACACGATCTTCAGCAACACCGAGACGGTCGCACATGGCGTCGCACGTCCGAGCGACTCCACCTGCACGTTCGGGGGATCGCAGACGGGGTCGTTCCCGGACGACAACGGCCAGGTGGTCGACGTCCAGTTCAACTTCTCCGGCACCGCGGTCGTGAAGCTGCCGAACACGAAGTAGCGAACCTGGACCCTCGCGCCCGCAACCGGGCGTGAGGGTCCTGGACGGATCGCCGACATCCGACGCGCGACGCCGCCCGGGTTCCGTCACCGGCGCACCGGGTAGCGGAGGTGGAGCACCCGGTCGCCCTGGATCACCACGTCCGGATCCTCCAACAGGTGCTGCGCATCGACGGATCCGAAGTAGCGCTTGCCGGACCCGAGCACAACGGGGACGACGTCCATGCGCACCTCGTCGATCAGGCCGGCGGCGAGCACCTGACCGCCGACGTCGCCGGCGGCGACCTCGACCGTGCGGTCGCCGGCGAGCTCCCGCGCCGTGGCCACGGCCGCCTCGACGCCGTCGACGAAGTGGAACGGCGCATCCGGGTCCCAGCCCTCAGGCTCGGGCCGGTGGGTCACGACGACCACGTGGTCGATCCCGCTCGGAGGCGCTCCGTCCCAGCCGTCGGTGAGGTCGAACACGTGCCGGCCGACGATCGTCGCCCCGATCTCGTCCCAGTACGGACGGATGTAGTCGTACGACGTCTGCGACACCTTCACGACACCGCTCTCGTCCAGCGGGACGTCACCGCTTCCCAACCAGTCGAAGAGCGGTCCGGGCTGGTCGTCCTCGTCCGCGACGAAGCCGTCCACGGACACCGAGCTGTACATGACCACCTTGCCCACCGGGGACTCCTCTCTGCGGGTGCCCCACGGTAGGTGTGTCCTGAGGTGCAGCTCCTGCGGTTCAGCGCTCGCCGGCGACGATGACGCGCCGATGGTCGGCCGGGTCGAGGTGCGGTGTGCCGGCGGGCCACGCCTGCGAGAGCAGCCCGCGTCGGATCGCCGGACCGGCGCCCTGCAGGGCGGCGCACAGCGACGCGTACCGGGCTCGATCGATGTTGGTCCATCGGAAGCCGAACCGGCGTCGCACGGTGTCGGGCATGCAGCCGTAGACCATGAGCCGCAGCACGTCGGAGGTGACGTCGGACATCACGCCATCGAGCAGCGACAGGGGACCGGGCAGGCTCGGCCGGCGCGACGGTCCGGGGTTGGTGGTGGGATCGAGCACCCAGCTGACCGCAGGCGTGAGCTCCAGCTCATGGGCGCAGATGTGCTCGAACCGGATCCTGAAGTCGTCGAGCGTCGGCGGGAGCACTCGATCGCTCACCCCGTACCGGCGGTACCACGTGACCGACTCGGCGTAGAGCTGCTCCTGCCGGGCTCGGGACGGGCGACCCGGGAAGTAGAGGTCCCAGGCCCGGAAGAACTCCCAGGTGAAGGTCGCGTGCGCCCACCAGAAGATCTCGGGGTCGAGGGCGTGGTAGCGGTTGCCGTGGTGGTCGGTGCCCTTGATGTCGGGGTGGAAGTCGCGGATCGTCCTGCCGTGCTCGTCGGCCTCGTCGCCGACCGAGAAGATCGAGCGCCAGATGTACGGGATGGACCGGAAGATGCGGTCGTAGGGGTCGTCGAAGAAGTTCGAGTGGTCGGTGACCCCGGCGCCGAGGCCGGGCAGCATCAGCTGCATGATCCCGGCAGCGGAACCGGTCATGAGCCCACGGGGGTCACCGGCGATCGACCACAAGATCGAGCCGGGGCCGAGCGGCGCCCCCTCGGCGCGGGTCCTGGGCTCGGTCGAGGTCATGCGACGGTCTCCTTCGCTCCGGCGCCACGGGCGATGTCGCCGAGCAGGCTGCGCGCGAGCGGCCGTCGATCGACGGCTCGGCGACGGCGTGACGTCCTGTGCGGAGTGGCGTCCACCCGCTCAGGATGTCATGGCTTCCGTCGCTGCCGGGGCGACTCGGACGACGTCGGACCTCCCGCCGGCACGACACGGCGTCTGCGCGACCCGGGACGGGATCGCTCTGGCGCCGATGGGGGGTCGTGGACGAGGGTGGAACGTGGATGTCGGCCGAGTGGCTCCTTGATGGCCACGACACCCGTTGCGATCCGCGCACGTCCTGACCTGACGAGGCGGCGGGAACGAGGAGCTGCACGGGCGATGCGGGCCGGCTCGCGTCTGCTGGAGCGGCTCTCGTCGAGGTTGTTCGTCGACGTCGTCGCGCCTGCTGACGATCCCTTCTACCGCCAGCCCGACGACCTGGGTTCGTTCGATCCGGGCGACGTGCTCGACCAACGACCCGTGCAGGTCCGGATGGTTCGCCGCGTCCTCGAGCTCGACGCGTGGCACCTCAAGTTCCGCTCGACCGACACCACTGGACGCGCCGTGGCGGCCGTGACGACGGTGCTCGTCCCCCGGGAGCGGTTCGGCGGACCGGTGCGGCCGGTCTTGTCGTACCAGGCTGCGATCGACAGCCTCGGGCCGGCTGCCGATCCATCCGTCACGCTGCGGCGCGGCAACCAGATGGAGCTGCCGCTGATCCGGGCCGCGCTCCGACGCGGATGGATCGTGGTGACCACCGACTTCACCGGTCCCCGGCACGCGTTCGCGGCGGGCGAGCTCGCGGGCCGGCTCGTGCTCGACGGCATCCGGGCGGCCCTCACGTTCGAGCCGGCTGGGGTCGACCGAGCCGCACCGATCGGTCTGTGGGGCTACTCGGGCGGAGCGCAGGCGACGCTCTGCGCTGCGGAGCGGCACCCGAGCGACGCACCGGAGCTGGGCATCGTGGGAGTGGCCGCCGGAGGCCTCCCCGTCGACCCGCTGACCTCCACCGGTAGGTTCGAGGGCACCTACGACGGCAGCGTGCTGAGCGGGATCCCCTTCGGCGCGCTGATCGGCATCAGCCGCGAGCACCCGGACGTCGACCTGCTGGGCTCACTGAACCCCGATGGACGGGCGATGGTGGCGGCCGCGTCGGAGATGACCGTCGAGCAGCTCCTCCTGAGCTTCCCGTTCATCCGTTGGTAGCACTACCTGACCGTCCCCAGCGTGTTGCAGATCCCCGGACTGCGCGCCGCCTTCGAGGCGGACCGCCTGGGTCAGGCCGCGCCGACCGCTCCCGTGTACCTCTACCACGGCGTCCACGAGCAGAACCTGCCGATCGACGACGCCGACGCGTTCGTCGAGCAGTACCGACGCGACGGTGCGGACGTCACCTATCACCGGGTGCACCTCGGCGAGCACGTGGTCGTGGCGCTGTCCGGCGCACGAGGTGCGCTCCGGTTCCTCGACGCGCGGTTCACCGACCGCTGACGCGGGGCACGCACCGGTCGGCGGCATGACGTGCCGCCGGCCCGAGCGGCCGCATGCGAATCCTCGGTGTCCGACGCGGGGAGTGGATCAGGCGATCCGTGTCGCCATGCTCCGATGCCCCGACGCAGCGACGAACAGGTGGCCGACATCGGAGAGCTTCTCCAGGTACTCGGTGTCGGCGTTCAGCTTGTCGCCGGCGGCCTCGGCCTCGGCGGCGTCGGACGCCGCGCTGAGCCAGGACACACCCCCGAACGGGCCGAAGGCGTCCATGTAGAACCCGACCGGGAAGCCGGTCACCTTCTCGCTGTGGATGGCCATGTCGGTGCCCCAGGTGATCGCCTCGGTGTAGCGGCCCCCGAGCACCACGGCGCGGGTCGCGATGACGACCGAACCGACGGCCGGGACGTCGCCGTCGCCACCGTGCAGCGGCGTACCGAGCGAGTCCTGGGCAGGCGCTGCGACGAAGTCGGCACCCTTCGCCAGGCGTTCGTGGTAGCCGGACGCGCCCATCAGCTGCTCGTTGATGGAGCTGAGCTGCGCGAGGCCGTCGACCCTGGCCGAGTAGATCAGCGTGCCGAGCGGTGCACCGAACTGCACGGACCAGAGGCCGACCTCGAGGCCGATGGTGTCGCTCACGAACGACCGCATGTCGGTCGAGAACGCGAGGACGTCGGCAGGGGGTCCGGTCAGGTGGATCGTGCGCGTGAACAGGCGCATGATGGCTCCCTCCCTGGGCGACCGGCACCTCCGGGCGCCCGGTCGCGCACGGCGGTCGTGCGCTCGTCCTCGATCCTCCTCCTGCGCGACGTCGATGTCATGCGTCGATCGGCGTACAACCCGGTTCGACGCGGTGCTCCGAGGCCGACACGCCGCCCCGAAGTACGGTCCCGGTGGGAGCGCAGGGAGCCCTCCCCGTTCGTTGTTCGTGGGGCTGGAGCGTCACATGCCGCCGGACATGGTGGTGTCGGGGCTCGTCGGGAGGACGCCGTCGGCGACCGTCGCGGACACGGCGATCGAGAGCGCCAGCACGAGGAACGCGACCCCGGCGGCCCGTCCCAGCTGCTCGCCGTGGCGCCAGACCTTCTCGAGCACCACGAGCGCGGCCAGGGCGAACATGAACCAGACGTTCATCACACCGAACGCCACGAAGAGCACCATCAACGCCCAGCAGCACCCGAGGCAGAAACCGGCGTGGTGGACGGCGACCTTCAGGTCGCGGAGCGGTCCCTTCGTGTTGCCGTAGTGGAGGAGCTGCGCGAGCGGGGAGCGGCAGTGCCGGAGGCAGACGCGCTTCATCGGGGTCAGCTGGTAGATCCCGGCGGCGGCGAGGACGACGACGGCGATGGTCCGGATCGTGGCGTCGCCCTGCGTCGTGTGGTCGTCGACGAGGCGGAGCAGGAGGTAGGCCGGGATGCCGACCGCTGCCCAGACGAGCAGGTAGCCGCCGACGAACAGCGTGAGCCGACGGGCGCGGTGGTCCGTGACGGTCGCCGAGTACAGGGTCGCCACCGGTGCCACCGCCGGCAGCATCATCGCCGTCATCATGAGCGCCCACATGGCGACGAACTCGCCGAGCCCGAGGCCCATCGTGCCCACGCCGTTGCCCATGTGCCGGGCGTACGCGATCACGCCCGCCCACGCGAGCGCGGCGATGCCGACCAGCGTCAGCGTCTGCATCGATGGGCGCCGCGCCGCCCGGGGGGCGGGCGCAGCGGCGGTGGTCACGCCGCCCAGGCGAACGGGGCGTTGAAGCCGCTGGTTCCCGTGCCGTCGAACGAGATCCCGAACGCGTCCACCCTGGATCGCGTGGCCGGCGACACGGTGAGCGTGCTGTTGGCCGGGTGGAAGACGTTCGTCAGCTGCACCGGTCCGGCATCGGGAGCCGAGTGCTGGTCGCTCACCGAGACGTCGACGAGCTCGCCGAAGCGGACCGAGCAGGTGCCGTCCTCGCACGCCCACTCCGTCGGCGCCGACTCGATGCCGAGCATCTCTCCGAGCAGCGGGCCGAGCATCGCCGGCGGACCGCCGAGCTCGCCGCCGATGACGCGGCCCAGCGCCCCGGCCTGCTCCTCGGATGCCGACGCGTCGAGGATGACGCCGACGCGCCAGCCGCCGTCGGACATCACGGGTGGGCTGTCCACCACGAGCGCCCAGTTCAGGCCGCTCACGTCGACGCCTTCGACCGACCCGTGCTCGATGTGGAACGCGAGCATCGCGAGGCATCTGTCCTTCGTGGCGTGGGCGGTGAGCCCCGACCACGTGCACGGACAGATCGTGTCGCACGAGCAGTTCTCGAAGTACGTGCCGTCAAGAGACCAAGACATGCGCCTGCCCTCCTTCCGTTGCCGTGCTTCCGTTGTACTCCTGCTCCACCAGAGATGCACGGAAAGATGTCGCCCGGACGCTCGGCCGGTTCACCACGCGTCACCGCGGGACCGACACGTGCGTCGGCGGCCGGGCAACCGACGGCTTCGACGGCGGCGAGGACCTAACTTCCCGCCGACGAAGGGAGTCCGCTCGCATGCCGCCTTCAGGACGAGCACTGGTGACCGAGACGCTCGAGTACGGCGGGGGCAGGCGGGTCACCGCGTACGTGCCGCACGAGCGTGTCGAGAACGTCGTCTACGCCGCTGACGGTGGATGGCACATCGACGTGCTCGGTGAAGCGGTCGATCGCACAGGGCGACCGACCACGATGGTCGTGGGCGTCCATGGACGTCCTGATGACGACGGACGGCTCGGGGAGTACGTGCTGGGTGTCGACCCTGAGTGCTTCGACGCTCACGAGCGGTTCTTCGTCGATGATGTCAGCCGGTGGGTGAGGTCCCGGTTCGGCATCGCGTTGCCGGCTGAGCGCGTGGCGGTGTGGGGCGCGTCGCTCGGAGCCGAGTTCGCGCTGGCCATGGGACTTCGTCACCCGGACGTCTTCGGCACCGTCCTCGCTGCATCGCCCGGAGCAGGCTACCGACCACCCACGCCGCTTCGGGATCCCGTCCCTCGCGTCTACCTGGTCGCCGGCCGGCAGGAGCCGTTCTTCTTGGGCAACGCCAGACGGTGGGCCTCGGCGCTGCACGACGCGGAGGTCGACGTCGTGCTCCGCGAGCGAGATGGCGAGCACGGAGGCGAGTTCTGGGGAGCGGAGCTCCCGGCCATGTTGGCTTGGGCGTTCGGCACCTGACGCCGACCCGACCGACGGGACGCGCGGGACGGGAAGCGCGGCGTGGAGTGCCCTTCACGCGAGGTTGCGGGATCTCGGCTGAGATGGGTTATCTCTGAGCTAAATAGTTTGACTCGGAGATAAAGCACTCGTACTGTCAACGAAGCAGGCCGAGCGCGGCGCCCGGCCGGTACGAAGGGGGACAGCCATGACCGCAACCCTGATCGTTCGCCATCCGGTGAACGACTTCGCAACCTGGAAGGCCGTCTACGACGAGGTCGGCACGCTGCGCGACGAGCACGGCTGCACGGACCAGCGCGTGTTGCAGGTGCCCGACGACGCCAACGACGTCCTCGCCATCCACGAGTTCCCGAGCGTCGGCCAGGCCGAGGCGTTCGCGTCGGACCCGGCGCTGAAGTCCGCCATGGAGCGCGGCGGCGTCGCCGGTCCGCCCCGGATCGAGATCTATGCCGGCATCTGAGCCCGACTCACGTCCGACTCGGAGGGGTGGCAGACGCCGCCCCTCCGTCGGCGCGCGCGGCGCGGTCCGAGTCCCCGACGACTTCGCCGACGAGTTCCCCGAGGCTGATGCCACGAGCACGGAGGGCTATGCGAGCCTCGTCCGCGCCGGGGAATCGGTCCTCGCGCTCCTCGACGCCTCGATCCAAGGCGCGCTCGGCGTCAAGCAGCCGGTGTTCACCGCGCTCGCCGTGCTCGACGGCGCTGCCGAGCCGCTCACCCCGTCGGAGATCGCGGACCGCGTCCTCGTGGCGAGCGCCACGATGACGGCGACCCTCGACCAGCTCGAGCGTCGGCAGTGGGTCCGACGGGTGCCCAACTCCGCCGACCGCCGCAGCGTGCTCGTCGAGATCACCGACGAGGGGCGTGCGGTCACGGACCGGATGCTCCCGGTGATCCGGAACGTCGAGAAGACGACGATGGCTGTGTTGAGCGAACGCGAGCGCGCGCAGTTGGTCAAGATGCTCGACAAGGTGCTTCGTCGCACCGCCGATCTGGCGTCGGGGGACCCGATCGACGCGGCGGGCCCGCGCGTCCGTCGGGAACGCTCCGCCTGACCCACCGGGCGATGCGGTCGGCGCAACGAGGCTCAGGGGCGGGGCCGGGTCGCGGCCCCGCCCTTCGTTCGTTCGTTCGTGGAGCTGGGGGGAATCGAACCCCCGTCCGCCAGGTGGTCACCGAACCTGCTACGACCATTCCCGTCTTGTCAGCTCACAGCAGCTGAACCGGCGGGTCGGCTGGCCCCGAGGGGCCCACTGCCGGGTCTTTCCCCGGCGTCAGCGGTCTTTCACGCCGTCAGCGGTCTCTCCCTGCGGTCCACCCACGCTTCTGTTGCCGGGCTGCGTGGATCAGGCCCCGTGCGCCGTTGCCGGTCACGATTTTCCTCTCGTCACCTGATGGATCAGGCGGCGAGAGCGAACTGCTCGTTGTTGGCGGTTCTTTGGGTGTCCCCGTTTAGCGAGTCTGAGACAACTCGGGTCGCACGCTCGACTTCCAGGTCCCAACGTCGAAACCAGTCAGCCCCGTGTGTTGTGGGGTCCCACCGTACCTTGGCGGTGCGACGTCCCGCCGGTCGGTTCGCTCAGTTCGACGCCACCGGTGCCGAGGGCCGTGCGGACGCGCCGCCCGAGCCGTGCGATCAGGCCGGTCTGCACCGCATCGGGCCGTTCGGCCCCTGCTCAGCCCCGTCGGGAGCGGGCGATCTCGCGGGCCGCCTCGCGGTCGGCGTCCCGGCGAGCGATGTCCTGGCGGCGGTCGACGACGTTGCGACCCTTGCCAACGGCGAGCTCCACCTTGAGCCGCCCGTCCGAGAAGTAGAGGCGCAGCGGGACGAGCGACAGGCGCTCGGTCTGCATGCGGAGGCGCAGGCGGTCGATCTCGCCGCGGTGGAGGAGGAGCTTGCGGGGGCGCACGGGCTCGTGGCCGGTGTGGGCCTGGGCACGCGAGTACGGAGCGATGTGCAGCCCGTTGAGCCAGACCTCGCCGCCGTCGATCGACGCCCACGCATCCGTCAACTGCACCTTCGACTCCCGCAGCGACTTCACCTCGCTGCCGCGCAGCACGATCCCGGCCTCGAACGTATCGCCGAGCTCGAAGTTGCGTCGCGCCTGGCGGTTCGTGGCGACGACCTGGGTGCCGGTGGGCTTCATGGATCCTGAGGTGCTCGGTGCGGTCGGTCCGGCGGGCGACCCGGCGCTGCGGGTCCGGCCGGCAGCCGGGTGGGCGGGCGGAGGTTCCAGGGTAGTGGCCGTCCCGTCGGGGGCAGCCCCGGGTTCCGGTACCGTGCTGCCGTGCTGCGCCTGCCCGAGGACGTCGTGGTCGAGATCGAGGCCCACGCCCTCGCCGGGCTCCCGCTCGAGGCGTGCGGACTCGTGTCGGGCGACGCGGACGGCAACGTGGTGCGCTTCTACCCGTGCCGGAACGCGGCCGAGAGCGCGACCGTCTACACGGTCGCCCCGATGGACCACCTGCGCGCCGACCGCGACGCGGAGGAGGCCGGCCTGCAGATCATCGGCGTCGTGCACAGCCACACGCACACCGACGCGTACCCGTCGCCGACGGACGTCGCCCAGGCTCCCGACCCCGACTGGCACTACGTGATCGTGTCGCTCCGCGAGGACGAGCCGATGCTGCGCTCGTACCGGATCGTCGAGGGGAACATCGCCGAGGAGCGAGTGGTTCTGGCGGGGTGAAATCCCTACCATGGCGGTCGGGATTCGGGGCCCGGCGGCCCGGATCCGCACCCCGCCCCCACCAGTCCGCCGACGTCCGCTCGCCCCGGAGGGCGACCCCATGACCGTGTACTCGTCCGTGCTCGAGCTGATCGGGAACACCCCGATCGTCGACGTCAGCTCGCTGAGCCCCAACCCGAACGTGCGCCTCCTGGCGAAGATGGAGGGCCAGAACCCGGGTGGCTCGGTGAAGGACCGGATCGCGCTGTCGATGGTGCAGGAGGCGGAGGCCGACGGCACCCTCACGCCGGGGTGCACGATCCTCGAGCCGTCGTCGGGCAACACCGGCATCGCCCTGGCGATGATCAGCCGCATCCGTGGCTACCGGATCAAGATCGTGCTGCCGGAGAACGTCTCGATCGAGCGGCGCCAGCTGCTCGAGGTCTACGGGGCGGAGATCATCCTCTCGCCCGGGGCCGAGGGCTCGAACGGCGCGGTGCGCCGGGCGCAGGCGCTCGCAGCGGAGCACCCCGAGTGGGTCTTCCTCTACCAGTACGCGAACGAGGCCAACCCGCGCGCCCACTACCGCACGACGGGTCCGGAGATCTGGGCCGACGTCCCGGAGATCACCCACTTCGTGGCCGGCCTCGGCACCTCGGGCACGTTGCTCGGCTGCGGCACCTACCTCAAGGAGCAGAACCCCGAGGTGAAGGTGCTCGCCGTGGAGCCACCCTCGGGCGAGCTCGTCGAGGGCCTCCGATCGCTCGACGACGGCTACATCCCGCCGGTGTTCGAGAAGTGGGGTGGCTACGAGCTGCTCGACGGGAAGTCGATCGTGCGGCCGCGCGAGTCGCTCGAGCACACGCGGCGCCTCGCCGACATCGGGGTGTTCGCCGGGATCTCGGCCGGTGCCGCGCTCGCCGGCGCCTGCAAGGTCGCGGAGCGCATCGACTCGGGCGTGATCGTGTTCGTCGTCAGCGACTACGGCTGGAAGTACCTGTCGACCGGCGCCTGGACGCTCGATCTCGACGAGGCCGCGGCGAACGCCGAGAAGGTCATCTACTTCTAGACCCCGTGCCCCGTCGTGCTGTGATGTGGAACGGGGGCCCTGGCCCCCGTTCCACATCACAGAACGGGTGGTGGGGAACGGGTCGGGTGCCGGCCGGGGTCGCCTCGGTAGCGTGGTCGGGGTGATCGACGGTCCGATCGGGATGTTCGACTCCGGCTTCGGCGGCCTGACGGTCACCCGCGCCGTGATCGACCTGCTCCCGGCCGAGGACCTCGTGTACCTCGGCGACACCGGCCGCTACCCGTACGGACCACGGCCGCTCGACGAGGTGGCCCGCTACGCCCACCAGATCGCCGAGGAGCTGGTCGAGCGCCGCGGGGTCAAGGTGCTCGTCGTGGCGTGCAACACGGCGGCGGCGGCCGCGCTCGAGTCCCTGCGGGACCGCTTCGACGTCCCCGTCATCGGCGTGATCGAACCGGGCGTGCGGGCGCTCGTCGCCGCCACGGTGACCGGTCGGGTCGGCGTGATCGGCACCGTCGGCACGATCAACTCGGGTGCCTACCAGCGCGCGGTCGAGTCCGAGTCCGACGACGCGGAGCTCGTCGCCCTCGCGTGCCCGGGGTTCGTCGAGTTCGTCGAGCGGGGCGAGTTCGACTCGGAGCAGGTCCACGTGCTGGCGCAGCGCCTGCTCGCCCCGGCCCGGGAGGCGAAGGTCGACTCGCTGCTCCTCGGGTGCACCCACTACCCGTACCTGGCCCGCACGCTGTCCGACGTCATGGGGCGCGACGTCGTGCTCGTGTCGTCTGCCGACGAGACCGCGTTCGAGCTCCGACGGGTGCTGCTCGAGCTGGGCCTCGCCCGGCCGACCGGCCCCACCGGGGCGGCCACGTTCGTCACGACGGGAGACGTCAACTGGTTCGAGGAGCTGGGCCGCCGCCTGCTCGGCCCCGAGCTCGACCGCGCCGAGCGGCTCGCGTGGTGAGCGCGCGGCCGACCGGGCCGAGGGGGACCGGTCCGTGGGGCTGACGGTCACCGTGCTCGGCGCGTCCGGCACCTACGCGGGCGCCGGCGGCGCGTGCTCCGGCTACCTCGTGCGCGGCGGCGGCGCGACCGTGCTCCTCGACGCCGGCCCCGGCACGATCGCCAACCTGCAGGAGCACGTGCGACCCGACGAGCTCGACGCCGTCGTCGTCACCCACTCCCACCCCGACCACTGGGCCGAGGTCCCGGTCCTCCGGAACGCGCTGACCTACGTGCTGCAGCGCCACGGCGTGCCGCTGATCAGCACCGAGGAGACCCTCGGCATGGTCGACGTGGTCAGCAACGGTCGGATCGGCTCGTCGTTCGCGCCACAGGTCGTGACCGACGGCTCCGAGTTCGGCGTCGGTCCGCTCGCGTTCCGCTGCTCGCGCACCGACCACCCGCCGGAGACGCTGGCGATCCGCGTCGACCTCGACGACCGGTCGCTCGCCTACACGGCCGACACGGGTCCGGGCTGGTCCCTCGCCGAGCTCGGCGGCGGGCTCGACCTGGCGATCAGCGAGGCGACCTTCCTCGAGCGCGACACCGACCCCGGCCGGCCCGTCCACCTCACGGCGACGGAGGCGGGGAGGGCCGCCCGTGCCGCCGGCGTCGGCCGGCTCCTCGTCACCCACGTCCTGCCCACCCGCTCGGTCGAGGAGGCGGTGGCCGAGGCGACGGCGGCCTATGGTGCTCCCGTCGGGGCCGCCCGCGTGCACGACATCCACGAGGTGTGAAGCGCGGCGGAGCCGCCACCGACGGCCGGGACCGCACCACGGCGGCCGACCGGAACGACCAGGAGCAGACCAGTGAGACCCGACGGACGCGCCGCCGACGAGCTGCGGCCCATCAGCTTCGAGCGTGACTTCACCGCCTACGCGCAGGGATCGGTGCTCGTCACCTGCGGTGACACGAAGGTGCTCTGCACGGCGATGCTCGACGAGGACGTCCCGCGCTGGATGCGCAACAGCGGCAAGGGCTGGGTGACCGCCGAGTACTCGATGCTGCCGGGCTCCTCGCCGGAGCGCATCCGCCGCGAGACCAAGGGCCCGAAGGGCCGCACCCAGGAGATCCAGCGGCTGATCGGCCGTGCCCTCCGCTCCGTGTGCGACATGACCGCTCTCGGCGAGCGGCAGATCCTCATCGACTGCGACGTGCTGCAGGCCGACGGCGGCACCCGCACCGCCTCGATCAGCGGCTCGTACCTCGCACTGCACGACTGCCTCACCCGGATGGTGCAGGCCGGGCTCCTGTCGTCCGTGCCGCTGCTCGACGAGCTCGCCGCGATCTCCGTGGGCGTCGTCGCCGGCCAGCCGGTGCTCGACCTGCCCTACTCGGAGGACTCGACCGCCGAGACGGACATGAACGTCGTGATGACCGGCAAGGGACTGTTCGTGGAGGTGCAGGGCACGGCCGAGGGCGCGCCCTTCAGCCGGGACGAGCTCGACGGCCTGCTCGCCCTCGCCGAGGGTGGCATCCGCACGATCCACGACCTGCAACGCGAGTACGTGTCGGTGGGGCCGAGCCCCCGGCAGTTCGGTCGCTAGGCCGCGTGCGGGCGCCCGACCGGCTCGTCCTCGCGTCGGCGAACCCGAAGAAGGTCGCCGAGCTCCGGGCGATCCTCGCGTCGTCCGGCGTGCCGACCGAGCTCCTCGCCCGGCCTGCCGACGTGCCGGAGGTCGTCGAGGACGCCCCCGACTTCGTCGGCAACGCGCGGCTCAAGGCGGTGGCGCTGGCCGCGGCGACCGGGGAGGCCGCGCTGGCGGACGACTCCGGACTCGTCGTCGACGCGCTCGGAGGCGCCCCGGGGGTGCGGTCCGCCCGCTACGCGGGGGAGCACGCCGACGACGCCGCCAACGTCGCGCTGCTCCTGCGCGAGCTCGCCGACCGCGGCGTCGAGGACCCCGAGGCACGGGCGGCTCGGTTCCGCTGCGTGATCGTCCTCCGCACCCCCGACGGCGAGGAGCTGGTGACCGAGGGATCGGTGGAGGGGAGCATCGCCCCGTCTCCACGTGGTGAGGGTGGCTTCGGCTACGACCCGGTGTTCGTGCCCGCCGAAGGCGACGGGCGGACGTTCGCCGAGATGTCGGCGGAGGAGAAGCACGCCATCTCGCACCGGGGCCGGGCGCTCGCCGAGCTGCAGCGGGCGCTCACCGGCTGAACCGGCAGGTTCGTGGGCCGCGGCAGGCCGCCGCCGATGCCCGGGCCCCTCACCAGCCGCGGAGGTCGACGGGCCACACCTCGACCACGTCCTCGCCATCCACCAGGTGGAGGCGCTCGTGGTACGCCACGGTCGGATCGACGTGGGCGGGGTGCACGCGCAGCCGCTCGCCGACGGCGGGCAGCCCGCCGTCGCCGTCGGCGACCGGGGTGAACGTCGTGTGCTCGTCGGAGCAGAAGAACACGTCCCAGCCCGGCATCGACGGGTTCCCGTGGTCCATGCCGAGCGACTTGAGCCCGCAGTCGACCACGCCCCAGCCCTTGGTCGGCGACGTCGACAGGACCGTCACCTCGAGCTCCAGCGCCTGGGCGAACGGGAGGCCGAGGCGGCCGTAGTGCGTGTCCATCAGCAGGTAGGAGCCGGCCTGCACCTCGCCCGCCCAGTCGTGCAGGTCGTACGTGCCGGTGCCGCCCGCCGAGGTGACCTCGCCGCCGACGTCCTCGTGCGCCCGGCGGAGCAGGTCCATCGAGGTGGCGACGAGGGCGGCCCGCTTCGCACGGTCCGGGTTGCCGACCGCGTGGCCCTCGTAGCCCATGACGCCCCGCACCTCGAGACCGCGGGAACGGGCGAGGTCCGCCAGCCGACCGGCGTCCTCGGGGAGGCAGCCGCACCGCGGGAGGCCGACGTCGACGTCGACGAGCACGTCCGCGCCCGCCGCGGCCGCGACCTCCACCGTCTCCGGTGAGTCCACGGCCACCGTGATCCGGGCGTCGCCGCGCCGCACGACGCGGGTGAGCCGCTCCACGTCGAGCGTCTCGTTCGCGAGGAGCAGGTCGTCGCCCAGGCCGGAGTCGGCCATCCCCTCGACCTCCCGCAGCGTGGCGCAGCAGAACGTGCGGTGACCGCCGCGCTCCGCCACGTGCCGGGCGAGGGTGGTCGACTTGAACGCCTTGACGTGCGGTCGCAGCGACGGACCGGGCCGCGCCGCCGCCATGGCGTCGATGTTGGCGTCGAGGGCGGCCACGTCCACGACGAGCGCCGGGGTGGTGAGGTCCTGGACCTTCAACGGCTGCTCCCTCGTCCCACGGGCCTCATCTGGTCGAACGGTAGCGGCGCCGGGTCGCGTGGCCGTGCGCGGACGGCTGGCACGTCGGGCAGAACCAGATGGGCCGGCCGCCGAGCACCAGGGTCGCGATCTGCGTCCCGCACCGCCGGCAGATCTCCCGGTGGTACACGTAGAGGCGGTCGTCGTCGCGCATCCGGCTGCGCGCCCGGCCGATCTCGTCGGGTTCGGTGGTCACGATCCGTCCGAGGCGCACGCCGACGGTCATCAGCTCGACGGCCCGGGACCACAGGTCCTCGAACTCGTCGTCGGCGAGCGACCTCGCCTCCCGGTCGGGGTGGATCCCGCACAGGAACAGCAGCTCGGCCCGGTAGACGTTGCCGATGCCGGCGATCACCGACTGATCGAGCACGAGGGCGCCGATCGCCTTCGACGAGCGCGCCACCTTCTCCCGGGCGAGCGCCACGTCAGCGTCCCGGCGGAGCGGGTCCGCCCCGATCCGCTCCACGATCCGCTCCTGCTCGTCACGCGTCACGAGCTCGCACCGGGTCGGGCCCGACAGGTCCCACGTGGCGCGGTCGCCCTCGAGCCGCAGGCGGACGGCGCCGGTCGGCTCCGGCGGTGGCGACGGCCTGCGCCGGAACTTGCCGATGAGCCCGAGGTGCACGTGCAGCACCTCGCCCGTGCCGAAGTCGCAGAAGAGGTACTTGCCCCACGCGTCGGCCCGGCGGAGCGGTCGACCGTCGAGTTCCGCGGCACCGTCGGCGAACCGGCCCTGCGGCGAGGTCGCCGCGACCGGAGCACCACGCAGCGTCGATCGGAGGTCCCGGGCCAGCCGGTGGATCGTGTGGCCTTCGGGCACGCCGCAGTCTGCGCCGCACCGACCCCACGACCGAAATCGACCTCCGCACCCTCCGCACCCTCCGCACCCGCCGGCCCCGCCCGTTCCGTTTCGCGCACGGAGCGCTGAGCGCACCGTGCGCTCGACGAAGGACGCGAGCGCCGGGACGGGGCGGCGGACCGTCAGTCGAAGACGATGGTGCGGTTGCCGCTGGGGATGATCCGGTGCTCCAGGTCCGCGCGCACCGCGCGGGCGAGCACGGCGACCTCGAGGTCCCGCCCGCGGCGGGCCAGCTCCTCGACGCCGTCCCGGTGCGAGACGCGGGCCACGTCCTGGTCGATGATCGGTCCCTCGTCGAGCTCGGCGGTGACGTAGTGGGCGGTCGCCCCGATGATCTTCACGCCGCGCTCGTGCGCCTGCCGGTACGGGTTGGCACCGATGAACGCCGGCAGGAAGGAGTGGTGGATGTTGATGATCCGCGACGGGAACGCCTCGACCACGGCGGGGGAGAGGATCCGCATGTAGCGGGCCAGCACGACCCGCTCGATCCGCTCCGCGAGGAGGAGGTCGAGCAGGGCCCGCTCCTGGGCGGCCGGATCGTCGCCGACCGGGAGGTGGTGGAAGGGGACGCCGGAGAAGGCCGCGAGCTCGGCGTGGTCCGGGTGGTTCGACGCGACCAGCGCCACCTCGGCCGGCAGCTCGCCGGCCCGGGAGCGGGCCAGCAGGTCGACCAGGCAGTGCGGGGCCCGGGAGGCGAGGATCGCGAGGCGGGGCCGGTCGTCGGAGAAGTGGACCCGGACATCCATGTCGAAGCGCTCGGCCACGGGCCAGAAGGCGCGCTCCAGGTCGTCGCGGGGGAACGCGAACCCCTCCAGCTCGAACTCGACCCGCTGGAAGAACCTGCCGTCGACGTCGTCGGTGTGCTGCTCGGCGTGGATGATGTTCCCGCCGTGGCGCCACACGAAGTCGGCGACCGCGGCCACGACGCCCGTCTGGTCGGGACAGCTCAGGAGCAGGATGGCGGTCGGACCCACCGACACGAGGCTACCGGCGCGATGGGTGAGGCCGGTCCGACCCGGACGGCCTACGGGACGACGGACACCTTCCACGAGTAGTTCTGGTTGCTCGCCTCCCACTCGGGGCACGGCGTGGAGCAGGCGACGACGATGTCGACGTAGTCGCACCGCCCGGCCGGCAGCGAGAACAGGTAGGTCGTCTCCCAGTGGTGGTCCACGGGGCCGGCCATCGACTGGATGTCCGTCCCCTCGAAGTGCACGGTGACGGCCGTCGGATCGGCGCCCGACGTGGAGGTGAACTCGACGTGCAGGTGCCCGTCGGTGGGCTGGGCCTGGCACACGAACGGGTTGCCACCCACCTCGACGATGGGGGTGCGGTTCGAGGCGTTGCCCGACAGCGGCCAACCGTACGCCGGAGGCGCGCACGCGGCGACGACGACGAGGGACGCCGTCAGCAGGAACAGGGCGCCGAGGCGACGCGGTCGCACCATGAGGACCTCCGGGCTCGGCCCCGACCGGGCGGCGGGGCGGCTCCCCGCATCGTCGTCCGATCGGCGCCGTCGCGGCCATGGGGACGAGTCCCCGGTGGACCGGACCCTCGGAGTGCGGACGGGGGGACTCGAACCCCCACACCCTCTCGGGCACCGGGACCTAAACCCGGCGCGTCTGCCAGTTCCGCCACGTCCGCGCGGCTGGTTCACCGTACCGGCACGCTCGAAGGCCGTCCTGGACCGACCGCGAGGCCCGCGGCGCGGCAACCGGAAGGCACCGCGTTAGCCTCCAGCGCCATGCAGCCCTTCGACGCCGACAACCTCCCGCCGCAGCTCGCCGTGCCCCCGGTGCTCCTCCAGGGCAACGGCATGGAGCCGTCCGCGGACATCTACAACCGCCTGCTGAAGAACCGGATCGTCTTCCTGGGCTCCGAGGTCAACGACACCGTCGCCAACTTCATCACCGCCCAGATGCTCTACCTCGAGGGCGAGGACCCCGAGAAGGACATCTGGCTCTACATCAACTCGCCGGGCGGCTCGGTCACGGCCGGCATGGCGATCTACGACACCATGCAGTTCGTCACGCCCGACGTCGGCACGATCTGCATGGGGCTCTGCGCGTCGATGGGCCAGTTCCTGCTGTGCGCGGGCGCCGCGGGCAAGCGGTACAGCCTCCCGCACGCCCGGATCATGATGCACCAGCCCTCCGCGGGGATGCAGGGCCAGGCGACCGACATCGCCATCCAGGCCGAGCAGCTCAAGTACATCAAGGACCTGCTCGCCGACCGCATCGCGTCGCACACCGGGCAGACCAAGGACCAGATCAACGCGGACTCGGACCGCGACCGCTGGTTCACCGCCGAGCAGGCGAAGGACTACGGGATCATCGACCACGTCATCGTCCGCCGGGGCGAGATGCGCTGACCCGGGTGGTGGCGGGCGGGGCCGGGGGCGGCGGGGCGCGGCCGCGACGAGGCCCGGCGGCGGTGCCACCGGGCCTCAGGGATCGGGCCCCTCACGGGCCCGCGTGCTGCGCGGGCTCAGCCGGCGAAGACCTGCACGACGTAGTACCGGTTGCCGACCTGCGCCACCCCGGTCCCGATCCGGTTGTACCGGGTGCTCAGGATGTTGGCCCGGTGCGCCGAGCTCGCCATGAAGAGGTCGTGCATCTGCTCGATGCTGTACGCCCACCCGACGTTCTCGCCGAGCACCCGCCAGTTGGTCCCGGCGTTCGCGGTGAGGACCGAGTGCGACACGACGCCGGTGGCGGCCATGTGCTCCGCCCAGTCCTGCGCCTTGTTGATCAGGGTCTGGTCCTGCGACAGGTCCCAGAGGCCCCGTGCCTCCCGTGCCCCGTTCGCCCGCGAGGCGGACTCGAAGGCCGCACCGTTCTTGGTGCAGGACACACCGACGAGCGACAGCGCCGCCAGGACGGCGACGACCAGCGTGAGCCGGCCCACGCGGCTGCGCTGCGCCAGGTGCGTTCGGGAGGTGGAGAGAGTCGTGCGCATCAGGGAGGTCCTCTTTCGTCGTGTTGCCAGTGGCGTGGCGACGGCCCCAGCCGTAGGAAGTATGACGGTTACGTGACAGTCGAATTGCTACCACATGACGAGACCCCATCGGCGCACTCAGCGAGGACTTGAGAGGTCAGGAGCCGGAAGTCACGCGCCGCCGACCCGCCGAACGGGTGGTTCTGGGGTGACCCGGCAGGGCCAGGGCGCCTGCAGGTTGGCCGGTTCCGGCCGTCGGGGCAAGCCGGAGCGGCCCCGGGACGGCGACGCGGCTCAGGTCAGGGTGATCCCGCAGGTGTGCGACGCCCAGTCCTCGACCTTCGAGCTCGTCGCGCCCAGGTCCGCGAGGCGCCGGTTGAGCGCCTCGCGGCGCTGCTCCACGTCCGCCGGGTCACCCGTCGTCGACGGCGAGGCGCCGGCGGTCGTCGACGGCGAGCCGGGTGCCGTGGTCGTGGTCGACGGGTTGCCGGTCGTCGGGCCGGAGGCCCGCTCGGCGGTGAGGAGGCCCACGATGTCCGTCACGGCGGACGCCAGGTCCTGCATCTCGCTGCGCACGTCGTCGGGCGCGCCGTCGGCCAGGTCCTCGAACTCCGACGCCGCGTGGCGTGCCGCCGCGAGGTCCTGCGCGTCGAGCGCCTTGGTCAGCGCACCGAGGTCGGCGCCCTTCGCGAGGTCGTCGCAGAACGCGGGACGGCCGTCGCCGCAGCCCGTGGCGAGCGCACCGACCACCAGCACGACCGTGGCCAGGCCGGCGGCCAGGCGCGGGGTCATGCCCGGGCGGCCTCGGCGCGCTCGCGGAGGTCGGTGACGGCGTGGGCGAGCCCCTCGGGATCCTTGAACAGGGCGCTGCCGGCGACGAGCACGTTGGCGCCGGCCGCGGCCGCGCCGGCGACGGTCGACGGGCCGATCCCGCCGTCGACCTCGATGTCGATGTCACGACCGGAGGCGGCGACCATCGCCTTCACCTCGGCGACCTTCGGCTCCATCGTCCCGATGTACGCCTGGCCACCGAACCCGGGGTTCACCGTCATCACCAGGATCTCGTCGACGAGATCCAGCACGTGGGCCAGCTGGACCGCGGGGGTCGCGGGGTTCAGCGCCACCGCGGGGCTCGCGCCGAGGTCGCGGATGCGGGCGAGCGTGCGGTGCAGGTGGCGGCACGCCTCCTCGTGGACGATCAGCACCTCGCACCCGGCCTCGACGTACCGGGGGATGAGCTCGTCGGGCTCGACCACCATCAGGTGGGCCTCGAACGGCACGTCCACGTGCGGCCGGCAGGCGGCGATGATGTCGGGTCCCATCGTCAGGTTGGGCACGAACACGCCGTCCATGACGTCCCACTGGATCCGGTCGACGCCGGCCTTCTCGAGGGCCTGGCACTCCTCGCCGAGGCGGGAGAAGTCGGCGGGGAGCACCGACGGCACGATCTGGATGTCAGGCGCGGACATGGGCGGGGATCACCTCGGGAGGGGGAGGGGTCGTCGGGCGTCGTGAGCGTACCGGCCGTACGGTGGGGGCATGGATCCGGCG
>JAEVZA010000261.1 GCA_023392475.1 Actinomycetes bacterium | reverse complement strand
GCGTCGGCGGCACCCGAGCCCGTGATCGAGTCGGCGGCGCCGGCCAGCACGGCGGCCTGCTCGCGCAGGCGAGCGGCCTGGTCGGCCGCGAAGCGCGCCGATGCCGCCTCGAGCAGGGCGAGCTCCTGCCGGCGAGCGTCGATCTCGCGCTCGATCGCGTTGAGCCGGTCGGTCGCCGTCGCCAGCGCCGCCTCCATCTGCGCCTCGGTCCCCGCCATGCGCTGGCCGGCCTCGGCGCGGGACGCCTCGACCGTCGACTGCGCCTCCGCTCGGGCGGACGCGAGCTCCGCCTCCGCCTCCGCGGTGGCCTCTGCGAGCGTCCGGTCGGCGGTCTCGCGGGCCTGCTGCAGCAGCAGCATCGCCGCGTGGTCGGTGTGGGCCTGCGCGTCCAGCCGGCCCTGCAGCTCGTCGACGAGGTCGGCGATGCGGGCCAAGTAGGCCTGGACGGCGTCCACCCGGTAGCCGCGTCGCCGCTCATGCGGGAACGTGGCGGTGCGGATCTCCTGGCCCGACGGGCGGGGCTCCTGCCCCGAGGGCACCTGCTGCATCGCCCGCCTCCCGTCCACGGAGCGCTCCGGTGCGGGCGAGCGTAGGTCGCGGCCGCCGCGCCGGACCAGCAGCGACGATCGGCGGGCCGGGATCAGCGGTCGATCACGAAGACGTCGGTGAGGCCCGTGATGTCGAGCAGGCGGACCACCGAGTCCGACGGCGAGCGGAGCACGACCTGGCGCTCGCCGTCCTGGCCGCGGGCCAGGACCATCGAGCGCAGGCCGCTCGAGTCGACGAAGGCGAGGCCGGCGAGGTCCAGGGTGACCGACGGCCGGCCGTCGGCGACCACGCCGTCGATCGCGCCCTCGAGCTCCTGCGCCGTCTGCGCGTCGAGGTCGCCGCGCACGTGGATGACGTCGCCGTCCACCTCGATGTCGAACTCGTCGGCCATCTCGCTCCCTGGGCCGTCCCCGAGGCCCTCCCGGCGATCTCGTGGGTCACGCCGCCCACACAATCTAGGGGACGCGGCCGGTCACCCCACCGCGACGCGGGCCCCGTTCAGCCCACGGCGAGGTCGTGGCGCAGCCGATCCAGCGTGGAGCGCAGGAGCCGCGACACGTAGGACTGCGACACGCCGATCTCCTCGGCGATCTCGGGCTGGCTCAGCTCGTCCACGAACCGGAGCCGGAGCACGAGCTGCTCCCGCTCGCCGAGCTCGCCGATGGCGTCGTGGAGCACCAGGTGCTCCTCGACCGCACCGAGGTGCGGGTCGATCGCGCCGAGCAGGCGCGACAGCGAGCTGCCCGGGTCGCCCGACGGGCCGGTGGCGTCCAGCGCGGTCGCCGTGCGGGCGCGACCGGCCTCCTGGGCCTCGAGGAGGCGCTCCCGGTCGACGCCGACCTCGGCCGCGACCTCGTCGAGGGTGGGGACCCGACCGAGCCGGTGGACGAGCTCGTCGGTGCTGCGCAGGGCGCGGAGGTGGAGCTCCTGGGCCCGACGCGGCGGGCGGACCGACCACGAGCGGTCGCGCAGGTGCCGCTTGAGCTCGCCCTCGATCGTGCGGGCGGCGTACGTGCGGAACGAGGCGCCGTGGGACGGGTCGTAGCGCTCGACCGCGTGGATCAGCGCCACCATCGCGGTCTGGTGCAGGTCCTCGACGGCGATGCCCGCCGGGCGGCTGAAGCGCCGGACGTGGAAGTCGACGAGGCCCTGGTGCTCCTCGACGAGCCGGTTGCGCGCGGCCCGGGACGGTGCGGCCCGGTAGGCGGCGAACTCGGCCTCCTCGTCGGCGGTCATCGAGCGGCCCCGCCCCCGCGCGCCCGCCGGCGCCTCGTGGTCATCCCGCCGACCGCCCGGTGAGGGTGCAGGAGAACCACGGCCCGGGGTCGCCGTCGCGGTCCTGCACGTGGAACGCGGTCGTGCACGTCTGCAGCAGCTCCTGCACCACGCGGTCGACCTGCACCGGGCGCACCTCGCCGTCGCCGCCGCGCACCTGGCCCTCGACCTCCAACGACCCCTCGCCGCGCCCGAGCCGCAGCATCAGCCGCGACCACGAGCCCGTGTCGAAGAGGATCGCGGCGAGCTCGTCGACGGCGATGCGCGCCGCCTCCACGCCGTCGACGTCGAAGCCGAGGTCCGCGGCGGCGTCGGCCGCGGCGAGCCGGATGAGCCGCAGCGACCGCGTCGTCGCAGGGACGTCGAGCAGGACCTCCCGGTCGTCGACCCGCTCCGCCACCGACCAGCCGGAGCCCGAGGTCACTGCGTCACCGGCTCGATGCGGAAGCGCTCGTCGAGCGACGTCAGCTCGAGCAGCCGCATCACGGCCGCGGACGGCGCGACGATCACGAGCGACCGGTCGGCCGCCCGCAGGTCGTTGTCGGCCCGCACGATGGCGCGGATGCCCGTCGAGTCGATGAACGTGACGCCGGACAGGTCCACCCGGACGTCACCCGTGGTGCCGTGCCCGGCGAGCAGCTCCTCGAGCGCCCCCGCCGTGTAGGCGTCGAGCTCGCCGGCGACCTGGAGCGCCCCGGACGGGCCCTCGGTGCGGTTGATGCTGAGTCGTTCCGATCCGTCCACGCGCCGACGCTCCCCTGTGCAACCTGGGTTCCCCGCCGACGGCGGGTCACGCATGTGTACCCAGCACCCACCACGTTAGAACCCCGCCGCGGCGGGGCGCGGGCGTCCCGGGCCTCAGGCGACGTCCAGCACGAGCTCGTCGAGACCGACCCGCAGCCACAGGGACCGGCCGGTCGAGCGGGTCGTCACCTCGACCGCCTCGCCGTCCCGGCACCACCGGTCGATCAGCTCGTGGGCGCGGTCCAGGTCGTCGCCGTGGTCGGCCGAGCCGATCACGAGGCTGAACGGCGCACCGGCCGAGATCGTCCGGCCGTACCCGACCGCGGCGCGGTCGGCGACGAGGCAGTCGATGCGGAGGCCCTCGGCCTCGCGGGACACGAACACGAGCTGCAGCGAGAGGGTGAGGACCTGGGCGAGCCCGTCGTCGGATCCGACCTCGGGTCCGCGCTCGGACGGCGCGTCCGAGTGGCGCCGGTCGTCGGGTCCGCCCTGCGGGTCAGAGGAGCTGGGCCACACGATCCGGTTCCTCCACGTGGGGCAGGCCGCTGCCGAGGTGCACGACCCGGGCGCCCGCCGCCGCCCACCGGGATGCGTCGCCGTCGTCGACGAAGCGCTGGCCGTCGCCCCACAGCACGGTCGGCCGGACCACGCGCACGTCGGCCGGGTCGACGTGCTGGTCGAGCCGCCCGGAGACGAACGCGAGCTGCAGGTGCTTGGCGCCGGGCAGGCGGCCGGACCGCTGCGTCACGACCTCCTCCTCGACGGTGAGGGCGTCGGGATCCGCGTAGGTGCGGTGGCGCTGGAACCAGCGCACCGAGGGCCGCGACGTGAGGGCGCGGACCACGGCGTCGCCGAGCGGCGTCCGCTCGACGACGTCGGCGACGAGCGCCGGGGCCGCCGGCTGTCGCTCTGGCCCGAGCCCCGACGGCGTCACCAGCGTGAGGCGCGCCGGTCTCCGACCGCCCGGGCGCGCCCCGGCGCCGGCGACGGCCCGGAGCGCGTACGCGCCGGTGAGCGAGCTGGCGACGACGTGCACGCCGGGGCCGGCGTCGTCCATCAAGGCCGCGACGGACCGACCGACGACGTCGGGGGTGTAGGTGATCCGGGGCCGGTCGCTGCCGCCGGCGCCGAGCAGGTCGGCGACGCGCACGCGGTGCGTCCGGGCGAGCAGCGGAGCCAGGCGGCGCCACTCGTAGCCGGTCGCCCCCGCGTAGAGGCCGTGCAGGAGGAGCATCCCCGGTCCGTCGACGGGACCCGTCTCGACCCACCGGATCTCGTACGGGCCGAACCGCGTGGCGCCGAGCACCGGGTCGGTCACGGGAGCGGCACCTGCAGGGGCGCCCGGTTCGAGCACGGTCGTCATCACGTCCTCCTCGGAGAACGGCCCGTACCCGTTCCGGTCGCCCGGCAGTCGCGGCGACGGGGGCCGGGCGCGTCGCGGTCACCCACCCGACGGGCGGGCCGGCCGGGACCGGCCGCTACGCTGTCCCCGCCCTGCCCCGGCAGGCTCGCGGGTGTAGCTCAATGGCTAGAGTCCCAGCCTTCCAAGCTGGTCATGCGGGTTCGATTCCCGTCACCCGCTCCACCCCACCGGCCACCCACCCGACCCGCCGGCCCGCGTTCTGACGATTGTTCGTGCTGTCTGGCAGCGCGGATCGTCATGGGAACGAACGGGAAGCAGCGCAGGACGGGCCGCCCGGACCTCCGGCTCTCCGACGGGCAGAACCCTATTCTCGACGCGTCGCCGCAGGATCGGATCTGCGGGACCGCCACGGCCTCCCCGGTCGGGCGTCGGAGCGCCCCGGGCCGACCGGTGGCGGAGGGAGGTCGACGTGGGCGAGCTGGACGGCAGGACGGCGCTGGTCACCGGGGCGGGGTCGGGCATGGGCCGCGAGACCGTCGAGGTCTTCGTCCGCGAGGGCGCCCGCGTGCCGGCCGTCGACATCAGCGGCGCCGAGGAGGAGACCGCCGCCGCACTCGGCGACGCCGTCGTCCCCTTCCGATGCGACGTCAGCGACGAGGGCCAGGTCGAGGCGGCGTTCGCCGCCGCGGTCGAGGCGTTCGGGCCGCTCACCGTCGCGTGCAACGTGGCGGGCATCGCCGACGCGCAGCCCCTCGCCGACATCACCGAGGAGCACTTCGACCGGATCATGGACGTGAACCTGCGGGGCGTGCTGCTCGGCACGAAGCACGCGCTGCGCACGATGCTGCCGACCGGTGGCGGCGCGATCCTCGACTGGTCGTCCACCGGCGGCCTCAACGGCTCCCGCATGCCCACCGCGGCCTACTCCGCGAGCAAGGCCGGCGTGATCGCGGTGACCAAGCAGGCCGCCATCGAGTACGGCACCCAGGGCATCCGGGCCAACACGCTGTGCCCCGGCTTCACGGAGACCGCGATGTCGGGCGGGCCCGGCGCCGCGGAGCGGCACCCGGCGCTCGTCCAGGGCACCGCGCTGATGCGCGGCGGGCAGCCCGAGGAGATCGCCGAGGTCGCGAGCTTCCTCTGCTCCGACCGCGCCAGCCTCGTGACCGGCGCGGTCCTCGCCGTCGACGGCGGGCTGACCGCCATCCAGGCCTGACGCGCTGCCGGTCCACGCTGCGGTGGACGGGTCGCACCGCAACCGGCGCTCCACCACCGCCACCGCCCTACGCTGGCGGACGTGCAGGAGCCGACGCCCGACGACGAGCGGTCCATCCTGTCGGCGCACCTGCCGACCGAGGGTCCGATCGGCGTCCTGATCGAGCAGCGACCCGACCTCATGAAGCTCGCCGCGGAGCTGCGCGCCCTGCGGATCGAGGCGGTCGTGGTGCAGCAGACGGTCGACGGCGCGTTCGTGCCGATCATCGTCTTCGACGGCGGCACCCACTGGCAGCTCGAGACGCGCCCGTCCAAGGACGCGGCCTACACCGCCGGGGTGCTCACGCTGAAGGAGCTGGCGAAGGTGATGGCCCACGTCCGGAAGAAGTCGCCGCCGGCGATCGTCTCGGACGACCTCTCCGCGCACGTCGCCGCGGAGACCGCCGTGCGGCTCTGGCGCCGTCGGGATCAGCCGCCCGACTGACCGCGACGGCGGATCACCAGCACGCGGCACGCCACCGGCGGCGCCGGACGGAAGGCGTGCCCGGGTACGCGCGGCCCCAGCCACGCGTCGAGCTCACCCCGCCAGCGCCCGGCACCCGGCGCGTCGGGTCCGGCCCACCGGCGCGCCGCGGCGTCCTGCAGGACCAGGTGGGCTGACAGCAGCCGACCGCCCGGCTGGACCAGGCGGCCGAGGAGCGCGGAGGTCACGGCGAACGGCGGGTTGGCGACGACGTGGAACGGGCGCCGCGGCAACCGGAGGTCCGCGGCGTCGGCGCGCACGACCCGCACGCGCGTGCCGTAGCTCCGGACCAGGCCGTCGGCCCGGCCCGGG
>JAEVZA010000277.1 GCA_023392475.1 Actinomycetes bacterium | reverse complement strand
GCCAGGGGCCCGGCGGCGGCGTCGGCCACGAACCGCCCGGGACCGGACCGCCCCACGCCGCGGCCCCGCCCCCGCCGCTGCCGTCCCGGCGGTCCCGGTGGCCCATGACGAGCCCGACGATCAGCAGCACGACCCCGAGCACGAAGAGCAGGCCCGCCACGACGAGCACGGCGGCGAAGGCGAGCACGGGGCCGATCAGACCCTCGACCTCGTCGTTGCCGAGCGTGCGGCCGACGGTGAACTCGGTCGAGGTGGGTGCGGTGGACGGCTCGCCCCGCCAGGTGCACTCGGCCACGTAGTCACCGGGCGACAGGTGCGCCGTGCCGACGACCGACCAGTCGCCGTCGTCGTGCAGGAGCTGCTCGTCGAAGGCGCTGGAGGAGAGCCGCACGACCTCACCGGCCTCGGTCGTCATCGTGCAGTCCGGCTCGGTCGACGACGTGGCACCCGAGAGCGCGACCCCGACGGTCATGCCGGTGCCGCCGCCGGTGCCGGGGAGCGCCTCGTCGACGGTGAACCGGACCTTGCCCGGGACGGCCGTGCGGTGGGCGCCGTGGTACACGACCTCGCGGTCGAACTGCGACAGGTCGAGCCGGCCGACGGTGAGGGCGATGCCAGCGATGCCGCCGAGGACGGACAGCGCGAGCAGCACGCTCCCGGCGATCACGAGGCGGCGGCCGCGTCGCCGCTCCGGCGCGACCGGCGCGGCCTGCACCGTGGTCATGCGCGTCCTCGGTCCACGTCGTCACGCTACCGGCGGGTCGCCACCGGTCCGACCCGCCCCGGCGTCAGCCGGTGCGCTCGAGCAGCTCGATCCGGTTGCCGAACGGGTCGTCGACGTAGACCTGGTGCATGCCGTCGTTGACGCCCTCGTCGCGCACGTCGACGCCGGCCGCGGCGAGGCGCTCCGCCATCGCCGGGAGGTCGCGCACGGCGAGGCCCGGGTGCGCCTTCCGCGCCGGCGCGAACCCCTCCTCGACGCCGAGGTGGACCCGGAGGTCGCCCGACTCGAACCAGCAGCCCCCGCGCGACGCGAGGCGCTCGGGCTTGGGCACCTCGGGGATGCGGAGCAGGCCCTCGTAGAAGGCGCGGGCGTCCGCCTCGGCGCCCGGGGGCATGGCCAGCTGCACGTGGTCGACGCCGGTGACGCTCATGGCCACCATCCTGCCCGCCCACCCCACCGTTCTGTTCGTCGAGCGTCAGGAGAATCCTGATCCTCGACGAACAGAACGGGATGGGGACCGGCCCCGGCGCGGGGTGCGGGCCGGCGCGTGCGTCAGATCGTCACGGCTTGTCGAGCCCGACCACCCACATCGCGTAGAACTGGGCGGCGCCGCCGTAGGCGTGGCCCAGGGCGACGCGGGCGCCGTCGATCTGGTGGTCACCGGCCTGGCCACGCACCTGCATGGCCGCCTCGCCGAAGCGGATCATGCCGGAGGCGCCGATGGGGTTGGTCGACAGCACGCCGCCCGAGCAGTTGACGGGCAGGTCGCCCGACATCTGCGTCGCGCCGGACTCCGTCATCTTCCAGCCCTCGCCCTCGGGGGCGAAGCCGAGGTTCTCGAGCCACATCGGCTCGTACCAGGAGAACGGCACATACATCTCGACGACGTCGATCTGGCCGCGCGGGTCGGTGATCCCGGCCTCCGCGTAGACGTCGGCGGCGCACTCCTTGCCGGCGTCGGGCGTGATCTGGTCGCGGCCCGACACCGTGGCCGGCTCCGACCGCATGGCCGTGCCGTGGATCCAGGCCGGCGGGACGCCCGACGACGCGGCCGAGGCCTCGGCGGCCTCCTCGCCGGCGAGCACCATGGCGAACGCGCCGTCGGAGGACGGGCACGTCTCCGCGTACCGGATCGGCTCCCACAGCATGAACGACTCCTTGATCGAGTCGTACGTGATGTCGGGCTCGTGCAGGTGCGCGTACGGGTTCTTCAGCGCGTTCAGCCGGTCCTTCAGCGCCACGAGGATGCCGATGTCGTCGGGGGCGTCGGAGCGCCGCACGTACTCGCGGATGAACGGGGCGAAGTAGCCGCCGGCCCCGGCCACCAGCTGCTGCTGGAACGGGATCGGGAACGACAGGGCCCACATGGCCTCCGACACCGACTGCTGCTGCCAGCCGATGGTCAGGACCCGCTCGTGCACGCCGGACTCGACGTGCGACGCGGCGACGATCGCGGTGGAGCCGCCCACCGAGCCCGCGGTGTGCACCCGGAACAAGGGCTTGCCGACCGCGCCGAGCGCCTCGGCGAGGTACGACTCGGGCATCATCATGCCCTCGAAGAAGTCGGGCGCCTTGCCCACGACGACGGCGTCGATGTCGTCCATCGTCATGTGGGCGTCCGCGAGGGCGCGGTAGGCGGCCTCCCGGAGCAGGCCCGGCAGCGACACGTCGCCCCGGACCGCGGCGTACTTCGTCTGACCGACGCCGACGACGGCCACTCGGTTCGCACCCATCACGCCTCCTCCGAGTCCAGGACTGCCACGAGGTTCTGCTGCAGGAGCTGGCCGCTGGTGGCGGTGGCCACCCCCCGGCCGGCGGAGCCGTCGGTGATCCGCTGCGCCACCTCGGCGATGCGGATCTGGCCGGCTGCCATCATCGGGTTGGCGGCCAGGGGGCCGCCCGACGGGTTCACGACGACGTCGTCGCCGAGGCCCAGCTCGGTGCGCACGATCTTCTCCTGGTGGGTGAAGGGGGCGTGCAGCTCGGCCACGTCGACGCCCTTGTCGCCGACGCCGGCCTTCGAGCCGGCCAGCGCCACCGACGGCGCACGACCGAGGTCACGCGCGCCGGCGTTGTGGCTGTCGATGCGGTGGTCGATCCCGGTGATCCACGCCGGGCGATCGGACCACTCGCGGGCCTTGTCCCCGGCGGCGAGGACCATCGCGACGCCGCCGTCGGTGATCGGCGGGCAGTCGTGCACGTGCAGCGGGTCGAACACCGCGTCGGTGGCGAGCAGGTCGTCCACCGACGGCGAGCCCTGGAGCTGGGCGTGCGGGTTGCCCGTCGCGGCCTCGCGGTTGCGGTGGGCGATCTCGGCCATCTCGCGCTCGGTGATGGTGCCGGCGTCGAGCATCGAGCGGGCCTGCAGGCCGGCGAGCGACACCGCGTCCGGCCACAGCGGGCCGTAGTAGTAGGGGTCCAGCTGCCGGGTCATCACGTTGGGCAGGTCACCCGGCGACGCCTTCGAGTAGCTGTAGACGAGCGCCGTGTCGGCGTGACCGGCCTGGATCTTCATCCAGGCCTCGTACAGCGCCCACGCGCCGTCCATCTCGACGTGGCTCTCCATGATCGGCGGCCACGCGCCGACGGCGTCCAGCGTCATCACGAAGCTGAAGGCCTGGCCGGCGAGGTAGTCGGAGCTGCCGGAGCAGGTGAAGCCGATCTCGGAGATGCCGCCGACGCGGTCGAGCACCTCCCGGATCACGGGCTGGATCAGCTCGACCTCGTTGAGCTCGGTGGCCGCCCGGCGGTGGTTGGTCTGGGCCGAGGCGACGACCGCGACCGGTCGCTTGTGCGCGCTCATCACATGTGTCCCTTCAGCTGCTCGGCGGGCACGTCGGGCTCGTCGATCGGCCGCCAGTACTTGATGTTCTCCATCGAGGTGGTCAGCTGGTCGTCGTCGACCCAGACGGGTTCGACTCGCTGGCCGATGCGCACCTGGTCGTAGGGCACCTCGCCGACCGTGCCGTAGAGCGACACGGCCGCGCCGTCGGGCAGGAACAGCGCCGACACGAACGGCGTCGGCGGGGCGTTCACGCCGAAGCCGATGTGCACGACGCAGAACGAGGTGATCGTGGCCTTGGGGCCGACCTCGACCTGCTCGGTCGTGCGGAGGCCGGAGACGGGCGACACGCCGCGGGGCGGCACGTACACGTCGCCGGTGGCGGGGCACCGCTCGCCGAGGATCTTCTTCTCGGCGAGGCCGCGGAGGAACCGGGACTGCGCGAGGCCCGGCGTGTAGTCGTAGGTCATCGCCGCCGGCATGCGGAGGCGCTGCACGGGCTCGTCCTCGCCGAGGGCCGGCGTGGTCGGCTGCGGCTGCTCCCACAGGCCGTCGGGCAGCACCGAGACGGTGCGGTCGGCGTCGTCTGCCGGGCTCATGCGGCACCTCCGGTCGGCTCGAAGCAGGCGATGTCGGTGATCTCGCCGGTGCGCTCCTCCGCCCAGCGGATGCGCACCCGGTCGCCCGTGCCGATGGCATCGGGCGAGGCGACGTCGACGGCGTGGAGCATCGCCGTGTCGGCGCCGTCGAGCTGCACCAGGGCGAGGGCGTGCGGCGTGGAGAGCGGCTGGCCCTCACGGGGCGACGCCACCCACGACCACGAGGTGACCGTGCCCTCGGCACCGACCTCGACCATCTCGGTGATCGGCTCACCGGTGGTCGGGTCGTACTCGACCGGCGGGCAGACCACCCGGCCGTCGGCCCCGCGGATGCCGAACACCCGCTGCTCGCGCAGGCCGGTGAGGAAGGCCCCGATCACGGGACCGGTGGTCCGCATGAAGCCGTACTCGATGACGAGCGGCGCGTGGAGCAGGTCCCCGGCCGCAGCGGCGTCGTTCATCTGACCCCCTGGACGTCGGCCCCCGGACGTCCCGGGGCTGCCGGACCGGCAGACTAGAACACGTTCTCGTTTCGGCCCAACCCGCCGCCGGACCGACGGAACGCCGGTCAGCGAGCGTGGCCGCGCGGCGCGGTCAGGCGGCGCGGTCAGCCGGCGCCGTCGAGGAACGCGGCGAGCAACCGGCGGGCCCGACCGAGCGCCGCGTCGTGGTACCGATCGGCGCCGTCGAGCATCGCCGACGCGTCGAGGCCCGCGGCGACCAGCTGGTCGAGGTCGTCCTCCATCCACGACTCGAGGACGGGCCGGTCGGCCTCGGGGTGGAACTGGAGGCCGAGGTTCCGGCGGAGCCGGAACGCCTGGGCGCCGGCCGGCGACCGGGCGAGCTCGACCGCGCCGTCGGGCACCGTGAAGGCGTCGAAGTGCCACTGCAGCCACGGGCCGGTCTCGATCGCGGGGCCGGGGGACGCCGCGGGCGGCTCGGCGGGGACGACGTCGGTCCAACCGAGCTCCGGGTGCGGGGTCGGGGCGACCGTGCCGCCGAGCGCGGCCGACAGCAGCTGCCCGCCGAAGCACAGGCCGAGGACGGGGACGCCGAGCTCGTCGGCGCGGCGGACGAACGCCTGCTCGGGCTCCACCCAGTGCGCGGCGGCGTCCTCGTACACGGACCAGCGCGACCCGAACAGGACGACGAGGTCGTGCCCGCCGGGGTCGGGGAACGCGGGCGAGCCGACCGGGCTACCCGGCGCCTCGCAGACCTGGTGCACGGTGAGCTGCGCGCGCCGCTCCTCGAGCGCGCGCCCGACGTGGCCGGGCAGCGAGTTCGCGTCGTGGTGGACCAGGAGGGCGCGCACGGCGCCCAGCCTCGCGCGGGCCGTCAGCGCCGCTGGCCGGACCCCGGGGACACGGCGAGCGGCGACGCGTCGACGGCGACGAGGTCCGCGCCCCGGATCTGCGAGAGCGTCCGCAGGTCGTCGTTGTCCCAGCGCTCGTCGGGCGCACCCGACAGGTACCAGGACGACCCGTTGTCGGCGAGGATCATCCCGTGCACCTTCAGGGCCTCGGCGACGACGCGCGCCTGCGGTCCGAGGCGCGAGGTGTCGAAGTCGGGCCGGAGCCGGAACCACGCGCCCATGGGCGGGAGGTCGGGGTCGGTGCGCGAGCTCGCGTCGTGGCGGGCCGGCCAGAGGTGCGCCGCCTGCGTCACGGGCGCGGTGAACCGGACGGCGTGGTCGATGCGGCCGGCGGCCACCTCCTCGTAGCGCACGAGGCCCGGGAGGATCGGCAGGCCGGCGGCGTCCGCGGAGGTCCAGCCGTCGGGCCGCAGCGCGTTCGAGCGCAGGTCCCAGCGCGCCCCCGATCCGGCGGTCCAGCTGCCGTCCGGCTGCCGCGTGGAGTCCCACGTCTCGTAGAGCGTGCACGTCGAGTCGTCGACGACGATGACGTGGTGGTCGGAGCCCGACTCCACGGGCGCGTCCGCCGGGATCGGGTAGGGGCCGGGATCGCTCTCGTCGTCGTAGTCGAACGCGATCGGGACCTTCGGCTGGCCGGCGCCGACGCGTGTGAACGGGATGCCGATGGTGCCGCCCTCCCAGAGCCCGGAGCCGAAGTCGGCCTTGAGGCCGGCGGACGAGCCGATCGCGGCGCGCCACGCGGTCGAACGGGCCTGCACGGCGAGGCCGGAGACGTCGGCGTGCCAGACGCTGTCCGCCGGGAACGACGGGCACGGACCGATCGTCGTGGACGAGCCGCCGCCCGGCCCCGCCCCGCCACCGCCCGCGCCGCCGGAGCCGCCGGGCGATCCGGAGC
>JAEVZA010000284.1 GCA_023392475.1 Actinomycetes bacterium | reverse complement strand
GGTCCGCAGCGACGTCCGGGGCGCCCGCATCCGCGCCGCCACGTCGGCCGCCGGCCGGACCCCGGACCGATCGACACCGGACTGATCGGTCCCACCGGCGCTGCGGCCCGCGGTGCGGCGCCGGCACCCGGGACCTAGGGCCCTGTCGGCGTGGCGCCGACCGGTGCACGATCGGGGTGCACCCACGCATCCCGACACCGCGAGGACCGGACATGGCACTTCCACCTGGATCGCTGCTCGACCTGGACTGGGCGGGCTCGGAGATCCTCGGCATCGACGACTGCTGGCGCCTCGTGGACACGCAGGCGGTCGGCCGGATCGGGCTCGTCGACGCCGGATCGCCGGTGATCCTCCCGGTGAACATCGCCCGTGACGGCTCGCGGATCGTGTTCCGCACGGGACCGGGCTCGAAGCTCGCCGCGGCCATGCTGCAGCGGCCCGTCTGCGTCGAGGTCGACCACTGGGACCCCATGCAGCACACGGGGTGGAGCGTCGTGGCGAAGGGCGTCGCCGACCACGTGCTCGACCCCGACGAGCTCGACCGGCTCGACCGCCTCCCGGTCCGTCCGTGGTCGAACCCCGACCGCCGGCCCGAGTGGGTGCGGGTCATGGTCACCGAGCTCACCGGCCGACGCCTCCGGCACGGCGAGCTCGGCCACCCGACGGCGGAGGGCTGACCGTGGCCCGAGCGGGACGACCGTCCGTGGCGCGCCGCCTGGTGCCTGTGCTCTCGGTCGCCACCGTCGGCGTGCTGACCGCGGCGGTCGTCGACCGGTGGAGCCGGCGGTGGCGGGCCACGGACGACGAGCGACGGATGGAGCTGCCCGGGGACGAGCTGCTCCCTGGACCCGACGGGCAGACGACCCGCGCCACGACGATCGACGCGCCCCCGGAGGCGGTGTGGCCGTGGCTCGTCCAGATCGGCGCCGACCGCGGCGGCTTCTACAGCTACGACGCGCTCGAGAACCTCGTCGGGCTCGGCATCCACAGCGCCGACGCGATCGCGCCCGACTGGCAGGAGCGGGCGGTCGGCGACCTCGTCCTCGCGAACCGGGCCGGCACCGGCGGGTGGTCCGTCGGCGCGCTCGTACCGGAGCGGGCGCTCGTGCTGCAGCTCGCCGACATGCGGACGGGGCGGCCGGTGAGCCTGGACGAGGGCGCGACGTGGGAGTTCCTCTGGTCGTTCGTGCTGGAGCCCCTCCCGGCCGACCGCACGCGCCTGCTCGTCCGGGAGCGGGTGCGCTTCGGCCCACCGGCGATGCGGTTGGCGATGGCACCGGTGGGGCTCGTCAGCCTCGTGATGACGGCACGGATGCTCCGCGGCATCGCCGACCGGTCGGAGTGCCGATGGCACGCCCACCACGGGGCGACCATCCGGGTGCCCCACCCCGACCCGACGTACAGTTCCTGACGCTGCTGACCTGACGTCAGTCACGGCCGGCAGGAGCGGCACCCTCGCTGCGCTGTTCCTCCAGCACGTCGTGGAACGGTCCGCGGTGTACGGCTCGAACTACCCAGCGTCGGGTTGCTCCTCGAAGTCCGCGTTCTGGATGGCGTCCGCCGACGGCGGCTCGTCGGCCAGCCCGAGCCGGTCGAGGTAGCCGCGTCGGAGGTCGTCCGCGAGGTCCGGCGCGCTGGTCACGGGCGCAAGTGTCGCGTACCGCTCGGCGGCCCCGTCGCTCCCCGATGTCGACCGAACGCGGGACGCCCTCGCCGTGGGCCCGGGAATCCGGACGCGCCGGGCGCGACCAGTGCCATGCTGGTCCCAACGACCAAGGGGGGACGATGACGCTGCTCGACTCCATCCCGGCTCCGGCCCAGGCGCTCCTGGGATCGAACGCCCTGGCCCACGTCGTCACGCTCAACTCCGACGGCACCCCGCAGGTGTCGGTGGTGTGGTGCGGCGTGCGCGACGAGCAGGTGCTGTTCTGCACCGAGGGCGACACCGCGAAGGTCCGCAACATCCGTCGCAACCCTCGGGTGGTGCTGTCCATCGAGGACGAGGCACGCAACGCGAAGGGCACGCAGCAGCACCTCGTGATCCAGGGTGAGGCGACGGTGCTCGGCCCGGCCGACCGTGCGCTCTGCGACGAGCTCTGCCGGGTCTACGCCGGTCGCACCGACCACCAGCTGAACCTGCGCGACTCCCCCAGCGCCGTGACCGTCGCCGTCGACGTCCTCCGCATCGGGGGCAACGGCCCGTGGGTGCGGACCGAAGCGTGACCGCCGAGAACGGGCCCCGCCACGCGTTCTGACGATTGTTCGTGCTGCCTGGCAGCGCGGATCGTCATGGGAATCGTGGAAGCGGGGCGCCGCGAGACCCGCGATCGCGTCCACGGGGATGTTCACGGCGACGGCGGATCGCACCGGTCGTAGAGTCCGCGGCGGTGACCGAGAACGCCACGGCCGGTCAGGTGCGGCTCGCCGAGCTGGTCGCCGCGCTGTCGCTGGGGGTCGACCTCGGGTTCGGCCAGCCCATGGAACACGTGCTCCGGCAGTGCCTGATCGCCCTGCGCCTCGCCGAGCGCGTCGGCCTCGACGCGGACGACCGCCTCGCCGTCTACTACACCGCCCTCCTCGTCAACGTCGGCTGCCACTCCGACGCGCACGAGCAGGCGAAGTGGTTCGGCGACGACATCGCCATGAAGAGCACGAAGTACGACCACGAGCAGCGCAGCCTGAGCGGGGCTGCCGCCATGATCGGCATGATCGGCGCCGGCAACCCGCCGCTGCACCGGGTCCGCGTCGGGCTCGAGTTCGCGCTGGTGGGCTGGCGCGACGTCGGGCACATGATCGAGCAGCACGCGGCGATCGCACGCTCGCTCGCCGAGCAGCTCGGGTTGCCTCAGGAGGTCCTCGACTCGATCGGGTCGTCGTACGAGCAGTGGGACGGGCGCGGGTGGCCCGGCGACCTCGAGGGCGACGCCGTCCCGATCGCGGCGCGGCTGGCGCAGCTCGCCGAGTACACCGAGGTCGCGCACCGCGTAGGTGGCCCCGACGCCGCGGCCGACCTCGCGAGGCACCGTGCGGGCAAGCAGTTCGACCCTCGGCTCGTCGACGCGCTGTGTCGTGGCACGGACGAGGTCTTCGCCGACCTGGACACCGCCCGCACGTGGGATGCCGTGATCGCCGCCGAGCCCACGCTCGGCGTGCGCCTGTCCGGCGACGACGTCGACCGGGCGTTGGTCGCCGTCGCCGACTTCGTCGACCTGAAGTCGCCGTACACGCTGGGTCACGCGCGTGCCGTCGCCGACCTCGTCGCGTCGGGGGGCGAGCACCTCGACCTGCCGGCTGCAGAGGTGACCACGTTGCGCCGGGCCGGTCTCGTCCACGGGTTGGGGCGGCTCGGGGTGTCGAACTCGATCTGGGACAAGCCGGGGCCGCTCGGGGCCGGCGAGTGGGAGCGGGTGCGGATGCAGCCCTACCTCACCGAGCGGATGCTCTGTCAGTCGACGTCGCTCGCCCCGCTCGGCGCCATCGCCGTGCAGCTCCGTGAGCGGCTCGACGGGTCGGGCTACCCGCGCGGCGCCACCGGGTCGACCATCACCCGGGAGGCGCGCCTCCTCGGTGCGGCGGACGTGTACCAGTCGATGGTCGAGCCGCGACCCCACCGCCCCGCACGCGACCGCGATCACGCCGCGGCGGAGCTCCGGCGCGAGGTGCACGACGGGCGGCTCGATGCCGACGCGGTGGCCGCGGTGCTGGCGGCCGCTGGGCACCGCGTCCCGCGGCGGCGGGACGGTCCGTCGGGGCTGACCGCACGCGAGGTCGACGTGCTCCGCCTCCTCGCGCGCGGGCTCTCGAGCAAGGACATCGCCCGGGAGCTGGTCATCTCACCGAAGACGGCCCGCAACCACATCGAGCACATCTACTCGAAGACCGGCGCCCGCAACCGTGCCGCGGCGAGCCTCTTCGCGATGCGCCACGGCCTCCTCCCCGACGAACCGGGGTGAGCACGCGTGACGAGCACCGGGTCGGGACCGGAGCACGAAGATGGGGCGACTGCCCCATGAGGTGATCGGCCCACCCTCCCTAGGTTCCTCACCAGGGACGAACGAGGGATCGAGGTGGCCATGGGACTCCGAGGCACGCTCTTCGCACTGACCTACGACCGCCAGATCCGGAGGACCGAGGCGGCCGGGCTGGCCGACATCCGGCGGCGCGTCCTGGACCCGGTCGGCGGCCGCGTCCTCGAGATCGGCGCGGGGACCGGCGCCAACCTCCGGCACTACGGACCGGGCGTCGAGGCGCTCACACTCACCGAGCCGGAGCCGGCCATGGAGCGCCGGCTCCTGCGCCACGTGGCCGACGTCCGGCCGGGCGCGGTGGTGGTCCGTGCGCCGGCGGAGGACCTCCCGTTCCTCGACGGCAGCTTCGACGTGGTCGTCTCGACGCTCGTGCTCTGCGGCGTGAGCGACCAGCAACGGGTGCTCCGCCAGGTCAGGCGGGTGCTGCGCCCGGGCGGGCGGTTCGTGTTCGTCGAGCACGTGCGCTCCGACGAGGATCGCCTCGCCCGGCGCCAGGACCTCCTGAACCCGCTCAACCGGGCGATCGTGTGCTGCGACTGCAACCGGCCGACCCTCCGCAGCATCGAGGCCGAGCTCACCGTCGAGGACGTCCAGCGGTCGACCCTGCCGAAGGCACCGTCGTTCGTTCGGCCGCTGATCATCGGCACGGCCGTCGCACCGGTCACCTCACGGCTCGCCGGGAGCGTGCCGCGTTGAACCGGTTCGACGGCCTTGCCACGGTCGAGATCGACTCGCCGCCCCGCGACGTGCTCACCGCCACCTCCGACACGGCGCACCAGCTCGCACGTGAGGTTCCGGTGTTCTTCGCCGCCCTCGCCGACCACATGCGATCGATCCGGACGGATCGACGGACGAACCAGGAGTGAACCATGGCCAAGATCTCGAAGGACAGCGCCGGGTCCGTGAAGGACTTCGGTGTCGCGGAGGAGCGATCGGACGACGTCGAGGGGTACAACATCGGCTTCGTGTCGATCCGCGAGGGTCACGACCTCGCGCCGATGCTGAGCGTGCTCCCCACGGGCCGCTGCGAGTGCCCGCACTGGGGCTACGTGTTCGGCGGCGAGCTGACGGTCACGTACCCCGACCGGGTGGAGACGTACGGACCGGGGGATGCGTTCTACATGCCCCCGGGCCACACGCCGTCGGCCGCCACCGGCACCGAGTTCGTGATCTTCAGCCCGTCCGACGAGCTCGCGGCGACGAACGCCGCCATCGAGGCCGGCCTGGCCGCCATGCAGCAGCAGGCCTGACCCGCGTTCTGACGATGGTTCGTGCTGCCTGGCAGCGCGGATCGTCATGGGAATCGTGGGAGGCGGTCGGTTCTGGCGACCGCCGGGACGAGCCGCCGAACACCCGCCCGTAGTCTCCGCACGTGGATGCCGGTGCCGCCGTCGAGGAGATGCGGACGGCCGGCCTCGAGCCGGGCACCGTCGTCGCGCTGGTCGTGGGCGACGGGATCGCCTCGCTCGCCACGGCGTCCTGGTCGAGCAGCGGGCCCGTCGGCCTGGCGGTCATCGACCGGATCGACCGCGACCTCGGGCCCCGCTGGGCCGTGTGGTCCCAGGCCACCGCCCGCGCGCTCGCCGCCGATGGCGTGCGCCTCACGCGGTCCTGGGACGCCGCGGCCGTGCACCGGCTGCTCGTCGGGGGCTCGGGGGCCGATCCGGCCAGGATCTGGGCACGCCTCCACGGACTGGCCACGAGCGACCTCCCGACCCGGGACCCGGTCGACCTGTTCCACCAGGTCGAGGACGCCCCCACCCCCGTGCGCAGCGACGGCTACCTCGAACCGGCGTGGGTCGACGGCGGCTGGAGCACCTCCCCCGACCGGCGGAGCGCGTGGGCCGGGGTGCTGGCCGAGGCGGTCCGCCTCCAGCAGGCCGCGCTGGACCGGATGGTCGTCGACCGCGATCGCCCGATGGCGCTCCGCACCGCGTTCGCCGAGTCCACCGCCGAGCTGCTGTGCGCGGAGCTCGCCGCGGACGGCCTGCCCGTGGACCGCGACGCGATGGAGCGCATCATCGGCGGGTACGTCGGCCCGCGGCCCCGCACGCCGCAGGAGGCGGCCGAGCTCCGTGACGCCCGGGACGACGCGGTGCTCCGCCTCGTCCCCGACGGCGTGCGCTTCGACCTGCGCAGCCCGTCGCAGGTGCGATCGATGCTCCGCACCGTGGGTGTCGAGGTCCCCGACACCCGGGCGTGGCGGCTCGAGCGCCTGCGGGACGTCCACCCGCTGGTCGACGCGCTGCTCACCTGGCGGAAGGCGGAGCGGGTCCAGACCACGTTCGGGTACGGCTGGCTCGACGAGCACCTCGGGCCCGACGGCCGCTTCCGGGGCGAGTGGTCCGGCTCCGACGGGGCCGCGGGCCGGATGACCGCGTCGTCGGGCCTGCACAACATGCCGGCCGACCTGCGGGGCGGGGTCGCGGCCGAGCCGGGCCACGTGCTCGTGCGCGCCGACCTCGGGCAGATCGAGCCCCGGGTGCTCGCGGCCGTGTCCGGCGACCGGGCCCTCGCCGCCGCCACCCGCGCCGACGACCTGTACGCGCCCGTGGCCGGCGAGCTGGGGGTCGACCGGGCGACCGCCAAGGTGGCCGTGCTCGGCGCGATGTACGGCCAGACCACCGGCGAGGGCGCCCGGGCCCTCGTCGGGCTGCGCCGCTCCTACCCCGTCGCCATGGCCTACCTCGACGAAGCGGACCGCGCCGCGCAGGTCGGCACGGACCTCCGCACCTACGGCGGTCGCCTCGTCCGCATGGGGTCTGCGGCGCTCGGCGAGCCCGGTCAGCCGGGCTCCCTCGGCGACCAGGAGGCCCGTTCGCGCGCCGCGGCGCGGGGCCGGTACGGCCGCAACGCGATGGTCCAGGGCGCGGCGGCGGAGCTGTTCAAGGTGTGGGCGGTCACGGTGCGGGCCCGGGGCCGGGCGCTCGACGCACGCGTCGTCCTGTGCCTCCACGACGAGCTCCTCGTCCACGTCCCCGCCACCCACGCGGACGACGCGAAGGACATGGTCGACGACGCCCTCCAGGAGGCGGCGGCGCGCTGGGCCCCCGACCGGAGCGTGCGCTTCCTCGCCGACACCTCGGTCGTCCCCACGTGGGCCGACGCCAAGTCCTGAGGCGGCCAGCTCAGGCCGGCGTGCCGCTGAGGAGCTCGTCGATCTGCGAGACGACCATGCGCATGCCCTCCTCGATCCCCATGGCGAGCACCTGCTCCATGCCCTCGAGGGAGTCGAAGTGCGTGCGGATCGCCATCACCGCGCCGCCGCCGTCCTGCGCGGCGATCGTGACGATCATCGCCGTCATCGCGTTCCCGTCGTTCGGGCGGCCTTCGTCGTCGACGTCGGCGTCGCGCAGCTCGAGGTGGTGCGGCGGATCGGCGGCGACGACCTCCCACGTGCTGTCGTGGCGGTCGCCGTCGGTCCCGCCCATCGAGAAGGCGATGCGACCGCCGGTCCGCACCTCGTGGTCGGACACCGTCACCGGGTACCCGGGCGGGCCCCACCACTGCTCGAACTGGCGCGGATCCGCCCAGAGGTCCCACACCCGTTCGACCGTCGCATCGAGGTCCGCCGTGACCGTCATGGTCAAGGCCTCGGGGTCCTTCTCGACGCTCGTCACGCTCATCGCCTGCCTCCAGTGGTCGGCTGCTCGGTTGCCAGCAGGTCGTCGATCCGCCCCACCCGCGCCCGCCACAGCGCCTCGATCCCGTCCAGGAGCTCCCGGGCCCGCTGGACCCCGTCGAGGTCGGTGCGCACGAGGCGCTCACGGCCGTGCTGCTCCTTGGTGACGAGGCCCGCCGCCTCGAGCACGGCGACGTGCTTCTGCACGGCCGCGAAGCTCATCGGGTAGCGCTCCGCCAGGGCCGACACGCTGGACCCCCCATCGACGGCGGAGGCGAGGATGTCCCGCCGGGTGGGGTCGGCGAGGGCGTGGAAGATGCGGTCCACGTCGGCGTCGGAGAGCTGATCTACAACCATCTGGTTGTAGGTTCGCACAGCCCGGCGACGCGCACAAGGGCCCGCCGCACGTCGAGCCTCAGAACTCCTGGGCGGCGACCAGCCGTGCGGCGATCGGCTCGAGCGTGGCCTCGAGCTCGGCCAGCTCGCCGGGCTCGAGGATCTCGTAGGGAGCCGCCGCGAGGTCGTCGGTGAGCGCCTCGACCCGCTGCTTCACCTCGCGGCCCGATCCGCTCAGCCACCCGTCGTCGCCGATCAGGCCACGATCGCGCATGCCGTCGACCACGGCCGCGATCTGCGCTGCGGGGAGGTGGTGGATGCGCCCGAACCGCTCGGCGGGCATGTCCATGTCGAGCGCGAGGAGGACGTGGGCCTCGAGGCCGCCGATCCCCTCGACCATGAGGGCCGCGATGTGCCCGTCGCCGCGGTGCTCCCGCAGCAGCGACGCCGCGTGGAACATCCGCGCCACCACCTCGTCGGGCACCGGGAGCGTCCGCAGCGCCGCGTACATCGCGCGGCCCTCGTACGGCGCGCTGGTCGCCGCCTCCACCAGCAGGTCCGCGGCGCGGGCGAAGCCGGGCGAGTCGACGTCGTCGCCGAGGATCCGCCGCAGCGCGTGCACGCACCCCGCCCGGCGAGCGGCGATCGCCGCCTCCGGCGTGGTGGTGTCCCACACCGCCGGGATGTGTCGGGCCACCTCCCCCGGTGCGAAGTTGTAGAAGAGCGCGTCGACCACCTCCGGGGGGGGACGATGCCCAGCGGCGCCGCCCGCCCGGCGAAGTACGTGTCCCAGTAGTTCGTGAACCCCAGGGCGAACATCGACTCGTTCGGCTCGTCGGCCGAGTACGGGATGACGCCGATCGGCTCGACCAGCTCGAACATCCGCCGCGCCATCGGGTTCATGGTCGACCGCTCCTTCCGGCTCGGCGCCCCGATCTGGCGCGCCCGCGATGGGTGTGACGACGGCCCGCCGTGGATCTCATCGGGCGGATCGCGTCGTCAGCGGGTGAACGTGAGGTGGGTGACGCCGCTCGGCGTCGAGACCACCTCCACGGCGTACCGCTCGTCAAGGCCCTCGAGGCCGTCCCACAGCCGGACGCCACGGCCGAGCAGGATCGGCACCTGCACGACGTGCAGGTGATCGACGAGGTCCGCCGCGATGTACTCGCGCAACATCGTCGGGCCACCGCCGATGCGGACGTCCTGACCGCCCGCCGCGCCACGGGCCACCTCCAGCGCCTCCGCCGGCGACGCGTCGATGAAGTGGAACGTCGTGCCGCCCTCCATCTCCATCGACGGGAGCGGGTGGTGGGTCAGCACGTAGGTCGGGGTGTGGAACGGCGGGTCGTCGCCCCACCACCCGCGCCACTCCGGGTCGTCCTGCCACCCGGGCGGGCCGAACTTGTTGGCGCCCATGATCTCCGCGCCGATCCCGGGCCCGTGGCGCTCGGCCATCGCGTCGTCGACGCCCGAGGTGCCGCCCGGCTCGCCGAAGATCTCGCTGCGGGCGTAGTGCGTGGCCATCATCCACGCGTGGAGCCGCTGCCCGGCGTGGCCGAACGGCGTCTCGAGGCTCTGACCCTCGCCGGTGGCGAACCCGTCGAGCGAGATCGAGAAGTTGTGGACGCGGACGCGGGACATGTCGGCTCCTCCGTGGTGGTGGTTCGGTTGACCGGTCGACGTGATCCGGGGCCGGATCTGATCGGCCGGCGGTTCACTCGACCTCGAGGTGGTGGGCGAGCTTCTGCAGGGTCTGCAGCCCGAGCTCGACGGCGCCGAACCCGATGACCGCACGTCGCCGCTCGGCGGTCGGGTGCAGTTGCCGCAACGTGAGCAGCGTCCTCCCCTCCGCGAGCTGGTCGAAGGTCAGCGTCACCCGGAATCGCTCCGGGTCGTCATCGACGTCGACGCCGTGGTCCATCACCAACCGCTCGCCCGGAACGACCTCGAGGTAGTCGAAGCGGTTGGTGAAGCGCGTGCCGTCGCCGGACGTCATGTCGAAGCGCGCCCGCCCACCCGGCCGCGCGTCCATCTCGTGGACCGTGCACGTGAAGCCGTCAGGCCCGAACCACCGGCAGAACTCGTCGGCGTCGGTCCACGCCGCGAACACGGCCTCGCGACGGGCGGGGAGCACCCGCACGAGGACGATCTCACGGTCGGGCGCCCAGGTCGTCGGATCGGCGATGTCGGGGCGGTCGCTCATGACCCCACCGAGGTCGGCGTCGTGGTCCGATCCGCGGTGCGGCGGAGGTGCGCGTCGAGCCGATCGATGCGCTGCTCCCACGCCGCCTGCGTGTGCTCGGCCCACGCAGCGATCTCGACGAGGGGCTCGGTCCGCAGCCGGCACGGCCGCCGCTGCCCGTCGCGCCCGCGGCTGATGAGGCCCGCCTGCTCGAGCACCTTCAGGTGGCGGGAGATGGCGGGGAGGCTGATCGGGAACGGCTCGGCCAGCTCGAGCACCGTGGCCTCGCCGTCCGCGAGTCGGCGCACGATCGAGCGCCTCGTCGGGTCCGACAGGGCGGCGAACACGACGTCGAACCGATCCGCTGCCGCCGTCGTCATCGACGTGCCCCTCGCCGCAGATACTTCACGACTTGGTTATTTAACAGGCTGGCTACATGTGGTCAAGGGTCCCCGACGGACGGGCCGCGGAGGTGTGCGCGCCGAGGCCGATGACTTCCACCCGGTCGGGACGTCCGAACTGCGACGCGCTGCGAAGCGCGAACGAGGAGGAGCGGGATGAAGACCACCAACCTCGGCGTGGCGGACGACCTCCCACCCGTCGACTGGACCACGGTGACCGAGCGGCTCGAGTCCGGCGAGCCACCGGCTCGCGACGCCAACAACGCGCGGACCACCTGGCTCGCGACGATCAACGAGGACGGGAGCCCCCACGTGACGGCGGTCGGCGCCATCTGGCTGGACGGGACCTTCTGGTTCCAGACCGGCTCCGGGACCCGGAAGGGTCGCAACGTCGAGCGGGAGCCCCGCTGCTCCGTCTCGCAGTCCGTCCCCGACGCCGACGTCGTCGTCGAGGGTGACGCCGTGCGCGTGACCGACCCCGATGCCATCGCGCGTGCCGCCCGGAAGTGGGCGGACGGCGGTTGGCCGGCCGAGCCCGACGAGAGCGGCGCCGGCATCACCGCACCCTTCAACGCGCCGGCTCAGGGTCCGCCGCCGTGGCACGTGTACCGCATCGAGCCACGATCGGTGACGGTCGTGCTGGGCGTCGAGCCCGGCGGCCTCACGCGGTTCGACTTCTGACGACCGACCGGCGGATCGCGGTCGCGGCGGGGCACGGCAGGTACGTTCCTGGTCCGTGACCGCGGAGCCACCCTCGCCGAAGGAGACACCCGTCGCCCGCGTCACGGGCACCGTCGGCCGGGTGCGGGACCGGCTGCAGCAGACGCTGTTCTGGCGCGTCTGGGACCGGATGCTCGAGATCGAGTTCGTCGACCGCAGCGTGGCGCTGGCCGGCAAGGCCTTCGTCTCGTTCTTCCCGCTCGTGATCGTGGTGGCGGCCTTCCTGCCGACCGAGATCCGCACCTCGATCTTCACGACCCTCACCCGTCGCCTGGGCATCCAGGGTCACGCCCTCTCGCTCGCCCGGCAGGCCTTCACGTCCGCCGACGACGTCCGCCGGGCGACCGGCGTCCTCGGGCTGATCCTCACGATCTTCTTCGCCAGCTCGTTCACGACGGCCCTGCAGCGGATCTACCTCCGGGCGTGGCGGCGACCCCGCGACCTGCGGGTCGGCTCGTACACCCGCGGGCTCGCGTGGCTCGCCGGCATGCTCGCCTACCTGGTGGTGACGGGCACGCTGGCGCGGGCCGCCGGCACCGGTCCGTGGTTGGTCGTGTTCCTCCCGACGGCGGCCGTCCTGGCCGTCGCGTGGTGGTGGTTCACCGCCTGGTACCTCCTGCTCGGGCACGTGCGGTGGCGCGTGCTCCTCCCGGGCGCGGCCATCACCGCGGTCGCCATGCTCGGCTACGCGGTGTCCGCCTCCGTGTGGATGCCGCGCACCATCACCGAGAACCTCAACCAGTTCGGGTTCTTCGGTGTCGCGCTCGCCCTGGTCACGTGGTTCTCGGGTGCGGCGATCTGCCTGATCGTCGGGGCGTGCGCCGGCCCCGTGCTGGCCGGCGATCCGGGCGTGATGGGACGCCTCACGCGCGGGCGGGACGGCGCGGTGCTCGTCGACGGCGCGCCGGCGTCGGATCCGCCGCCGGTCCGCAGCGGGCGCCTCCGCGACGCGTTCGGCGCCCGCGTCGACGACGTCGACGACTGACCCGCTCCGTCGAGCGCACGGGACCCTCAGCAGCC
>JAEVZA010000268.1 GCA_023392475.1 Actinomycetes bacterium | reverse complement strand
GGCGCCACCGGTGCGTCCGCCGTGGCGTTCGGCGCCGGCGGGGCCTCCGGCGCGGTCGGTGCGGTGGCCGGCCCCGGGGTCGCCGTCGGCGCGACGGGCTCGGGGACCGTGAACTCGGGCGGGGCGGGCGGCACGATCGGGCCCGTCGGGACGATCCGCCGGAAGTCGGCGAGGTCGTCGGGGTGGACGAGGCGGCGGAGCGTGCCCTCGGTCCGGAACGCCGCGGCGTCCCAGCCCAGGGTGGTCGTCATCGAGATCGAGACGAAGTGGCCGTCGACGCCCGGGGCGACCTGCTGGAACAGGACGATGCCCCCTTCGGCGAGTGCGGCGTCGTAGCCCGCCCGCATCTCGGCCGATGCGGCCTCCGCGCGTCGCCGTGATCGGCTCATCCAGCGCGCCATGGTCGTGGTCGTCCTCCGTCGGGATCCGTCGCTCCCCGCCACCGGTGCCCGCCGACTCCACCGGTCCCACGCCCGGGGGGCCGGGCGCCGGGGGACAACTTAGTCGCCCCCGGCGGGGTGGCCATCCGACCGCCCCACGGACGGGCCTCGTCCGGCCACGGAGCGGGCGCTCCCGAGGGCGACCCGACGCCGCCCGGCACGCCACGAACCCTGCTTCGGCGCACCCGGAGGTCCGATCTCGACCACCCCGTACGCCAGCACCGCCTGGGGGCCTCACTACGATCCTCCCGTGGCCACCGACGTGACGAGCTGCGCCGGCTCGGGGTGGGCCTGCGACCCGGTCTACGACGCCACCGGGAACGAGGTCCTCGCCCGGGCGGTGGGCTGGCTGTCCGACAAGCCCCTCAAGATCCTCGTCATCCTGGCCGTGGCGTTCGTCCTGAACCGGGTGCTCCGCACGCTCATCGTGCGGGCGGGCGACCGCATGGCGGACAGCGCGGACCGCATCGGCGAGTTCGTCCCGAACACCCTCCGCCGCTCCGAGCTCACCGGCCGGTCCGAGGCCCGAGCGGCGACGATCTCGACCGTCGCCCGCTCGGTGGCCACCGCCATCGTCGTCCTGTTCACGGCGACGGCCATCCTCAGCGTGATCGGCGTGAGCCTGGCCGCGCTGCTCGCGTCCGCCGGCGTGCTCGGCGTGGCCCTCGGCTTCGGCGCGCAGAACCTCGTGCGCGACGTGCTCGCCGGGTGGTTCATCCTCGTGGAGGACCGGTACGGGGTCGGCGACGTGATCGACGCCGGATCGCCGGCCGTCGGCACCGTCGAGCGGGTCACGCTGCGATCGACCCGCCTCCGGGACGTGAACGGCACCGTCTGGCACGTCGCGAACGGCGAGATCGTGCGGGTGGGGAACAAGTCGCAGAGCTGGTCCCGCGCCGTGGTCGACGTGGTGGTCAGCCCCGACGCCGACGTCGACGCCGCGTGCCGGATCCTCGACGACGTCGGCCACGAGCTGCGCGCCGACCCGACGTGGTCGTCCCGGGTCACCGCCGACCCCGACGTGCTCGGCGTCCACCTGATGGACGCCACCGGCGTCACGCTGCGGGTGGTCTGCGACACCGAGCCCGCGAGCCAGTGGCCGGTGGAGCGCGAGTACCGGCTCCGGGTCATCCGTGCCTTCGACGCGGCCGGCATCCCGCTGGCCACCGCCGTGCTGCCGTCCGGCGTGGGCAAGCGCCCGGGCGGTCCGGCGGCCACCTCGGTGGGCAGCGGCGATCCCGGCGGCGACCCGCCCCCGGCGGGCTGACGCGGTCGGGTCCACCACCCCGACCGCCCCGCCCTCTACCGTTCGCCGTTGGACGGAGTGCTCTGCCGCGTCACGCGGTCCGAGGGCCGGCTCGTGGACCCCACGATTCGGAGGAGCACATGAAGAAGGTGGCGCAACCGGTGGGCATGCTGGCCATCGGGTTCCTGGTCCTGGCCATCTGGCGGAGCCCCGCCACGGCCGCCGCGGACGTCGGCCACGTCCTCGGCAACGTCGGCACCTTCCTGCAGGAGGTGCTGGCCAAGCTGGCCGAGTTCCTGGGCAGCTTCGGCAAGTCATGAGCGGTCGCGGTCGGGTGCCACGCAGCTGGCACCCCGACGAGATCGTCCGCGACTACCTCGTCCGCGGGGAGCGTGTCGTGCTCGAGGAGACGCGGTCCCTGCGGTCGTGGCTCCTCGACCAGGCCGTCATCATCACCGTCGGCCTGGTCGTCTTCGCCGTGCTGTGCTCGGTCGGCAGCGACTGGGCCATCGCCCTCGGGTTCGTCGCCCTCCTCGCCGCGGGCGCGTACCTCGCGGTGCGGGGGGCCCAGGCGTGGTTCACGCGGTACGTCATCACCGACCTCCGGGTGCTGCGCGTCACCGGCGTCGTGAACCGCCACGCCGAGTTCATCCCCTGGGGCAAGGTCACCGACATCGGTCGCAGCGAGTCGTTCCTGCAGTGGGTCGCGGGCACGGCGACGATCCGCATCGAGAGCGCCAACGAGCGCTCCGCCTTCCGGGCCATGGACGACGTCGACGACCCCGCGCAGTTCTACAAGATCCTCGTCCGCATGGTGGACCTGAAGCAGGGCCGCGTGCAGGGCCAGACGTTCATCGTCTGACCCGCTGACCCCCTGACCCGCGCGACTCCCGTTCTGTGATGCAGAACGGGGGCCATGACCCCCGTTCTGCATCACAGAACGAGGATCGGGTGCGGCGGATCAGCCCTCGGGGTCGGCGAGGGTGACGTCGACGGCGAGCGCGTCGCCCTCGACCAGCTGCAGGTCGGCGACCTTCCCCGCCTCGGCGACGTCGGCGGCGACGGTGCGCAGCAGCGCGATCCGCGCCGGCGTGTCGGTGACGACGGCGGTCAGGATCGGGGTCCGCATCGAGACCTTGGCGGCCGACTTGGCGCCGCGCAGCTCCGAGAGGACCGCGCCGGCGACGTCGAGCGCGGCCGGGTCACCGTCGGACGCGGCGCCGAGGACCTCGGCCGCCTCGGGCCACGCGGCCCGGTGGACGGAGCCCTCCATCCACCACGACCAGACCTCCTCGCAGGTGAACGGGAGGAACGGCGCGAGCAGCCGGTGGAGCGTCGACAGCGCGAGCGCGAGGGCTGCCCGGGCCGAGTCGGCGCCCTCGTCGGGGCCGCCGCCGTCGGGTCCGTAGGCGCGGCCCTTGACCAGCTCCAGGTGGTCGTCGCAGAAGCGCCAGAAGAACTGCTCGGTGTGCTCGAGCGCACGGGCGTAGTCGTAGGCCTCGAACGCGGTGGTGGCGTCGTCGACGAGCCGGGCGAGCCCGGCGAGCATCGCCCGGTCGAGCGGCGCGGTGACCGGCGTCCCGGGTTCGACCGCCCCGAACGACAGCGCGAAGCGGGAGGCGTTGAGGAGCTTGATCGCCAGGCGACGGCCGACCTTCATCTGCTGCTCGTCGAACGCCGTGTCCGTGCCGGGCCGGGCCGAGGCGGCCCAGTAGCGGACCCCGTCCGAGCCGTACTGCTCGAGCAGGCCGAGCGGCGTGACGACGTTGCCCTTCGACTTCGACATCTTCTTGCGGTCGGGGTCGAGGATCCACCCGGAGAGGGCGACGTCGCTCCACGGCAGGCTGTCGAACTCGGTGTGGCTCCGCAGGACGGTGGAGAAGAGCCAGGTGCGGATGATGTCGTGGGCCTGGGGCCGCATGTCCATCGGGAACGTGCGGGCGAACAGGTCGGGGTCGTCGATCCAGCGGCAGGCGATCTGCGGCGTGAGCGACGACGTGGCCCACGTGTCCATGACGTCGGGGTCGCCGACGAAGCCGCCCGGCCGGTTGCGCTGGTCCTCCGTGAAGCCCGGCGGGCACTCGGCCTGCGGGTCGACGGGCAGGGACGCCTCGTCGGGGAGGATCGGGTGGTCGTGGTCGGGTCGGCACTCGTCGTCGAGCCGGTACCAGACCGGGAAGGGGACGCCGAAGAAGCGCTGGCGGGAGACGAGCCAGTCGCCGTTGAGGCCGCCGACCCAGTTGTCGTAGCGGTGGCGCATGTAGTCGGGGTGCCAGCGGAGCTCGGCGCCGCGGGCGAGGAGCGCGTCCTTGACGTCGTCCGAGCGGCCGCCGTTGCGGATGTACCACTGGCGCGAGGTGACGATCTCGAGCGGCTTGTCGCCCTTCTCGTAGAACTTGACCGCGTGCTGGAGCGGGCGGACGTCGCCGACCAGCTCGCCGCTGTCCTTCAGCAGCCCGACCATCTGCTCCCGGGCGCCGCCGGCCGCCTTGCCGGCCAGCCGCTCGTAGGCCCCACGGGCGTCGCCCTCGGGCAGCCACTCGGGCGCCTCGGCCTGGAAGCGCCCGTCGCGGCCGATGACCGCCCGGGTGGGAAGGTCCAGCTCGCGCCACCAGACGACGTCCGTCAGGTCGCCGAACGTGCAGATCATGGCGATGCCGGTGCCCTTGTCGATCTCGGCGAGCGGGTGGGCGACGACCGGGACCTCGACGCCGAAGACCGGCGTGGTGACGGTGGTGCCGACGAGCGAGGCGTGGCGCTCGTCGTCGGGGTGGGCGACGAGGGCGCCGCAGGAGACGACGAGCTCGGGGCGGGTGGTGTCGATGAGGACGTCGCCGCCCCCGTCGGTGCGGTGGAACGCGAGCTGGTGGTACGCGCCCGGGCGCTCCCGGTCCTCGAGCTCGGCCTGCGCGACGGCGGTCTGGTACGTGACGTCCCAGAGCGACGGCGCCTCCTGGGAGTAGACGTCGCCCCGGGCGAGGTCATTGAGGAACGCCTGCTGCGACGTGCGGCGGCTGCGCTCGTCGATGGTCGTGTACCGCAACGACCAGTCGACCGAGAGGCCGAGGCGGCGGAACAGGTCCTCGAAGGCCTGCTCGTCGGTGATCAGCAGCTGCTCGCAGAGCGCGATGAAGTCGGGGCGGCCGACCCGCAGGTAGTGGTGGCGGTTCGTCGGCGGCTCCTCGGGGAGCTCCGGTGTCCCGGTGGCCGGGACGGTCGGGTCGCAGACGACGCCGTAGTAGTTCTCGACCCGGCGCTCGGTGGGGAGGCCGTTGTCGTCCCAGCCCATCGGGTAGAAGACCGACTTCCCGCGCATGCGCTGGAACCGGGCGACCGTGTCCGTGTGGGTGAAGCTGAAGACGTGGCCGACGTGCAGCGAGCCCGAGGCGGTCGGGGGCGGCGTGTCGATCGAGAAGACGTCGGGCCGCTCGGCGGAGCGGTCGAACGAGTACGTCCCCTGCTCCTCCCAGACCGGGCCCCAGCGGTCCTCGAGGCCGTCCACGGTCGGCTTGTCGGGGACGTTCCGTGCGGGCTTCGGGGACGGTGGGGAGACGGTCATACGGCGCGACACCGTACCGGCCGAGCAACTACGGTCCGAAGTGGGAAACCTCCGGCGGGGACGATCGGGCCGTCGTCGTCGGAGCGGTGTCTTCGAGGTGAGCAGGGATGGATCTGGACGGAGGGGTCGCCGTCGTCACGGGCGCGGGTGGCGGCATCGGCGCGGCGATCGCGCGGCGGCTGGGTGCCGCCGGGATGTCGCTCGTGCTGTCGGACCGGAGCAGGTCGCTGCTTGATGCCGCGGCGGACTCGGTCGGCCACGACGTCACGATCGTGACGGCGGTGGGCGACGTCGGCGACCCGTCGCACCACGCGTCGCTCGTGACCGCGGCGGAGGACCTCGGTGGCCTCACGCTGTCGGTGCAGAACGCCGGCGTGTACCTGCCCGGCCTGTCGTGGGAGATCCCGCTCGACCAGTGGGAGCTGCAGATCCGCGTCAACTACTGGGGGGTGGTCCACGGCGTGCGGGCCGCCCTGGCCGTGATGACCCGGCGGGCGACCGGCCACGTGATGGCGACCGCGTCGGGCGCGGGGCTCGTGGCCACGCCGGCGCTGGCCCCGTACGTGTCGTCGAAGCACGCGGTCGTCGGGCTCATGGAGACGGTGCGCCACGAGCTGGCGCGGGTGGCGCCGGGCGTGCGCGCCTCGGTGATCTGCCCGGGCAACGTGCGCACGCCGATGGCGGCCAACTCGCTGGCCGTGGCCGGGGTGGCCGAGGAGCAGCTGTCGCCGGTGGCGCAGCAGGTCGCCGACCAGGTGCGCGCGGGCAACGACGCCGGCGAGGACCCGTCGACGGTGGCCGACGCTGTCGTCGAGGCCGTGGCGACCGGTCGGTTCTGGGTGCTGCCCCAGCCCGAGGTGGGCCTGGGCGCCCTCGACCGGGTGCAGCGCATCGTCGACGGCCGCGAGCCCGTCGACCTCCTCGGCTGACGAGCCTGCCCATCTGGTTCTGTTCCGCCCACGGAGCGCTGAGCGCTCCGTGTGCGCACCAGAAGTGCTGGTGGGCCGAGGTGCCGGTCGGCGTCAGGCGGGGTCGGCGTCGGCGAGCGACACGCGGTTGCCGCCGCGGAGGTGCGCGACGTCGCACGCCGCGTCGGCGAGGGAGACCGCCTCGTCGAGCGACGTGGCCTGCTGCGACTCGACGATCCCGGCCGAGCAGGTGAAGTGCGGGACGCCCTCCAGCGTGAGGGCGAGCACGAGGGACTCCCGCACCCGCTCCATCGCCGCGGACGCCTGCTCCGCCGTGCACTGCGACAGCACCGCGGCGAAGCGCGCGCCCTCGAGCCGGCAGATGACGTCGTCGGGGCGGAGGGTGCTGGTCAGCGTGTCGGCGAGCAGGCGGAGGGCGTCGTCGGCGGCGCCGTCGCCCTCGCTCGCCCGGTAGTCCGCGTCGCCGTCGAGCCGGACGACGGCGACGCTGAACGGCGTCAGCGCTCGCACGAGCTCCCGCAGCCGCGCCCGGAGCGCGACCTCGGTCGGCAGTCGGGTGACGGGGTCCTCCGGGCCCGCGACCGACGGCCCGCGTGAGCGCCGCTGCTCGGCCACCCGCGCTGCGGTCCGGTCGACCACCCACTCGACGGTCCGGAGCTGGTCGTCGCCGGGCAGCTCGCCGGGCGGACCCGTCACGCACACGGAACCGAGCAGGCGGTCGCCGATCCGGAACGGCAGGCACACGGCCGAGACCTCGAGCGCCGGGTCGCCGAGGTGGGTGCACGCGTCGAGCGCGGTCGAGGCGGGCGTCGAGGCGACGGCGCCGCGGGTGAGCGCGTTGCAGGTCGGCAGGTCAGGCACCGGCTCGGCGGGCTGGAGCGCGCCGTTGACGATCCGCACGGACCACGCGAGGCGGGGCTCGTCGGGAG
>JAEVZA010000241.1 GCA_023392475.1 Actinomycetes bacterium | reverse complement strand
CGGGGGGGGCGGGGGGGGCGGGGGGGGGGCTGGCGTTGGGGGTAGGGGGAGGGGGGGGGGCCGTCCGGCCCACCCCCGTCGCTCGAGTTCGCCCGGGTCGCCGGGCGCCCGTCCGGTCGCTGCGGGTCAGTGCAGCGGACCGGCTGCGACGTCGTCGACCGACAGCGTCATCGGGGCGACCGTGGAGGACCCCGAGAGGTAGAGCCACAGACCGACCGAGCCGTTGGCCTGCAGCGCCGCCGTCGTGTCGGTGCCCTGGAGGGTCCAGGTCGCCGGCTCGGCGGTGCCGTCCTTCCAGACCTTCGCGGCCAGCGCCGTGGTGCCCACGCCGCTCACCTGGAACCGGACCTGCAGGACGTCGCCGGGGGCGTAGGTGAGTCCCGGCACCGAGTTGACGGTCTGGATGGCGGTCTCCACGCCCCCGACCACCCGGATGAGCTGCGCCGTCACGACGCCGGTCGGCTGGACCCGGAACTTGACCCGGTAGTCGTTCGAGGCGTCGACGCGCCGCCCGATGACGGCGAAGTAGGTGCCTCCGCCGGTCTGGGTGGCGTCGAGGGACAGCTTGGCGTCCACCTCGGTGCTCGACTGCTTGACCGAGTCGAGCGTGGCGAGGCGGGTGGCGCCCACGCCGGCCGAGATGCGCCCGACGCCGCCGGCCACCGTGTAGTTGGCCGCCGAGCCGCTCACCGTCCAGTTGCCACCCAGGTCCGCCGTGCCGAGGCCCGAGGCCGAGGTGCGGGAGAACGAGTCCGACGCGTAGAGCGGCGGCGCCGTCGGGTTCACCTGGAGGCTCGTGGTGGCGGTGGCGCCCTGGTTGTCGGTCACCGTCAGCGTGACCGTGTAGGCGCCCGCCACCGCGTAGGTGTGCGACGGGGCGACGCCGGTGCCGGTCTGGCCGTCACCGAAGTCCCAGGCGTACGACGCCACCGTGCCGTCGGGGTCCGACGAGCCGGAGCCGTCGAAGGTCGCCGACAGGTTGGTGACGGAGGAGGTGAAGGAGGCCGTCGGCGGCACGTTGGGCGCCGTCGTCGTGACCGGGTTGGTCGCCGTGCCGGTCGCGCCCTTGTCGTCCGTGACCGTGAGGGTGACGTTGTACGTGCCGGCGACGGCGTAGGTGTGGCTCGGGGCGACGCCCGTGCCGGTCTGGCCGTCACCGAAGTCCCAGGCGTACGACACCACGGTGCCGTCGGGATCCGACGAGGCGGCGGCGTTGAACGACGCCGTCAGGTTGTTCGCGGACGACGTGAAGGACGCCGTGGGCGACTGGTTCGGCGGCGGGGTGACGGCGCCGACCGGGCCGGCGACCAGATCGTCCACCGCCAGCGTCACCGGGGCGTTGGTCGAGCTGCCCGACAGGTAGTCCCAGATCCCGACGCCGCCGTTGGCCTGCAGGGCCGCGGTCGAGTCCGTGGACTGCAGCAGCCAGGCGGCGGGCTCCGACGTCCCGTCCTTCCAGACCTTCGCGTTGAGGGTGGTCGGCGACGTGCCGGTCACCTGCAGGCGGGCCTTGAGGTACTCGCCGGCGTTCCAGGTCAGACCGGGCACGGTCGTGACGTTCTGGATCACCGTCTCGGTGCCGGCCACGATCCGGACGAGCTGGGCCGTCACGGCGCCGCCGACCTGCGCCCGGAGCTTGAGCCGGTAGTCGTTGGAGGCATCGATCCGGCGGCCGATCACGCCGGCGTAGGACCCGCCGCCCGTCTGCGCCTTGTCGTACGACAGGCGCACGCCGACCTCGGTGTCGGTCTTCTTGATGCCGTCCAGGCTGATCGTGCGGTTCGCGCCGACCGCCGCCGAGATGCGGGCGGCGCCGCCCGACACGGAGTAGTTCGAGGCGGTCCCCGTGACCGTCCACGCGCCGCCCAGCTCGGCCGAGCCGAGGCCCGAGGCCACGGTCCGGGTGAAGGTGTCGATCGCGTAGTTGGTCGGCGGCGCGACCGCGGTGACGGCGAGGCTCTTCGTCGCCGTGCCACCTCGGTTGTCCGTGACCGTCAGCGTCGCCGAGTAGGTGCCGGCCACGGCGTAGTCGTGGCTGGTGGTGGCGCCGGTGCCGGTCGTCCCGTCACCGAAGTCCCAGGCGTACGAGGCGATGGTGCCGTCGGGATCCGACGACGCGGTCCCGTCGAAGCCGACCGAGAGCTTCGACGCCGTGGCGCTGAAGGCCGCCGTCGGCAGCTGGTTCGGCGGCAGCGTCACCGTCACGGGCTGGCTGGTGGAGCCGGTCCCGCCCTGGTTGTCCGTCACCGTCAGCGTCGCCGTGTACGTGCCGTCCACGGTGTAGGTGTGGCTCGGCGTGGCGCCGGTGCCGGTCGTCCCGTCACCGAAGTCCCAGGCGTACGAGGCCACCGTGCCGTCGGGATCCGACGAGGCCGTCCCGTCGAACGACGCCGTCATGAAGTTCGACGACGAGGTGAACGACGCCGTCGGGAGCTGGTTGGGCACCGTGATCACGATCGGGTTCGAGACCGTGCCGGTCGCACCCTGGTTGTCGGTCACCGTGAGCGTCACCGTGTACGTGCCGAGCGCACCGTAGGTGTGCGAGGGCGCCACGCCGGTGCCGGTCGTCCCGTCACCGAAGTTCCAGGCGTACGAGGCCACCGTCCCGTCGGGATCCGACGAGCCGGCCGCGTTGAACGAAGCCGCCGTGCCGTTGCTCGACGAGGTGAACGACGCCGTGGGCGCCTGGTTCGGGGCCTGGCCGCCGGCGGCGACCCAGTGCGCCACGACGGCCTGGTTCGAGAGCACGGTCGGGTAGATCGACGTGTCGTCGATCAGGCCGCGGAAGTTGTTCGAGCTGGCGCCCGACCACGTGTTGTCGCTGCCGATCCGCCAGTACCCGGTGTAGCTCTGGGCACCGGAGGCGGTGCCGCTGGCGACGAGGTTGCCGTCGACGTACATCCGCTGCTGACCCGGCTGCTGGGTCACCACGACGTGGTGCCACTTGCCGTCGTTGTACGAGGTCGGCGAGTCGATGGTGACCTGCGAGCCGGGGTTCACGCCGTAGCGCAGCCGGCCGTTGTTGATCATCCAGAGCATGCGGTCGTAGCTCGAGCTGGTCGCGCTCTGCGAGTTGCCGAAGCCGAGGATGCGGCCGCCCGACGTGGTCGTGGTGTTGAACCACGTCTCCATCGAGAACGTCTGCGGGTTGCTGTACGAGTTGGTGCCGACGACCCGCGCCGAGCCGCTGGACAGGTTGATCGAGCGGCCCGCGGTGTTGGCCGGCGAGCCCGCCTGGTTGCGGGTGATGCCGTTGCTGTAGGTGGCGGCGACGTCACCGCTCATCCGGTCCACCGCGTCGCCCGACGTCTCGTCGAGCCGCAGGAACATGTTCGCGTTGGAGTCCCACACGGCAGCGCCGTAGGGGTCGGTCGGCCGCACCTGCCAGGCCGCAGCGCGACCGCTGGTGAGCCAGTGGTTCTGGGCCTGGGCGAGCGACAGCTCCGCCGGGTACACGGCGACGTCGTCGATCGTCCCGGCGAAGGCGTTGCTGGTGGGCTTGCTCGGCCAGCCGGTCAGCGCGTCGCCGCCGACCCGCCAGTAGCCCCAGTAGTCGCTGCCGGAGGTGACGGTCGCGTCGGTGCCGGCGACCTTGCCGTCGACGACCAGCCGGATGCCCGACGGACCCATCGACGCCACGACGTGGTGCCACTGGCCGTCGTTGAGGCCGGTCTTGCTGGCGAGGACCTTGGCCGACGAGGCGCCGAAGCGCACCGCGCCGTTGTTGTCCATGTACACGGAGCGGTCGAACGTCGAGCTGTTGGCCGTGTTCGAGCTGCCGAAGCCGATGATCTTGCCGCCACGGCTGGTGGTGGTCTTGAACCAGGCCTCCTCGGTGAACGTCTGGGGCGACACCTGCCAGGTCGACGTCGCGGCGGGCACGGTGCTCGAGCCCGCGAACGTCGTGGCCGTGTCGGTGTCACCGGAGATGGCGCCGGCCACGTTCCGGGTCACGCCGCTCGAGGCGAGCGTCAGGTCGTTCCCGGTGAGGACGTCCCAGCCGGCGGTGCCGGAGGGCTCGCCCAGGCGCCAGAAGCGGTTCGCCCCGTCGGCCTTGACCACGTTGGCGTAGGCGCTCGGGACCGGGGTGCCGGTCGGCACCGTCACGGTCGCCATGGCGCCGAGCAGGATGTTGTTGAACGGGTCCCGCACACGGAGGCGGTACGTCTGGCTCGAGCCGGGCGTGGCCGTCGTGTCGGTGAAGGCCATCTCGGGCCGGGTCCACCAGTTCGAGTCCTGCTGGAACGTGGCGAGGACGGTCGACGTGGCCTGCGAGGTGCCGCGGAGGACCTCGTAGGTGAGCCGCTGGTTGTCACGGTCCCACGCCGTGGTCCAGGAGATCCGGACGGTGCCGGGACCGGTGCCGACCAGCTTCGGGGTCAGCTCGGTGTAGCCCTGCGGGAGCTCCTTGTTCGGGGCGATCGAGGAGACGGCGAAGCGCCCGAGCCCCTGCTGGTCCGTGCCGTTGATGCGGGGGAACTCGCCGCCCATCACCACGTACTGGCTGTTGCCCTCGATCGTCCAGGCGGCCTGGTCCTGCCCTGTGTAGGAGCCCTGGGCCAGCGACGGGAGCCACTGCAGGATCTGGGGCGCCGGGCGGCCGGGGAACCGCGAGCTGTTCAGGCGGCCGCCGGGGTCGGGGTACGTGGTGAGCGCCATCGCGCGCTGGTAGTTCCAGGGGTTGGCCTGCGGGTGGCCACCGATGGCCGAGCAGTCGTGCGCGTGGCTCACGTCGTAGAGGACGCTGCCGATCGCCACGGCGTCGTAGTGGTCGCCGCGGCAGCCGTTGACCCACTGCAGGTTGCCGTTCAGGTCCGACGCGAAGTCCGCCTCGAGGTTGCCGCTCGAGGTGGTCGTGCCGTTGACGAGGTAGGTCACGCCGGTGCCGAAGATCTGCGTGCCGTTCGTCGACAGGCTGGTGATGAACGCGTCCGGGCCCCAGTTCTGGACGATCTGGTTGACCGGGAACGGCACGACCGCGCCCGTGGTCGGGTCGAGGGCACCGAGGCCGAGGTTCGAGGCGCCGTTGAGGGTGGTGAAGCTGCCGCCGACGACGACCTTGCCCGGCACGGTGACGAGCGCCCGGACCTCCTGGTCGGCCGACGGGGCGAACGACGTGATGGCGCCGGTCGTGGCGTCGACCGAGGCGATGCGGTTGCGGGCCTGGTTGCTGACGACGGTGAACGCGCCGACGAGGTAGAGGTTGCCGTCGGACGCGACCTCCATGTCGTTGATCCAGGAGTTCACGTTCGAGGCGAACGAGGTGACGGTGGCGCCGGTCGTCGCGTCGAGCGCGACGAGGTGGTTGCGGGTGGCACCGTTCACCGTCGTGAAGTCGCCGCCGACGTAGATGCGGGTGCCGTCGGGCGAGGCGGTGATCGACCGGCCCTGGGCGTTGAGCGTGGGCGCCCAGCTCGTGATCAGGTTGCCCGTGGTGATGTCGTACGCGAGGACGTTCGACCGCGGCGTCTCGTTCGTGCCCGCGGGCGACCCGGCGGGCCGGGCCGAGGTGAACGAGCCCGTGGCGTACACGGTGTTGCCGACGACGACCTGGTCCCACACGACGCCGTTGATCTGCACGGTCGGCAGCGAGTCGGCGGAGACGGTCTTCGGCGTCGAGGGATCGGGCGGTGCGGTGTCCGCACCCGCCGGGGCCACGGCGAGCACGGTGGTGGCCACGACCACCGCCATCATCACCACGCCGACCCTGGCCGCCACCCTCCGGGCGGTCATCGAGGTACCCGACATCACTTCGCTCCCCAGCAGCTCCGCGAGGGAACGCGTGGCGCAGGACCCGTGCCGGCGCTCGTCCTTCCCTCCGCCACCGCCCAGCGCGGTGACCTCCTGACAGTAGTTCCGTGAGGGGGTCCGCCGACAGCAGGGAAAAATCCCCGCGACCCGCGCCGCGACTGGGCCGAACGGCCCGCCCGCCCGTCGTCTCGGGGATCCGCTCCGACCCTCGACCTCAGGTCGAGGGTGAGGGGCCCTGCGTCCTCAGACCTTGAACTGCGGGACGTTCGGCTTCACGCCCGACTGCACCTGGATCACCAGGGTGTCGGCGTCGCCCTTCGGCACCCGGAACACGTACACGCCGGTGGCGGTGGCGCCCGGGGCGAGCTGCCCGCTCAGGTCCTGCGCCGGGTCCGCGCTGCTCGGGATGGCGGGGGTCCCGCCGCCGTAGGTGCCCGTCAGGGCGATCGTGGCGAGGTCGAACGGCTGGTTCGACCCGTTCCGCACCTCGATCGTGGCCGCGACCGCCGGGCCGGAGGTCTCCCCCGCTCCCCGGGCCTCGACGTCGAGCGCCTTGGTCCCGGTCATGGTGGCGGTCACGCCGCCGCCGAAGTCGACGGGGACGCCCGTCCCGACGGGGGCCTTGACCGCATCGGCCACGGGCGCCGAGCTGGGCGCCATGGCGGGCGGGCCCGTCGTCGACGGTCCCTGCTTCACGCCGTTCCCCGACACCGTCGTCGAGGTCGAGGTGGACGACGACGCGTGGTCGTCGTCGTTGCCGCACGACGCCAGGCCGACGGCGACCACCGCGGCCAGGGCCAGCGAGCCGACCAGCTTCCGACGAGACGTCATGACCCTCCTCGGCCACGGTCGCCGACGACCGGGCCACTCGAGCGACGCCACCGGGTCGGGGCCGCTCCCCACGGGGACGAGGGTATCGGCGCCCGGCTGCCGATCCGACGCGAGGTGTCCCTCCCTGAGGATCGTGCAGATCGTGCGGTCGCCCCTCCGGGTCGGGTCAGCGCGAGCGGCCGGCGCCGAGCCGGCGACCGGACGGCCGCCGCCGCGGGAACCGGCGGGCGGCCAGGGCGGCGCACAGCTCCTCGTACTCCGCCGCCACCTGGTCCCAGTCGTACGCCGTGGCCCGGCTCCGGGACAGCTCCCCGCGGGCCTCGGTGGCCCCGGCGTCGGCCTCGGCCGCCTCGACGAGGGCGGCCACGTCGGCCGGCGTCCGCCAGAACCGGCCGGCCGGTCCGAGCACCTCGCGGTTGAACGAGACGTCGAACGCGTCGGTCGGCGCCCCGGCGCCCACCGCCCGGAGCAGCGACGGGTTGGTGCCGCCGACGGAGTGCCCGTGCTGGTAGGTGAGGCTGTTCGCGTAGAGCTGGTCGAGCAGGTCCTGGTCCCACACGCCGCCGAGGAAGCGCACCCGATCGTCGCCGAGCGACTCGACGCGGGACGTGTAGTCGTCCGCGTAGGGCGCGGAGCCGACGACCACCAACGGGAGCGACGCCCCGCTGCGGGCGTAGCCCTCGACCACCACGTCGACGTGGTTCTCGGGCTCGAAGCGGGCCACGACGAGGTGGTAGCCGCGAGGCTCGAGGTCGAGCGGCTCCAGGAGCTCCGGCCGGTCCGCGTCGACGACGGGGGCGCCGTACGCGATGAGCTCGGTGGGGGCGCCGAACTCCTCCTCGTAGTAGTCGCGGATCCCCGCGGCGTCGGCGATGAGGGCGTCCGACCAGCGCACGGCCAGCGCCTCGGCCACCCGGTAGTACCGCTTCCCGGTCGGGCCCCACTTGGCGCGCTTCCACTCGAGGCCGTCGACGTGGGTCGCGACCGGGAGGCGGCGGGCCCGGATCAGCGGGAGGAGCGGCGAGTTGGCCGCGTTGAAGAGCACGACCGCGTCGACCGGGTGGGCGACGAGGTGCGCGACGGACGCAGCCGTGTGCGTGAGGGTCTCGGCGGCGCGCCGGCGGGCGGCGGGCAGGTGCACGAGGTGCATCCCCAGGTACTCGTCGGGCGGCGGCGCCTCGTCTCCCTCGGCGCGCCGGCAGTACACGACCACGTGGTGGCCGGAGGCCGCCAGGCGGCGCCCCACCTCCTCGACGCAGGTCTCGAAGCCGCCGTAGCGGGCCGGGACGCCCCTGGTGCCGACGAGCGCGATCCGCACGGCCTCAGGCGGCCGGGTGCTCGGACCGGTCCTCGGCGTCCGCCCGCAGGTAGGCGGCGGTGGCCGCGACCACCAGACCGATCACCACGCCCAGTCCGATCTCGCGGATGGGCAGGCCGGGCGACGACACGGACTCGGGGTTGGGCTCGACGACGAACTCGACGCCGTCGCCGAGGAGCGCGCTGTTGGTCTGGATGGTGGAGGCCCGGAGCTGGAGCTGGCTGATCGTGGACGCCGCTGCGTCCTTCGCCGTCGACGAGCTCGCGCCGCTGGCGGCCCGGGTGGCCGCTTCCACGCTGTCGTTGATCGACTTGATCGCGGCGTCCGTGAGGGCCTTGACCTGCTTCTCCGTCTCCACGGCGTAGGCGCGGGCCACGGCGGTGGCGAGCTGGACCGCCTGCTTCGAGGAATCGCCGGTGGCGCTGATCGTGACGATGTTCGAGTCGGTCGACGGCGTGACCTCGAGCTGGTTGCGCAACGACGCGAGGTCGTCCAGCTTGAGCGCGCTCGCCACGTTGCCGAGCACGGCGTCGCTGGTGACGAAGCGGGCGCGCTGGGCGGTGTAGCGGGCCAGCGAGGCGTCGCCGGTGGACCCCGGCGTGAGCACGTTGTCCTGGCTCGGGGTCTTGAGGGCGATCGTGGCCGTGGCCGACGTCTTCGGGGTCAGGAACAGGCCCACCACCCCGCTGAGCACGACGCAGACCGCCACGATGGCGATGCACATCCACCGGTAGTGCCACATGGCGCCCAGGACGCTGACGGGCCGGCGGGGTGCCTCGACCTCCTCGACCTCCTCGGCGGGGGCAGCGAAGGACGGGACCTCGGCCCGCTCCGATCTCGATTGCTTCGTCGCAGTCACGGGTGCGCGGCTCCACGGAACGGGAACCGCCAAGTATACCGGGGCACCCACGCAACCCCTACGGGGCGCCGCGGCGACGCTGGACGCGCGCTCAGTATCGTGCGCGCATGGACCGCATCGGGATCCGGGAGCTGCGCGCCGATGTCGCCGCCCAGGTGCGGCGCGCCGGCGACGGCCACCGCGTGGTCATCACCGTCGGCGGGCGGCCGGTCGCGCAGCTGGGCCCCATCGAGCCCGAGGACTCGGCGCCGACGCTCGAGGACCTGGCCGCTCGGGGGCAGATCGTCCTCGCCCGCCGCCACGACCGACCGGAGCCGGCGAGCGTCCTCCCGCTCTGGGCCGGGACGCGCATCGACCAGCTCGTGCGCGAGGTGCGCGGCCGGTGACCGTCGCCCGGCCGTGAGGCGGACCGCCCCGTGACGCTGGCGCTCGACACGACCGCCCTGCTCTCGCGCTTCCTCGAGGGCCCGACCCGCCCGGCGGTGATCGCGGCGATGGACGCGGACCCCGACTGGTGCGCGAGCGCGCTCGCGCTGTCCGAGGCGCTCATGCTCGTGGACCGCCTCGGCGACGACCCCGGTCGCACGGACGACCTCCGGAGGGCGATCCGCGACGACTGGGAGCGGATCCACGTGGTGCCGGTCGACCAGCGGTGCCTCGATCGCGCCGCGGAGCTCGGTCGCACCCAGCCGCTGCGCACCGTCGACGCCATCCACCTCGCCGCCGCCGACCGGCTCCCCCGCCCCGTCACCTTCGCGACGTTCGACCCCGCGCAGATCCCGGTGGCCCTCGCGCTGGGCTTCGAGGTGCTCGGCACCGGGTGACGGCAGGGCGCGAGACTGCGCCCATGAGCGCCCCCGGCACCCTCCACCTCGACGACACCGACCTCGAGATCCACAAGCTGGTGGTCGGCCCGATGGACAACAACGTGTTCGTGCTGCGCTGCCGCCACACGGGCGACGCCGTCCTCATCGACGCCGCGAACGAGCACGACAAGCTGCTCGAGCTCGCCCGCACGCTGAACGTCCGCAAGGTCATCGAGACCCACGGCCACTGGGACCACATCCAGGCCGTCCCCGAGATGCGCGACGCCGGGTACTCGGTGGGGGTCACGAGCGAGGACGCGGCGATGCTGCCGAGCTACGACGAGGTCATCGCCGACGACTCCGTGATCGAGGTGGGCGACCTGCGGCTGCGGGCGATCCAGACCCCGGGCCACACGCCGGGCTCGGTCTGCTTCCTGGTCCAGGGCAAGCCGATCCTCTTCAGCGGCGACACGCTCTTCCCCGGGGGTCCCGGCGCCACACACTTCGAGGGCGGCGACTTCGCCACGATCATCCGCTCCCTCGAGGACCGGCTCTTCCGGACCCTGGCGCCCGAGACGATGGTCCTCCCGGGCCACGGCGACGACACGACGATCGGCACCGAGTCCCCCCACCTCCAGGAATGGGTGGACCGGGGCTTCTGAGGCACGAGGGAGCACCGGTCACCGTCTCAGGGGTGGCCGGGCGGGGTCGGAGGACGTGGGTGGACCGGGGCTTCTGAGGCACGACGCGGCGCGGTCTCCCGTCGTCAGGAGGTGTCGGACGCTGCCCGTCCCGGTGACCCCGCCTCGCTCCGGAGCGCCACGCGAGCGGCGAGCGCGAGCGCGCACAGGCCGAGCAGCGCGAGCCAGCACCAGCTCATGAGCGTGATGCTCACCCCGCGCTCCAGCTGCGTCGACGCCCACCACCCCGTGCCGACCAGCACCCCCACGGCGGACACCCGGACCGCGACGAGCCCGGGGGGCGGCGGCGGATCGTCGGGGGCGACGCCGCTCCAGCGGCACACGAGCCGGTCCGAGCCGATCCGCCAGAGCTCCCACGCCGCCACCACCGACAGGACCACCGACGCGGTCACCTGCGCCACGTTGCCGAGGTCGACCGCGTGCCCGCCGACGTGGCCGACCACGGTGCCCATCCCGGGCAGGACGTCGCCGAGGGCCTGGTCGGAGTGCGTGAGGAGGTCGAGCAGCACGTGGCTGAGCGACCCGATCAGCACGGAGCCCGCGATCACCCACCACCGGTGGCGCGTCCGTCCGACGTGGCGCAGGTCGCGCAGGTGGAAGGCACCCAGGTCGGGCAGGTACCCCGCGAGGCCGGGCGCGAGCAGACGCCGCACCAGCCAGGTCACGACGAGGCCGACCGGCAGGCACCACGAGATCTGCTGCTCGAGCGAGTGGCCGTCCCACCAGAGCGGCTGGCCGAGCAGGTGGTGCGGTGTGGTCCGCAACGTGGCCCGGGCCAGGTCGGGCACCGCCGACCCGACGACCAGCGCCACCCCGTCGAGGCCGGGGCGCCAGCGCTTGAGCGGCAGGACCGGGGCCTGGTGGGCCAGGAAGGTGACGGGCACGCGGGGCCATCGTGGCAGAGGCGGCCGGGATCGCCGGGGCGGGCGCGAGACTGCCGGGCGTGACCGCACTCCCCGCGGACGAGCGACCCGTCGACCCGACGCCCGTGCACACGGACGACCTGCCCGCCACCCCGCTGCGCGACCGGAACATCCCGGCCACGGCCTGGATCGAGGCGCCCGAGTCCCTGGTGGCCTCCGGCGACGACATCGGCGCGGCGGTCGTGGCCTACAAGCGACGGCTCCACGGGTGGCTGCTGTGGCGGGCCGGCCCGGCACGCGGGGCGGACGCCAGGTACACCGCGATCGCCGCCGACGACCTGTCCCTGAGCTGGACCTTCCGCCTGCTGCCCGACGGCACGGGGTCCGGGACGGGCCCGAGCGGGGCCACCCACGAGCGGTTCCGCACCTGGAAGGAGGACCTCCGGGACCACCCACGGTGACCTCGGAGCCCCTCCTCGGGGCCCCGCGGCGCCGCGAGCGGCCGGACCGGGCCTATTTCCACTACGTCCGTAGTGGAAATAGACTGCGCCCCATGGCCGCCGCCCCGCCGCTGTTCGAGATCACCGACCTCCACGCCGCCCCGGCCGAGCGGCCCGACGCCGAGATCCTGAAGGGCGTGTCCCTCACGGTCCGCCCGGGCGAGGTCCACGCCCTCATGGGCCCGAACGGCTCCGGCAAGTCCACGCTCGCCAGCACCCTGATGGGCTCCCCCGAGTACGTCACGACCGGCGGCACCGTCCGGTTCAAGGGCGACGACATCACCGACTGGACCGCCGACCTCCGCGGCCGCCAGGGCATCTTCCTCGCCTTCCAGTACCCGCAGGAGATCCCCGGCGTGTCCGTGCGCCAGTTCCTCCGCCAGGCGCTGTCGGAGCGCAAGGGCATCGACCTCTCGGTGCTCGAGATCCGGCTCGCCATCATGGAGTGGATGGAGCGGCTCGACATGGATCCGAGCTTCGCCGACCGGTTCCTCAACGAGGGGTTCTCGGGCGGCGAGAAGAAGCGCAACGAGGTGCTCCAGATGGCGATCCTCGAGCCGGAGCTCGCCATCCTGGACGAGACCGACTCGGGCCTGGACATCGACGCGCTGCGGGTCGTGGCGAACGGCGTGAACGAGGTGCGGGCGGACCGACCCGAGCTCGGCGTGCTCGTGATCACGCACTACCAGCGCCTGCTCGACCACCTGGCCCCCGACGTCGTGCACATCCTGATCGACGGCCGGATCGTCGAGTCGGGCGGCCCCGAGCTGGCCCACCGGCTCGAGCGCGAGGGCTTCGACGCCCACCGGGCGGGCGTGTCGTGAGCGCCACCGCGGGCCTCGACGACCTGGACGTCGCCGCGGTCAAGGCCGACTTCCCCATCCTGTCCACCACCGTGCACGGCCAGCGGCTCGTGTTCCTCGACTCGGCGGCGTCCTCGCAGAAGCCGGTCCAGGTGGTGCGGGCGATGGACCACTACTACGAGACCACCCACGCCAACGTGCACCGGGCGGCGTACACGCTCGCCGAGGCGGCCACGAACGCGATGGAGGGAGCCCGGTCGAACGTGGCCCGGTTCATCGGCGCCCCGGCGGCCGAGGAGATCGTGTTCACGAAGAACGCGACCGAGTCGATCAACCTGGTGGCGCGGTCGTGGGGCGCGGCGAACCTCGCCCCGGGCGACGCGATCGTCCTGACCCAGCTCGAGCACCACGCGGACATCGTCCCGTGGCAGCAGCTGGCTGCCGAGCGCGGGCTCGAGATCCGCTGGATCCCCCTGACCGACGACGGGCAGCTGGACCTCACCGACCTCGACCGGCTGCTCGACGGCGCCCGGCTGCTCGGCCTGTCGGCGATGTCGAACGTCGTGGGCACGATCACGCCGGTGCGGCACCTCACCGACGCCGCGCACGCGGCGGGCGCGCTGGTGTGCGTCGACGCCTGCCAGTACGTCCCGCACGTGGCCACCGACGTCGGTGCCCTGGGTGCCGACTTCCTCGCGTTCTCCGGCCACAAGATGCTCGGTCCGACCGGCGTCGGGGTGCTCTGGGCCCGCCGGGAGCTGCTCGAGGAGATGCCACCGTTCCTCGGCGGTGGCGGGATGATCCTCGACGTCACGCTGGACGGCTTCGTGCCGGCCGAGGTGCCGCACAAGTTCGAGGCCGGCACGCCGCCGATCGCCGAGATCGTGGGGCTCGGCGCAGCGGTCGACTACCTCGACGCCCTCGGCATGGACCGGGTCCGGGCCCACGAGGTGTCGCTCACCGCCTACGCGCTCCGCACGCTCACCGAGCGCTTCGGGGACGACCTCACGGTCTACGGTCCCGCCGAGCCGGACCAGCGCGGCGGCGTGATGAGCTTCGCCTACCGGGGCATCCACCCGCACGACCTGTCGCAGGTGCTCGACCAGCACGGCGTGTGCGTCCGCCCCGGCCACCACTGCGCCAAGCCGCTGATGCGCGTGTTGGGCGTGGGGGCCACGGCTCGGGCATCGTGGTACGTGTACAACGACGAGGCCGACGTCGACGCGCTGGGCGACGCGATCGAGGACGCCGGCCGGTTCTTCGACTTCTGATCACATCCGAGACGACGGAACGAGCACGACATGTCGGGTCTCGAAGACCTCTACCGAGAGATCATCCTGGACCACTACCGGAACCCCCGGAACCGCGGGGAGCTGGCGGTGCCGCCCGCGCACCGCGTCGAGGGGTTCAACCCGCTCTGCGGCGACGAGATCGTCGTGTACCTCGAGCTGGACGACGCCTCGAAGGGCGACGACGCCGTCGTGACCTCGGTCCGCATCGGCGGGCAGGGCTGCTCCATCTCGCAGTCGTCGGCGTCGATGATGTCGGCCGCTGTGGCGGGCAAGACGGTCGCCGAGATCAAGGACCTCACGAAGGCCTTCAAGTCGATGATGTCGATCCACGAGGGCGAGCTCGAGGGCGGCGAGCCCGCCGAGGCCGAGGACGCGGATCCCGGCGAGCTGAAGCTCGGCGACCTGGAGGCCCTGCGCGGGGTCGTGAAGTTCCCGGTGCGCATCAAGTGCGCCACGCTCAGCTGGAACACCCTGCTCCAGGGCCTCGACGAGGCCGAGGCCAGCTGAGCCTCGACGAGGCCGAGGCCGGCTGAGCCTCGACGAGACCGTCGCGGGCCGAGTCCCGGGGCGCCTGCACGACGCCGGGTCGGGCCCGGCCGACGCGCCAGACTGCCGGCATGGCCGACCCCGACCCGACCGTGGGTGACGACGGGCCCGCGAACCTCGTCGTCGTCCTGCTCGACTCGCTCAACCGGCACCTGCTCGGCTGCTACGGCGGCACCGAGTTCGAGACGCCCCGGCTCGACGCGTTCGCGGACGGCGCGGTGCGGTTCACGAACCACCACACCGGCTCGCTGCCGTGCATCCCGGCGCGCCACGACCTCCTGTGCGGCGCGTGGGACTTCCTCTGGAAGCCGTGGGGATCGGTGGAGCTGTGGGAGTCGGCGGTGACGGAGCCGCTCCGCCGCGCCGGCGTGGTGACCAAGCTCGTGTCGGACCACCCCCACCTGTTCGAGACGGGCGGCGAGAACTACCACGTGGGCTTCCGGGCGTGGGACTACGTGCGGGGCCACGAGTCCGACCCGTGGCGCACGGCGCCCGATCCGTCGTGGGCCGGCGCGCCGTCGTTCGGCCGACCGCACATGCCCTACGACGACAGCCGGGGCTGGTTCCGTGACGAGGAGGACTTCCCCGGCCCGCGCACGATGGCCGCCGCGGCGCGCTGGATCGAGGAGGAGGCGGCGACGGCGGAGCGGTTCCTGCTGGTCGTCGACGAGTTCGACCCCCATGAGCCGTTCGACACGCCGGAGCGGTGGGCCGGCCGCTACGACGACGACTGGGACCTGGGGAGCGACGGCCCTCACCTCATCTGGCCGCCGTACGCGGTCGGCGGGGTCGCGTCCGGCACGCTCACGGAGCGCCAGGGCCGGCAGGTGCGCGCCCAGTACGGGGCCAAGCTCTCGATGATCGACCACTGGCTGGGGCGCCTGCTGGACGCGGTCGACGCCTCGGGCCGTGCCGGGGAGACGGCCGTCGTGATCTGCACCGACCACGGCCACTACCTCGGCGAGGACGACATCTGGGGCAAGCCCGGGACCTGGGTCCGCTCGACGCTCGGGCACGTGCCCCTCCTCGTGCGGTGGCCCGGCGCCGACGCCGGGACCTGCGACGCGCTGACGACCACGGTCGACCTCCACGCCACGATCTGCGACCTCTTCGGGGTGGCCGCCGACCACCGCACCCACGGCGCGTCGCTGGTGCCCCTGCTCGACGGGTCGGCCGATGCGGTCCGGGACCACGTGCTCGGCGGCGTGTGGGGCCGCGAGGTCCACCTGGTGACCGACCGGTGGCGGTTCGCCCGGGCGCCGGTCGACGGCAACGCCCCGCTGTCGATGTGGTCGAACCGCTGGTCCACCATGCCGGTCCACGCGGGCCTCGACGGCGTGACGTGGCTCCCGCTGCCCGACGACCGCGCCGAGCTCGACCGGATGCCCGGGTCCGAGGTGCCGGTCATCCGCCAGCCGTTCCGCGCCGGCGACCTGCTGCCGTTCTGGGCGTGGGGCGGCTTCACCGGCGACCACCTCGTCGACCGGGTCGAGGACCCGGAGGAGCGGCAGGACCTCGGACCGGCGGCGGCCGCGGCCCCCGACGCCCTCGAGCAGCTGCGCGAGGCGCTCCGGGCGGTCGACGCGCCCGGCGACCAGCTCGAGCGGCTCGGGATCGCCTGAACCGCGCGGGTCGGCGCGCATCGGCGTGCCGGCG
>JAEVZA010000239.1 GCA_023392475.1 Actinomycetes bacterium | reverse complement strand
GACGGACACGGCGCCGACGACGACGCGCACGACCCGGTACCGGGATCGGATGGAACACCACGAGCGCGACGTCCGTGTTTCGGCTCCGTGAACAGCGTGGACGTCCGGCCGGGATCCCTTCCGCCGGGCTGAGGGATCAGTTGGTGCGCCGGGGGTGCGTGGGCGAGGCTTCCGGGTCGTGTCGGCCTGGAACGTCCTCCTGCTGGTGCTCGCCGGCGCCGGCTGCGGCCTGGTCAACACCGTCGCCGGCGGCGGATCGCTCATCCTCTTCCCGGCGCTGCTCGTCACCGGGCTCGCCCCGCTGTCGGCGAACGTGACCAACTCCGTCGCGACGTGGCCCGGCTACGTCGGCGGCGTCGGGGCGTTCCGCACCGAGATCCACGAGCGGCGGCACCTCCTCCCCTGGCTGCTGGGCGCCACGCTGGTCGGATCGACGCTGGGCTGCGCCCTGCTCCTCCTCACGCCGTCGGCCGCCTTCGACGTGATCGTGCCGGTGCTCGTGCTCGCCGCGACGGTGATGACCGCGCTGCAGCCGTGGGTGCGCCGCCACCTCCGGGAACGGACGGGCAGCGACCACCGGCCGTCCGTGGCCGCGATCCTCGCCGTGGGCGCCGCGACCGTCTACGGCGGCTACTTCGGCGGCGGGCTCGGCGTGATCGTGCTCGGGGTGCTCGGGCTCACGATCAACGACTCGGTCCGCAACCTCACCGCGACCAAGTCGGTGATCTCGCTGGTCGACGCGACCGTGAGCGTGATCGTGTTCGGCCTCTTCGGCCCCGTCGACTGGGCGTCGGTGCTGATCGCCGCTCCGACGTGCCTGATCGGCGGGTACCTCGGCGGAGCGATCGCACGCCGCCTCGACGAGCGCGTGCTGCGAGCCTGCGTCGTGGGGCTCGGGCTGGTCGTCTCGGTCGTCCTGTTCGTCACGCTCTGAGCCCCCGCCGCACGGTCGTCGGCGCGCGCGACCGATGGGGCGCCCCACCCGCGCGGGCGGGCAGGATGGCGCCATGACCGACGACACGACGACCGTCCCCGACCTGCCGAACGACGGCCGGGCCACCTACACGGTCACCATCGGCAGCCAGTCGGTCGACGTGCCGATCGTCGAGGTGGCGCCCGACGTGGGCATCGCCCTGTTCATCACGTTCGACAACGGCGTGTCGCTGCTGGAGCGGGCGGGCGCCGAGCTCGCCGAGCGGCTGGCGCCGCACCGGCCCGACATCATCGCCACGAACGCCACCTGCGGCATCCCGGTGGCGATGGAGGTGAGCCGGGCCCTCGGCCTGGACGACTACCTCGTGCTCCAGAAGACGAAGAAGATCCACCTCGCCGACGCCTACACGCGGCCGCTTCGCTCCATCACGACCGACACGGACCAGGAGCTGCGCCTCGACCGGGCGCGGCAGCACCTCGTCGACGGCCGGCGCGTGGCCGTGGTCGACGACGTGATCTCGACGGGCACCAGCATCCACGCCGCGGCCGACCTCGTGCGTGCCGCGGGCGGCGAGCTCGCGGCCATCGGCGTGCTCCTCGTCGAGGGGGACGACTGGCGCGACCTGCTGGGCGCGGACGCCGGCCTCGTGGAGTCGCTGGGCGCGATCCCGGTGTTCCGCCGCGCCGACGGCGGCTGGGAGCCCCGGGTCAGCTGACCGGGGCGACCGGCAGCGGGAGCGCCGTCGGGATCGGCGGCAGCGTGTGCAGGAACTGCAGCCGTGACGCCACCTCGGGGACGTCGTGCAGGATCGTGCGGAACTCGGCCGAGCTGTAGACCTCGAGCAGCACGTCCGTGCCGGCGACGACGGTGCGCGGGTGCGGTCGGCGCTCGACGATCTCGGTACCGCCGACGTGGTCGCCGGGCACGAGGCGCTCGCCGCCGACCTGGTCGAAGGCGCCGGCGTCGCCCTCGAGGATCACGAGGACCTGGTCGACGACCGTGCCGCCACGGGCGAGGACGCACCCGCGGGCGCGGCGGACCTGCGTACCGAGGAGGGCGATGCGGTCGCGCTGCCGGCGGCTGCAGCACGTGAACATCGCGACGTGGTCGAGCCGGTGGTCGGAGGGCATGTGGTGGTGCAACGGGACCACCTCCAGTCGTGCGCGGTCTGACGGACCGAGCGTCGCACCCGGGGCCCCTGCCGACGATGGACGATTCCACCGTGTGACATGTGCGTCACCCGTCCCTCGCCCGAACCCGGTCGCCGCACCGTGCGGGGCGCGGCCATGCTCTGGCCCGTGCGCCCCGACGATCCCGAGCTGGCGGAGCTCGGCCACCTGAACCGGCTGGAGTTCGAGCGGACCTGCGCGCGCTGGTCCGGCGCCGGCGGGGCGGTCGTCGAGGCCGACGGCGTGCTCACGTGGTCGAGCACCTCCGACCTGCCCGTGCTGCTCAACGGCGCCGCCCGCGTCGACCCCGGCGTCGACCCGGCGCGGGCGGTGGCCGCCGCGGTCGACCGCTTCGCGCCCTTGGGTCGCGGGTTCTCGATGAGCCTGCGTGACGGCCACGCGGAGGACGAGCCCGTGCGGGCGGCGGCGCTCGCCGCCGGCTTCCTGGAGGTGTCGTCGGCACCCGAGATGGTGGTGACGGAGCCGCTCGCCCCCGCGGCGCCCGGTGGCGGCGTGTCGCTCCGGTGGGTCACCGGCGAGCAGGACGTGGCCGACTTCGTGGCGGTGTCCGACGCCGCCTACCAGAGCCTCGGCATGCCCGAGGGCGCGCTGCTGACCGCCGTGGCGGCGCCGGCGCTCGTCCTGCGACCCGGTTCGTCGATCGTGCTGGCCGACGTGGACGGCGTGCCGGTCGGCGCGGCGATGGTCCTGCTGAGCCACGGCATCGCCGGCGTCTACTTCGTCGGCACCCTGGAGGCGGCACGCGGCCGCGGCGTCGGCGAGCTGGTCACGCGAGCCGTGACGAACCGCGGCTTCGAGGTCGGCGCCGCGGCGGTGACGCTGCAGGCGTCGCCGATGGGCGAGCCGATCTACGACCGCATGGGCTACGCGTCGATCTACCGCTACACGACGTTCCTGCACCTGCCGGCCTGAGCCGCCCACCGGCGATCGGCGGGTGGCGTCGGTCGATCAGTCGGCGGCGCAGTCGCGAGCGAGGCCCGACATCCGCCGGGCGAGCTCGACGTCGAGCTCCGTGATCCCGCCGGCGTCGTGCGTGCTGAGGTCGACGACGACCCGCGAGTAGACGTTGCTCCACTCGGGGTGGTGGTCCATCGCGGCCGCGACCGTGGCCGCGGCGGCCATGAACCCGAACGCCCGCTCGAAGTCGGGGAAGCGGAGCTCTCGGTGGAGGCGATCCCCCTCGAGCGACCAACCGGGCAGGCCGGACAGTGCGTCGTCCAGCTCCGAGCGGGTCAGCGGCTGCGGTCGCGCCATGCGCGGACCCTAGACCCGACGACCGGTCCGCCGTCTAGGTTCCCGGCCGTGGAACCGAGCTGCGCCTTCCCGCCCCGTCCCGACCTGCCCGAGCTGGTCCGCCACGCCGAGGACCTCGGCTACCGGCGGGCCTGGGTGTACGACTCCCCCGCGCTGTACGGCGACGTGTGGGTGGCGCTCGCCCGGTGCGCCGAGGTGACCTCCACGATCGGTCTCGGCCCTGGCGTGCTCGTCCCGTCCCTGCGGCACGTCATGGTGAACGCCGCGGCGATCGCGGACCTCGAGCGCATGGCCCCGGGGCGTGTCGCCGTGGCCGTGGGCACCGGGTTCACGGGCCGGTTCGTCCTCGGCCAGCGCCCGATGACCTGGGCGGAGACCGAGCGGTACCTGCGCCAGCTGATCGGGCTGCTCCGGGGCGAGGTGGTCGAGGTCGACGGCGCGCCCGTCCGCATGATCCACCCGGAGGGTTGGGTGGCGGACCGGCCGGTGACGACGCCGATCCTGGTCGGCGCCAACGGCCCCAAGGGCCTCGCGGTGGCGCGGGACGTCGGGGCCGACGGCGTGGTGTCGATCTTCGGCGCGCAAGCGGGGTGGGAGCGCTGCGCCCTGTTCGCCTACGGCACGGTCCTCGAGGACGGCGAGCCGCTCGACTCGGCGCGCGTGCTCGACGCCGCGGGCCCGGGCGCGGCCGTCGTCTTCCACGGCATGTACGAGGCCGGACCGGAGCTGCTCGACGGGTTCGAGGGCGGGCCCGCGTGGCGCGACGAGATCGAGGCCTTCCCGGAGCGCGAGCGGCACCTGCACACCCACGAGGGCCACTTCGTGGAGATGACCGAGCGGGACCGAGCCTCGGTCACGCCGGAGCTCATCGCCTCGACGACGTGGACCGGCACCCGGGAGGACCTCCGCGCCCGGCTCGACGGCATCGCCGCCGAGGGCGTCACCGAGCTGATGTACGCGCCGATGGGCGGCGACATCCGCCGCGAGCTCGAGGCCTTCCGCTCCCTGTTCGACTGAGCGGCCCGGCCGGTCCTCGGGTACGACGTGGTCCGGCGCGTCGGCACGCCGTCGCACGCCGTCGCGCCCCACGCCTCCCACTCGTTCCCATGACGATCCGCGCTGCCAGGCAACACGAACAATCGTCAGAACGCGGGATCGGGGGTCAGGCGAGGGGGTCGAAGAACGGGTCGTCGACCTCCGGGCGGGCGTCGTCGACGCCCGGTCCCGGCTGGTCGACCTCCTCGCCGACCCACGCCGCGTACCCCGATGCCTCCAGCCGGTCGGCCAGCTCCGGGCCGCCCGACTCGAGGATCCGCCCGCGGGCGAAGATGTGCACGACGTCGGGGTGGAGCTCCTCGAGCAGCCGGGAGTAGTGCGTGATGGCGAGCACGCCGAGCGGCTCACCGCCGTCGAGGCCGCCGGCCGTGGCCGCCTCGATGCGGCGCGACACCGCGCGCAGCGCGTCGATGTCCAGGCCCGAGTCGAGCTCGTCGAGGATGGCGATGCGGGGCTCGAGCACGCCGAGCTGCAGCGTGTCGTTCCGCTTCTTCTCGCCGCCGGAGAGGTCGACGTTGAGCGGCCGGTCGAGGAACGCGCGGTCGAACTGGAGCAGGTCGGCCTCGCGCTCGAGGCGCCCGCCGACGAGGGCAGGATCGCGGTCGGAGGCCCGGAAGGCCTCCTCGAGCACCTCGGACAGCCGGACGCCTGGCACCTCGGTCGGGTACTGCATGGCGAGGAAGAGCCCGGCCTGGGCCCGTTCCCACGTGGTGAGGCCGAGCAGGTCCGTCCCGTCGAGCGTGGCCGTGCCGCCGGTGACCGTGTAGCCGGGCTTGCCCATCAGCACGTTCGACAGCGTCGACTTCCCGGAGCCGTTCGGCCCCATGACCGCGTGCACCTCGCCCGAGCGGACCGTGAGGGTCACGCCGGTCAGGATCTCCCGCCCGGCGACCTCGGCCCGCAGGTCCTCGATCCGCAGCTCGCTCACGACGCCTCCTCCGCGTGGTCCAGCTCGACGACGACGTCGCCGTCCTCCACCCTCGCCGCGTACGTGGGCACGGGGCGCACGGCGGGCAGCGAGCGGGGCTCGCCGGTGACGAGGTCGAACTCGCTGCCGTGCTTCGGGCACTCGATCGCGCACTCGTCGGCGAAGACCTCGCCCTCGGAGAGCGACACGTCCGCGTGGCTGCACCGGTCGCCGAGCACGTAGACGTCGCCACCGAGGCGGATGACCGCGAGGTCGTGGCCGTCCACGTCGAAGCGGCGCACGCCGCCGTCGACGAGGTCGACCAGCGCGCAGAGCCGGGTCGCCGTCGTCACGCCGCACCCCCGGGGAGGCCGCGGTCGAGCAGCGCGTCGATCCGGTCGGCGACGACGGGGGCGAGCGCCGGCACGGCCAGCGCGTCGATCACCTCGTCGAAGAAGCCGCCCACGATCAGGCGCTCGGCCGCCTGCGTCGGCACGCCGCGGCTCTCCAGGTAGAACCGCTGGTCCTCGTCGACCGGGCCGACGGTGGAGGCGTGCGAGCAGTGCACGTCGTTGTTCTCGATCTCGAGGTTCGGCACCGACTCCGCCCACGCGTGGTCCGACAGCTTGAGGTTCCGGTTCGTCTGGAACGCGTTCGAGCCGCGGGCGTCGGGCCGGATGCGGATCAGGCCCGTGTAGACCGCGTGGGCGTGGTCCGTCACGCCGCCCTTGAACAGCAGGTTCGACGTCGTGTCGGGCGCGGCGTGCTCCTGGAACGTGCGGAGGTCCAGGAGGCGGTCGCCGTCGGCGAAGTAGGCGCTCGACAGGTTCCCCGTGGCGCCGCGACCCGTCAGCCGGCAGTCGAGCCGCAGCCGCGCGTAGTCGCCACCGAGGGCCGCGACAGAGGCGCTCAACGTGGCGTCCTGCGCGACGTCGGCGACGAACGAGCCGAGCTGCCACACCCGCGGGCCGAGGTCCTGGAGGACCGCGTGGCGGACTCGGGCCGCGGGCCCGACCGACACCTCGGTGACCGGCGCGACGAGCGAGGCGACGTCGTCGGAGGTGACGACCTCCACGACCGAGACCTCGCTGTCCGCGCCGGCGCGGATGCTGAGGCGCGGGAGCACGGCGACCCCGTCGGCCGATGTGTGCGAGACGACCACGAACGGGCGCTCGACGACGACTCCGCGGGGCACGTCGAGGACGACGGGCTCCTCGCTCAGGGCGTCGTTGGCGGCCACGAACGCGTCGGACGAGGTGCCCACCGTGGCGCCCAGCACGTCCTCACCGCCGACCGCGTCGTCGTGGGTGGACCCGAACCGCACGCCGGCGTCCCACGGACCGCCCTCGGCCTCGCGGTGCACGACCCGCCCGTCGACCAGGACGACGACGCCCGACAGCGGCCCGAGCGCCGCGAGCACCTCGCCCACCCGCGCCGGCACCGGGGGCACCTCCGCGCCGTCCGCCCCGGCGAGGTCGGTGCGCAGGCGGTAGGCGCCGAGATCCAGCTCGGCGATGCGGCTGTAGCGCCACTCCTCGGCGTCGACCGACGGCAGGGGCAGATCCGCGGCGGCGCGGGCCGCGTCGGCGCGCCGGGCGCGGAGCCAGTCGGGGCCGCCGAGGCGGTCGAGGACCTCCTGCCCGGGCGTGAGCAGGTCGGAGCGGGCGGTCTCGGGGGGCACGGCGCGAATTTACACTACGGACGTAGGGGATATTCAGTCGAGGTCGGCCGTCGGCAGCAGCGCCCGGAGCGCACCCAGCTCCCGCGGCGTGAGGTGCAGCGGGCTCCCCATGCGGGGCGCCCGGAACAGCTCCATGCCGCGGAAGACCGGGTGCGAGCGCACCTCGTCCGCCCCGATCGGCGCCGCCAGCACGTCGAGGTGCACCTCGACGTACGGCCGCACCTGCCGGCGGGCGCCCTCGTCGCGCCAGAGGGGGTCGTCGGGGTCGCCGATGTCGTCGTCGGCCGGTCCGGTGGTCACGCCGACCGCCCAGATGCCCGGGGTGAGGTCGGGGTCGCCCCGCGTCACCCAGAGCACGACCGGCTGGCCGGCCTCGATCAGGTCGCAGCGGTAGGTGGGCGCGAGGCGCCAGCGGTCGAGCGGCGCGCCGGAGGCGAGGTGGGCGCCCACGTCCCACACCGCCGGGTTCGCCTTCAGGAGCCACGCCCCCACCGGTGCGCCGTCCCGCAGGCGGGCGACCACCGGCGCCGTGCTCACGACTTCTTGGGTCGGCGGAAGAACCGCTTCCAGCCCCCGGGCTCGTCACGGCCCTGCTCGGCGTCGACCTCGGCCCGGATCTGGGGGCCGGCGGAGTTCACGATGTCCTCGGCCTCGTCGAGCAGCGCCGCGATCGAGGGGTCGTCCCCGAGGCTCGACGGCTCCGGCGGCGTCGGCGGGGTCACGAGCGTCCCGTGGGCCCAGTTCACGTCGGCCATCCGGGGCTCGAAGGCACGGCAGTCCTCCGGGCAGCGCCACGGCGCCTCCGGGGCCAGGTCGAGGTCGCACTTCCGGACGGTCTCGCCGTTCGGGTAGGTCCGGCTCTCGAAGAACTTGCAGCTCTCCCGCATGGGCATGGTCCACAGTGTGGCAGCGGGCGGCGCCGATCCGGGGATCGCGGGCGGCCCCGTGGCGTGACGGATGAGCGGTCCCTCAACCCCCCGAATCCTCAACGGCGGGGCCGCTCGGGCCGACAACGCGTACATGACCACGGTGGGCGGGTCCTCGGAGCGCGGCGACGGTGAGCTCGAGCGCGTGCGGCGCGTCTTCGACGCCGCCGACGTGCCGGTGGCCACCCTCGACGGCGAGGGCCACCTGTGCAGCGTCAACCCGGCCTTCGCCCGCCTGTGCGGGCGTGCCCCGGGCGAGCTCGCCGGCCTCCACCTCCTCGCCCTGTGCCCCGGTCGAGAGCAGGCCGACGTCCTGTCCACCCTCGTGCGCCTCGTCGGGGGCGTGACCGACATCGAGCAGGGGGAGGTCCGGGTCGTCGGCGCCGACGGACGGGTGCGGGTCCTCGCCGTCACCCTCGGCTCGCTCCGCGACGACGACGGCCGGGTCGACCGCGTGCTCGCCGTCGCCCACGACCTCACGCAGGACCGCCGGGCCGAGCGCCGCCGTCGCCGCACCACCCTCGACGACACGCGCGACCAGATGGAGGACCGGGAGACCGGCCTGCCGAACGAGCGGGCGCTGTCGCTGCTCCTGGCATCCGCGATCCGGCGGTCCGCGACCAGCGGCGCCCCCTTCTCGCTCCTGCGCTGCGACGTCACCAACCTCGACGAGATCGAGCGCGAGCACGGCTCCGCCACGGCCCGCACGGTCCTGTCGCTCGTCTCCGAGCGGCTGACCCAGCGGCTCCGGGGCGCCGACTCGGTGGCCCGCGCCGGGACCGGCACGTTCGCCGTCCTCGCCGAGGACCTCGGCGACGCGCAGGACGCGGCGGGGGTCGCCTACCGGCTGCTCGCCGGCGTGGTGGAACCGGTCCGGGTGCCCGACTCGGGCGTCGAGATCGACGTCGCCCTCACCGTCGGCGTCGTCGTCGGTGACGGGACGAGCTCACCGGCCGCGATGGTGGGCGACGCCGCCGAGGCGGCGCAGGAGGCGCGGCGCGACGGCGGTGGCGGCTTCCGCCTGCTCGACGTCCGCTCCGGCACCCCCGCCTGACCGCGGGGCACCCCGAACGTCCGGGGCCGGGTCCCGCTCGACGGGCCTCCCACTCGTTCCCATGACGATCCGCGCTGCCCAGCAGCACGAAGAATCGTCAGAACGCGTGAGCGACGCGCTCTGGCGGGCGGGTGGTCAGCTCAGCCGACGCTGCCTTCCATCTGCAGCTCGATCAGGCGGGACCACTCGACGGCGTACTCCATCGGGAGCGTGCGGGTGACCGGCTCGATGAAGCCGTTCACCACCATCGACATGGCCTGCTCCTCGGAGAGCCCGCGGCTCATCAGGTAGAAGAGCTGCTCGTCGGCCACCTTCGACACGGTGGCCTCGTGGCCGATGATCGCGTCCCGCGTGCCGACCTCCATGTACGGGTACGTGTCGGAGATCGAGTCCTCGTCGAGGATCAGCGCGTCGCACTGGACGTGGGAGCGGCAGTCGTGGGCGTCGTCCTCGACCCGGACGAGGCCGCGGTACGAGGTCTTGCCGCCGTCCTTGGAGATCGACTTCGAGACGATCTTCGACGTGGTCTCCGGTGCCGCGTGGACCATCTTGGCGCCGGTGTCCTGGTGCTGGCCGGCACCGGCGTAGGCCACCGAGAGCACCTCGCCGGACGCCTTCGGGCCCACCATGACGACGCTCGGGTACTTCATGGTGAGGCGGCTGCCGATGTTGCCGTCGATCCACTCCATGTGGCCCTCGGCCTCGACGCGGGCGCGCTTGGTGACCAGGTTGAAGACGTTCGACGACCAGTTCTGGATCGTCGTGTAGGTGACCCGCGCCGACGGCTTCACGACGATCTCCACCACGGCGGAGTGCAGCGAGTCGGAGGTGTAGGTGGGGGCCGAGCAGCCCTCGATGTAGTGCACCTTCGAGCCCTCGTCGGCGATGATCAGCGTCCGCTCGAACTGGCCCATGTTCTCCGCGTTGATGCGGAAGTAGGCCTGCAGCGGCATCGACACCTCGACGCCCGGCGGCACGTAGATGAACGAGCCACCCGACCACACGGCCGAGTTGAGCGAGGCGAACTTGTTGTCGTTCCGGGGGATGACGGTGCCGAAGTGCTGCTTGACGATCTCCGGGTGCTCCCGCAGCGCCGTGTCCATGTCGCAGAAGATGACGCCCTGGCGCTCGAGGTCCTCGCGGTTGCGGTGGAAGACGACCTCGGACTCGTACTGCGCGGTGACGCCCGCGAGGTACTTCCGCTCCGCCTCCGGGATGCCGAGCTTCTCGTAGGTGTTCTTGATGGCGTCGGGGAGGTCGTCCCAGGAGTCGACCTGCTGCTCCGTCGGCTTGATGTAGTAGAAGATCTCGTTGAAGAAGATCTCCGACATGTCGCCGCCCCACGTGGGCATCGGGCGCTTCTCGAAGGCCCGCAGCGAGCGGAGGCGGAAGTCGAGCATCCACTGGGGCTCGCCCTTCATCCACGACATCTCGCGCACGATCGCCTCGTCGAGCCCGCGCTTGGGCTTGAAGACGTACTCCTCGGCGTCGCTCCAACCGAGCGAGTACTTGGAGAGGTCGAGGTCGACCGACATGTGGTCCTCCGTGGACGGTGCTGCGGCCGGCACGGGCGCCGGCGGGATCTGCCCGGCCGGCGAGGGGCCGGCGCGGATTTCTCCTACGGGGATAGTAACAACCCCGTCCTGCGGGGCCATCCCGCGGCACGCGTGAAATCCGCCCCCTCCGGGTGGCGGCCTCGGCACCGCTCGCACCGGGCCGGTGCGTAGGGTGGGGTGATGGCCGTCACCGACCCCGCCGCGGCCGACGCGACCGCACCGGGCCGGCCGGTCGCGTCGCCCCCCGGGTCGCCCGCCGAGGGTGTGGCGCCCGGGTCACCCGGGTCACCCGGGTCGCTCGCGGGTGCTCCCCGGGGCCGCCCCCGCTGGGTGGCGCCGGTCGCCGTCGGCGCGGTCACCGCGTGCGGCTGCGCCGCCGTCGCGCTCGTGAACCCGCAGGACTCGGGCACCCCGGTGTGCTGGTCGAAGGCGCTGTTCGGGATCGACTGCCCGTTCTGCGGCGGCCTCCGCTGCACGAGCTCGCTCGTGCGCGGCGACTGGCTCGCCGCCGCGGACCACAACGTGCTCCTCGCCGTCGCGCTGCCCGCGCTCGTCGTCCTGTGGGGCATCTGGCTGGTGCGCTCGCTCCAGGACCGGCCGTTCCGGCTGCCCCGCGTGCCGACGTGGGGCTGGGTCGGGATCGCCGTCGGGCTCGTGGCGTTCACCGTGGCCCGCAACGTCGGCGGCCCGGCCTGGGTCGACTGGCTCGCGTCGGGCACCTACCGCGGCTGACGCCGGGCACCCCGCTCCGCCGCCCTCCACCTCCAGTCCACCTGAGCTCGGGGCGTGCCCCGAGTTGCCCGATCCGGCGATCTCGGGGCCGGGCGGACGCTGAGCGTCCGGGATCCCCCGAGATCGGGGAGAGGGCCGGTCTCGGGGTGCGCCCCGAGAACGCCGGCGGCGGTCAGTCGATGCGGCGCAGGCGCTGCCGGTAGCGCTCGCTGCGGCGCACGTAGGACTCGACGCCGAGGTCGAAGTGACCGGGCGTGACCGCGTCCTCCTTGATGACCGCCGGCACGCCGAGCGCCATGGCCAGCGGCGGGACCACCTTGCGGTTGCCGACGAAGGCGCCGGCGCCGACCACGGCCTCGCGCCCCACCCGCGCGTCGTGCAGCACGATCGAGCCGACGCCGATCAGCGCCTTGTCCTCGACGGTGCAGCCCTCGAGGTGCGCGAGGTGGCCGATCGTCACGTCGTCGCCGACGGTCGTGGGCCACACCGCGGTGGTGTGCAGCACCGCGCCGTCCTGGATCGAGCAGCGGGCGCCGATGAACACGAACCCGTCGTCGCCCCGGATCACGGCGGACGGCCACACCGACGAGCTCTCGCCGATGACGACCGAGCCGATCACCACCGCGTCGGGGTGCACGTAGGCGCTCGGGTGGATCTCGGGTTCCTGGTCACCCAGGGCGTAGACGGCCACGAGGACTCCGGTCAGGCCGGCGTGTGGCGGCCGTAGGCGCCCTTGAAGAACAGGAGCGGGCCGACGTCGTCGCGGTGCACGTCCAGGTCCTTCACCCGACCGGTCACGATGAGGTGGTCGCCCGCCGTGTACTCCTCCTCGAGCGTGCAGTCGATGTGGGCGACCGCGCCGTGGATGAGCGGCGAGCCCGTGACCCGACCCGGCTCCCAGGAGATGCCCTCGAACTTGTCGTCCGCCTTCGACGCGAAGCGACCGGAGGTCTCGTGCTGGTCCTCGGCGAGCACGCTCACTCCGAACCGGCCGACCGGCCGGATGAGCGGCCAGGTGGACGACGTGGTGGCCACGCAGAACCCGACGAGCGGCGGGTCCAGCGAGACGGAGAAGAACGACCCGATGGCGAGGCCGACCGGGTGCCCGTCGACCTGCGCGGCCACGACGGTGACCCCGGTCGGGAAGTGCCCCAGGACCTTGCGGAACAGGTTGGGGTCGATCTCGATCTCTGCGGCCGCGTCGTCGCTCATGGGCGCGGACGCTACCGGGCCGGCGCGCGGTCGAACGACAGCGTGAGCCCCTCCGACGCCGCGAGCACCTCGCCGACGCCCCGACGGGCCGCGACGGTGCGGGCGTGGGCCAGCAGCTCGTCGACCCGGAGGTCGGTGTGGTTGGGGTCGTGGTGGAACAGCGCGAGCCGGTCCACCCCGGCCTGGGCCGCGACCTCGACCGCGTAGTCGACCGTGCAGTGGCCCCAGTCCGAGCGCATCGAGAACTCGAGGTCGTCGAACTGCGCGTCGTGGATCAGGAGATCCGCGCCCTCGCACAGCTCCAGGACGGCAGGGTCCACCTCGGTCGCGCCCTGGCCCGGCTGCTGGTGGTCGGAGACGTACGCGACCGTGGTCGAGTCGATGGTGACGCGGTAGCCGAGCGTCGGTCCGACGTGGGGCACCCACGCGGCCTGGATCTTCGCGCCCGACGCCTCGAAGATCCCCGGCTCGGTGTCGTGGAACACGACCTCGCCCGGCAGCTCGTCGATGCCCACCGGGAAGTACGGCGGCGACAGGAACTTGCGCACCGCCTCCTCCAGGCCGGCGCCGTCCTGGGCCGGGGCGTAGAGGTCCAGCCGTGCGTTCGGCGCGAGGAGCGGGCTGAAGAACGGGATGCCCTGCACGTGGTCCCAGTGCAGGTGGGTGACCAGGGCGGAGCCGCGGAACGGCTCGTCGAACGGTCGGTTGAGACCGAAGAAGCGCAGACCGGTCCCGAGGTCCAGCACGATCGGGTCGTGGTCGTCCGCCTCGACGACCACGCAGGAGGTGTTGCCGCCGTACCGGCTCAGGCTCTCGCATGAGCACGGCGTCGAACCTCGCACGCCGAAGAACGTGACGTTCAGGACCGTCCCCCTGATCTGTCCGGAACGGTCGCCGCCGACCGTCCGGGTGTGTGAACAGTAAGTGAACCCCCTACCCGAACGCCCCCCATTGTGACCGATATCTCCGCCCGGGAGGGGGTCGTCCGCCGATCCGTGGGCGGGGTCGGCACCGGCG
>JAEVZA010000434.1 GCA_023392475.1 Actinomycetes bacterium | reverse complement strand
GTGCTGGCCGGCGCCGCAGCCGCCACCGCGGCCGGTCGGGCCACCGTCGTGGGTTACTCGCTCGGCGGCCGAGCCGCGCTCCACCTCGCCCTCGCCCACCCGGAGGTGGTCGAGCGGCTCGTGCTGGTGGGGGCCACCGGCGGCATCGACGACGACGGCGAGCGGGCCGAGCGGCGCGCCGCGGACGACCGGCTCGCCGACCACCTGCTCGACGTCGGGGTCGACGCGTTCCTCGCGGAGTGGCTCGCGCAGCCGCTCTTCACCGGCCTGCCGGCCTGGGCCCGGTTCGACGACGAGCGCCGCGCCAACACGGCGGCCGGGCTCGCGGCCAGCCTGCGGGCGGTCGGGACGGGGTCCATGGACCCGTTGTGGGACCGCCTCGGCGACGTGCGGGCGCCCACGCTCGTCCTGGCGGGCTCGCTCGACGCCAAGTTCGAGGCCCTCGGCGTCCGCCTGGCCGAGGCGATCGGGGGACCCACGTCGTTCTCGACGGTGCCAGCGGCCGGTCACGCCGCGCACCTCGAGGCCCCGACGGCGACGATCGAGCTCGTCCGCACCTTCCTCCAGGACCGAGATCCTGTGCGTACGGCACGTTGAACGTGCCGTACGCACAGGATCTCCGTCGTCGGTCAGCCGCCGAGGAAGAAGCCGACGGCGACGAGCACGCCGTACACGAGCAGCACGCGGCCCGTGTCGCCGAGCACGGCGATCAGCTGCGGGCCCCGGGCCCCGCCGAGCACGGCGACGATCGGCCGCCGGGCGAGCACCAGGGCGACGAACGCCAGCACGGCGAGGGGCCGGTCGCCGGCGCCGGCCATGACGGGCAGCAGAACGAACGGCAGCACGAGCAGCACGACGAACAGCACCCGCGTCCGCCGGTCGCCGAGGCGCACGGCGAGGGTGTGCTTGCCGACGACCGAGTCCCCGGGGATGTCGCGGAGGTTGTTGACCACGAGCAGGGCGGTGGACAGGCAGCCCATCGCCACGCCGGCCACGACCGGCAGCCACGTGATCGTGAGCGTCTGCACGTAGGTCGAGCCGACCGTGGCGACGAGGCCGAAGAACACGAACACGAACGCCTCGCCCAGGCCGGCGTAGCCGTAGGGCCGCGGCCCGCCCGTGTAGAACCAGCCCGCGGCGATGGCGGCGGCGCCGACGAACACGAGCTTCCAGTCCACGAACAGGACGAGCGGCAGGCCGCACAGGGCGGTGAGCCCGAAGGCCACCAGCATCGCCCGCTTCACCTCGCCAGGCGTGGCGAGCCCGTTGCCGACGAGCCGGGGCGGCCCGACACGCGCACCGGGGTCGTCGGTCCCACGCTTGCCGTCGCTGTAGTCGTTGGCGTAGTTCGTGGCGATCTGGACGAACAGCGCCACCCCGAGGGCGCACAAGAAGACCCAGATCGAGATGCACCTGGGACCGGGTCGCACCCCCAGACCGGCCGCCGCGGCGGTGCCCACGAGCACCGGTGCCACCGCGGCGGGCAGGGTGCGGGGCCGGGCGCCGAGCACCCACCTCCGCCAGTCCGTGGGGAGCGGCGGGCGGTCGGGTGCCGACATGGCGGGCGATGCTAGGGCGTCGGGAGCAGGAGGAGACACGTGCCGACCATCGAGGAGAACCGGGCCTGGGACGACCCCGAGCGGTGGGACCGCGGCGGTGACGACTGGTCCGACGGCTACGGCGGGCCCGACGCGCAGTGGTACGGCTCGATCATCCCGAGGATCCACCGCCTCGTGCCGGCGGCAACGGTGGTCGAGATCGGCTGCGGGCACGGTCGGTGGAGCGGCTACCTCCGCGACCTGTCCGAGCACCTGACGCTGGTCGACCTGAACCCGTCGTGCGTCGAGGCCTGCCGCGCGAGGTTCGGCGACGCCGACGACGTCGACTACCTGACCAACGACGGGCGGTCGCTCGTGCCGGTGGCGAGCGGGTCGGTCGACCTCGTGTTCAGCTACGACTCGCTCGTGCACGCGGACGTCACCGCGGTGGTCGGCTACCTGAGCGAGCTCCGGCGGGTCCTCGCCCCCGACGGGGTGGCGTTCCTGCACCACTCGAACCTCGGCGCGTTCGCGAACGAGGTGCGGCTGGCCGGCATCCCACGGGTCGGCGGCGCGCTGCGGCGGCTCGGCCTCGTCGAACCGCGCCACCACTGGCGCGACCCCGGGGTGAGCGCCGAGGTCGTGCGCGTGGTCGCCGAGGCCGACGGGTTGGTGTGCACGAGCCAGGAGCTGGTGCCGTGGGGCGGGTCCCGACGCCCGATCGACTGCATCTCGGTGCTGACCCGAGCGACCTCCCGGCGCGCCCGCCCGACGCGGACCTGGGAGAACCCCGGCTTCACGGACGAGGCGGCCCAGGTGGCCCGGATGGCGGACGTCTACGGGATCTGAGCGGCCGGTCCCGTCAGCCCGGGTCCTCGACGAGCACCGCGCCGGCGCTGGGGTGCGCCCGGACCACGTCCAGCACCACCTCCGCGCCCTCGCCCGCGAACCTCGTCGCCGCGCCGAGGCGGTGGCGCCGCCGGAGCGACCGGATCCGCACCTCCACCATCACGAACGGCCCGCGCCGCACCACCTCGAGGTCCTCGACGCGGTCCCAGTCGACGTGGAACGTGGTGAGCAGGTTGCGGCACCGCAGGGTCTCCGGACCGAGCTCCACGGACTGCGTGAGCGCCCGGTAGGACAGCCCGAACCCGACCGCGACGGTCAGCACGGCGATCACCCACGGCGACACGGGGTCGTCGGGCGTCGCGGCGAGCCCCGACGTCAGCGCCCGGCCCAGCACGAGGGAGAGCGCGACGACCGGCGCGAGCACGGCGACGGCACCGGCCGGCGGACCGGGTCGCAGGCGGAGCGGCGTCGGTCCGGTCACCGCGCCGAGGACCGCTTCATCCGGAACGTGCTGCGCAGCACCCGCCGCGGCATGGGGTCGACGCGGTCGGAGGACCACGGCGCCGACGGCGGCTCCACGAGCGCGCACAGGCCGAGCAGCGCCTCGTCGTAGTTGACGCGCCAGCCCGACCAGTCCCGCCACGCCTGGTCGCGGTCCGCCACCATCGGGACGCCCGCCTCGGCCATCGCGTCGCAGCAGGCGTCGAACTCGGCGCGGGTCACGGACACGGGTGCGTCGGGGGCGGGGTCGGGGTCGTACGGCACGAGGAACTGGTCGGACACCTCCCGCAGGCACAGGAACCCGGACCGGATGCAGAGCGCGGCCGCCGAGCTGGTCGGCATGTCGACCGCGGCCTGGAACATCGCGGCCGAGTCCATGAGGCACCCGGCCGACGTCAGCCACGAGCGCCGCGGGCCGGAGCGGAAGTACACGAGCGACGGGTACGACGAGTGGGTCTCCTCGACCTGGCTGAACCAGTCCTCCCACTCGGCCCAGGTCTCGTCGAGGTCGTCGAGGCCGCGGATGAGCTGCATCCGGACCAGGAAGGCGGAGACGCTCGGCGGCTGGCCGGCCCGGCTCGCGAGCTGCGCCACCAGCGTCTCGCGCTGCGAGTAGGCGCCGTAGATGGCGGGGAGGAACGAGATCAGCAGCCCGACGAGCCCCAGCCCGATCAGCGCCTCCAGCACCTCGACGAGGCGGGCGGGGGCGGGTTCGGCGCTGAGGAAGCCGAGCGTCGTGAGCGACGAGCCGGACACCTGGAGCGCCTCGAGCCAGCTGAGCTCGCCGACGGCCCAGTGGATCGGGGTGAAGCCGATGATGACCAGGAGCGCCCACGTGCCGGCCAGGAGCACCAGCGAGATGGGCGCGTAGCGGCGCAGGATGCGTTCCCGGCGGGCCGGCTCCGCCCGCCGGATGGCGGGCTCCAGCACCTTCCTGGTGGACAGGAACACGAAGGCCGTGAGCGCCGGCCGCTCCCCCCGCGGCACGACGACCGTCCGCAGCGCGGAGAGCAGCACGGCGACCACGAGCGACGCCCCGGCGGCCGCGAGCAGGACGGCGACGACGACGCCGGCCGCGTCGCCGGGCTCGATCGTCGCGGGCGTCACGGGCGCCGACGCTACCGTTCGCCCCGATGGCCGGCGCAGCCACGACCGTCGAGCCCGGGCGCGCGGCGCACGGTGCCTGAGCTCGTCGCGCTCCTCCTGCCGGGCGGGCCGGGGTTCGTCGACGCGCTGCGGCGCGCCTGGGACGACAGCCACGCCGTGCTCCCGCTGGACCCGTCCGCGCCGCCGGCCCACAC
>JAEVZA010000196.1 GCA_023392475.1 Actinomycetes bacterium | reverse complement strand
GGGGGGGGGGGGGGTTCTAAACCCCCCCCGCGCCCCGGCGACGAGCGCTCCGAGCCAGGTGACGGCGACGACACCGAACCCGAGTACGACCTGTCGGACGCCCAGCACGGTCGCCCGTGGCGTCGGGCGCTGTGCGCTCAGCCGCTGCAGCACGACGACGGCGCCCACCGCGAGCGCGCCGGCGACCAGTGCGCGGTCGAGCAGCGCCGCGGACGCGGCGACCGCCACCGCCACGGCGTCGAACACGACGAGCGGCCACGCCGCGGCGGGCCGCCTGTGCAGCGCGGCGACCTGGCGCCGGATGAACGGGATCGCCGTGAGCACCCGGGCAGCCAGGACCAACCACAGCCCGGCGGCGAGGCGGCCGGGACCGCCGGCGGAGGTGACGATCATCGCCGCGAGCGCGCAGATGCCGATGGCGCCGGCGAGCTCGGGAGCGAGGCGTCGACCCCGCGACCGCACGTCGAACCACAGCTCGAGGCCCACCAGCGGCGACGCGATCAGGGCAGGGACCCAGAACGGGCCGGGAGCGAGCCACGCCGCCGACGCGACCAGCACGGCGATGGCGGCGAGCTCCGCGACGGCGACCTGCCGAGCGAGGACGGTCCGGTCGAGGAGCCGGTGGCGGGACGCGTCGACCAGCGCCAGCTTCAGCGGGGTCCGGGCGAGGAACGCCACCACACCGGCCGCCCCGATGAGCGCACCGGCGGCGCTCGGCGCGACGAGGAGCCCGAGCAGGACGGGCTCGGCGGTGAGGCCCCACCCACCGTGCTCCGACGGCAGGGCCACCGCCTTGAGCGGGGGTCGGACCCGCGCTGCCATCGGGGTTGCGGGGGAGACATCGATCCCCGGTCCGACCTCCGTCACCGCAGCCACCTCCCGTCCGGATCCGACCGGCACTTGATCTAGCAGATGGGAGAAGTATTGATCGACCGGGTGCACGGGGCAAGCGCCTCCGCGTCGGTCGGCAGCGGTCGTCGGTCACGTCCGTAGGAGATCTAGTCAACGCTAGAACAAACAGGTACCGTCGAGGCATGGCGGTCATGTACTCCCAGCCCGATCCAGCCGACGCGACACCGGCGGCGGTCCGTGCGTTCGCCACCGGCACGCTCATCGGCGTGGTGGTCGTCGGGACGTTCTGCGGCGGGATCACCGCCCTCTTCGGGGGCGGCTGGGCCGGCGCGCTCGCCGTGGGTGCGTTCTGTGCCTTCTGGGGCGGACCCGGCTTCGGCGGGATGATGGGCTTCGTCGTCCACCAGGCGCGCGCCGAGAAGGCGGCCGAAGCCGTGCGCGCCGACGGCGGTGCCGGTTCCACCGGTGGGTAGAGTTTTCCCGTGACACGAGCGCTCCGGGACGGCCGACGATGACGTCGCTGCAGGTCCAGGCGCGGGCGCTCGGCGATCCGACCCGCCACGCGATCTTCCAGTACCTCGTCGACGCCGACGCGCCGATCGGCGTGGCGGAGCTGACCGAGCACTTCGGCTTCAACCACAACGCCATCCGCCAGCACCTCGCGAAGCTCGTCGAGGCCGAGCTCGTCGTGGAGGCGTCCGCAGCGCCCACCGGGCGGGGGCGCCCCCGGCTCGAGTACACGGTCGATCCGTCGACCGACGGTCGGTGGGGCGTCATCGGCCCCTACGAGCGGCTGTCGGTGCTGCTGACCGAGATGGTGCACACCGGTGAGGCCGCCGTCGACGTCGGGCGCCACGCGGGGCAGCGGATCCGTCTCGCCGCGCGACCCGAGCAGGACCCGCTCGACGCCTTCGTCGAGCAGATGGCCCGGCAGGGCTTCGAGCCCGACACGCGGCTGCGAGGTGACCGGTTCGACGTCACCTTGCGGACGTGCCCGTTCGCGTCCGCGGTCCTCGCCGATCCCGACACCGTGTGCCAGCTCCACCTCGGGCTCGCCCAGGGCGTCGCCGAGGCGGTCGGGGACCTCGAGGTCGACGAGCTCGTGCCGAAGGATCCGCGCCGCGCCAACTGCCGGCTCCGCGGCCGGATCGTCCGCGAGGGACCGGCCTGAACGACCACGCCGCCGTCAGGCGGGTGGCGCCCAGTCGAAGCCGAACACGCGGGTCGCCATCCCCGCCATCAGGTGCGCGGCGTGGGCCTTCGCCCGTTCGGCCCGGGGTCCGGCGGCGCGCCTGTCGACGCAGTCGGCCCACAGCCAGTACCAGCGGTCGCAGTGCTCGGTCCGGAGCGGCTCGGCGGCGTGCAGCCGGCGGTGCACCTCCATCGGGCGGCCGACGTAGCCGGCGTCGCCGAGGAGGATCCGGCACCAGTAGTCGACGAGCCTCGGGATGTGCAGCGACCAGTCGACCTCGGCCACCTCGGTGAACACCGGCCCGAGCAGGTCGTCGAAGACGATCTCCCGGTAGAACTCGACCACCAGATCGTGGATCGCCGTGCGACCCGACAGGTCGCCGAACTCGGCGGCCCCGGTCGGCGTCGGCAGGTCGTCCCGGTCGCGGCGCGGCGCTGCCGCTGGGTCGATCGCCGAGGCAGGGGCCCTTCGCACCGCCACCCGTCGCATCCGACCTCCCCGGCGATCGCGTCGATCGCACGTCCGTTTTTCATCTACCAATTGCTAGAGTAAACGATCCTGCGGGACCGGCGCACCGGTCATCGGGCACCCACGAGGCGTGCGCAGCCCCCGAGCCGCCGTCGGGCGGCGCCGTGCGGTCACGCCACCCGAGGTGCGCCGCGCCGACCATGATGTCCGGCGTGACGGACGGGGACGACGAGGCGCCGACGACCGACGGCCGGTTCGTGGCCGCGATCCTCACCCCCGACCAGCGCGTCCGGGTCTTCGTCTCGTCGACGATGGAGGAGCTGGCGAGCGAGCGCGTCGCCGTGCGCGACGCGGTCGAGCGCATGCACCTCGCACCGGTGCTGTTCGAGCTCGGCGCACGCGCCCACCCGCCCCGGACGCTCTACCGCTCGTACCTCGAGCAGAGCCACGTGTTCGTCGGGATCTACTGGGAGCGCTACGGCTGGGTCGCGCCCACGATGGACGTCTCCGGCCTCGAGGACGAGTACCTCCTGGCCGGCGCCAAGCCCAAGCTCATGTACGTGAAGCGTCCGGCCCCGGGTCGGGAGGAGCGGCTCGAGGAGCTGCTCGACCGCATCCGTGACGACGAGGCCGTCGCGTACAAGGCGTTCTCCGACGCCGAGGAGCTCGAGGCGCTCGTCGCCGACGACCTCTCGCTGCTCCTCAGCGAGGCGTTCCTCGTCGAGTCGGCGACGTCGGAGCAGCCGGTCCGGCCGCGCTTCACCCTGCCCAACGACGCGACGACGTTCGTGGGCCGCGAGTCGGAGCTCGACGACGTCGAGGAGCTGCTCGGTCGCGACGACGTCCGCATGGTGACGCTCACCGGACCGGGCGGGATCGGCAAGACGCGACTCGCGCTCCGCGCCGCGTCGCGGGTCGCGTCGACGTTCGACGAGGGTGCGGCGTTCGTGTCGCTCGCGTCCCTCCGGGACGATCAGCTGGTCGTGGGTTCGATCGCCTCCGCCGTCGGCCTGCGCGACAGCAGCGGCTCGAGCGTCGAGAGCCTGCTCGCCGACCTCGCGAACCGGTCGCTGCTGCTCGTCCTGGACAACTTCGAGCACGTGATGGGCGCCGCGGACGTGCTGCCGCGCATCCTGAGCGCGTGCCCGCGGGTGAAGGTCCTGGCGACGAGCCGCGAGGCCCTGCGGCTGCACGCCGAGCACGAGTACCCGGTGCCGCCGCTCACGCCCACCGACTCCGCGCTGATGTTCTCCGAGCGGGCCACCGCGGTGCGCCCGGACTTCGCGTTCGGTGACGCCGACGCCGCGGTCGTCGACGGCATCTGCCAGCGCCTCGAGGGCGTGCCGCTCGCCATCGAGCTCGCTGCCGCTCGGACGCGGCTGCTGGCGCCGGAGGCGCTCCTCGACCGGCTCGACGACCGACTGGACTTCCTGGTGGGCGGTCCGCGGGACCTGCCGGAGCGCCAGCAGGCGCTGCGTTCGACGATCGAGTGGAGCTACGACCTGCTCGCCGACCAGGAGCGGCGGCTGCTGGACGGTCTCGGCGTGTTCGTCGGCAGCTTCCCGCTGGCCGCGGCCGAGGCAGTCGCCCCTGCGCTGGGGGCGGATCCGAGGGACGCGCTCGACCTGCTGGCGTCGCTCGTGGACAAGAGCCTGCTGCGCGTCGAGCCGACCGCGGGCGAGCCGCGGTTCCGGATGCTCGAGATGATCGCCGAGTTCGCCCGGGAGCGGCTGGCCGCGAGCGCGGACGCCGAGCCGGTGGGGGAGCGGCACGCGGCGTACTACCGGGACCTGAGCCACGAGATCGGCCGTGGCGTCGTCGCTGGGGACCAGCAGCACTGGCTGGCGGTCCTGGGGAACGACCACGACGGCGAGGCCGGCAACATCCGCGCCGCGCTGACCTGGTACCTCAGCCACGGCCGCCTCGAGGACCTCGACGACCTCGCCGACATGGCGTGGTCGCTGTGGGTTCCGGCGTGGATCAACGGGCGCATCGACGAGGGCCGGCGGATCGCGGGTGCGGCGCTCGATGCCGGTGGCGAGGTCTCGGCGCGGTCGCGGGCGCGCCTCCTCGTCGTGCTCGGCCTGTTCCAGATGTGGGCGGGGGACCACGACGCGGCGCAGGCGGTCCTCGACGAGGGATCGCAGATCGCCCGGGAGCTGGGCGACGAGGAGGTCGAGGTCGCCTCGGTCCTGGCGCGCAGCATGATCGCCGGCCCGCTCGAGGGCGAGGACCGGGCGGAGGAGCTCGCCGAGGAGGCCGTGGGCATGTTCCGGCGGCTGGGCGACGCCTGGGGCGAGGCGGCCGCGCTGAACGTGCTCGGCTGGGTGTACGTCGCGCAGGAGCGCTTCAACGGAAGCGGCGACCTCCTGGAGCGGAGCCTCGACGCGTCGGTCGAGGCGCGGGACGAGCAGTTCTCCGCGCTGGCCGAGGTGAACCTCGCCGAGTACCGACTGCACGGGGGCGACCTCCCGGGCGCATCCGAGCTGCTCGCGTCCTCGCTGCGGCGGCACCGCGCCCTGCGACTGCCGTACTCGGTCGCCTACCTGCTGGAGGCGACGAGCCGGGTCGCGCTGGCGCGGGGAGACGCCGAGCGCGCCGCCCGGCTCCTCGGCGCTGCCGCGGCGCGCCGGTCCGAGGCGGGGGTCTCGGTGTGGGGCAGCCAGGCCGAGCGCCTGGAGCGGTTCCGGACCGACCTGCGGGCCACGCTCGGCGACGACGTGTACGACTCGATGGTCGCCGCCGGCGCCGCGCTGTCGTACGACGACGCGCTGTCCGAGACCGACCTCGTCGACTGATCGGCCCGCCGGCCCTTGTCGGCCGCCCGTCGATCGCGCATGCTCTCTCCGGGCGGTGCCGCAGCCCGCGGCCCCCGAGGGGAGGAGATCAGGTGGACCAGCCCTACCGCGTCGGCGCCGACGTGCACGTGCTCCCGTCGCAGCTCGTCGTGCCGGGGGTCGGCTCGATCCCGATCAACGCCTTCCTGCTGCTGGCCGACCAACCCGTCCTCGTCGACACGGGGCTCGGGATCGACGAGGAGGAGTTCATCGACGCGCTGTCGTCGGTGATCGACCCCGCCGACCTCGCGTGGATCTGGTTGTCCCACGACGACCTCGACCACACCGGCAACCTCCGTGCGCTCCTCGATCTCGCTCCGTCGGCGCGCCTCGCCACGCACGGCCTCGGTGCGCTGCGCATGAACTCGTCGTGGCCGGTGCCCTTGGACCGCGTCCACGCGCTGGCCCCGGGCGACCGCCTCGACGTCGGTGACCGCCGGCTGCGGGCGCTCCGCCCGCCCACCTACGACAACCCGATGTCGACGGGGTTCCTCGACGAGTCGACGGGCACGTTGTTCCCCGTCGACTCCTTCGGTGCGATCCTCGGCGGCTCGTACCGGTCGCTCGACGAGATCTCCGACGACGAGCTGCTCGGTGGCATGACGGCCTGGGCCACGTTCGACTCGCCGTGGCTGCACCTCACGGACCGCGCCCGGCTCGCCGGCGTGCTCGAGGAGCTGCGCGGCCTCGACGCCCAGCGGATCGTCCCCTCGCACCTCCCGCCGGTGGTCGGTGACGCCGATCGCCTCCTGGAGCTCGTCGCCTCGATCCCCGACGCCGAGCCGTTCGTCCCGCCGGGCGCCGAGGCGTTCGCGGAGATCGTGGCGGCCATGGCCGCGGGGACGACCGGCTGAGTGCGGCCCCCGGCGGTCAGTCCGCCGGCGTGGTGACCGAGGACCAGTGCCGCTCCCAGGCGACGGTCAGAACGTGGCGGCGGTGACCGGCGTGTAGCTGTCGGTGGTCGTGCCGTCGCCCAGCTGCCCCGATGCGTTGGACCCCCAGCACCGCACGGTGCTGCCCGAGGACACCGCGCACGCGTGGTCGACGCCGACACCGGCGTCGCTCGCCCCGCTGATCCCGGCCACGGCCGACGGGGTCGGCACGCGGGTCGACGTGGTGCCGGTGCCGACCTGTCCGGACTCGTTGTGCCCCCAGCACGACACGGTGCCGTCGGCCGACACCGCGCAGGTGGTGTGCTCGTTCGCTGCCAGGCGGACGGCGGACGACATGCCGACGACCATCGTGGGCGACGGCGAGTCGGTCGCGACGCTGTTGTCGCCGAGCTGCCCGTACAGGTCGTAGCCCCAGCACCTGACGGTGCCGCCCACGAGCGCGCACGTGTGGAAGTACCCGCTCACCAGCTGCGTCGCACCGGTCAGGCCGGACACGGGCGCCGCGGTCGAGCGACCGACGTACACGCCGTCGCCGAGCTGCCCGAAGCTCGCGCTGCCCCAGCACGACACCGAGCCACCCGAGACGAGCGCGCAGCTGTGGTAGTGGCCGACGGCGACGTCGGTCGCGCCGCTCACCCCGACGGCCTGCACGGGTGTCGACGTGTTGCTCGTGGTGCCGTCGCCGAGCTGACCCTCCTGGTCGTTGCCCCAGCACCGCACGGTGCCGGCGACGACCGCGCACGCCTGCTCGCCGCCCGCGGAGATGGCGGTGGCGCCCGAGATCCCGGTGACCGTGACCGGGACGGACGACTCCAGCGTCGTCCCGTTCCCGAGCTGCCCGCTGCCGTTGGCACCCCAGCACCGCACCTGGCCGCCGGCCACGAGGGCGCACCAGAAGAAGTCGCCCCCGGCGAGGTCCGTGACCCCGGACAGGCCGCTGACGGCGATCGGCGAGGAGGCGTGGTGCATCAGGCCCGTGCCGTCACCGAGCGCGCCGTGCTCGCCGTCGCCCCAGCACTCGACCGTCGCCGCGGCCGTGATGGCGCACGTGCTGTAGATCGACCCCTCGACCTGCCACGCCACCGACGGTGGCGCGGTCGTGGTCGTCGTCGTGCTGGTGGTCGTCGTGCTGGTGGTGGTCGTGGTCGTCGGTGGGGTGGGTGGTGGCGCGCACGCGGTCGCCCACAGCCCCACGATCGACATCACGGCAGCAACGAACAGCCGACGCCTCATCCCCAGCACCCCCGACTCAGCCTGGGGTCATGGTGAACACCGCTCAGCGCGCGTGTCAACGGTCCTGCCCGTGGCACGACGGGCCGCCGCTCCACATACTGGCGACGTGCTCCGCAGGTGGGCCAGGACCGAGCTGACCGTCGAGGCCTTCCCGTGGCGCCGCACGCGCCGGACGGCGGAGCACCGCGTCCACCTGCGGGCCGAGCTCCGCGAGCGCGACGGGGTGAAGCCGCTCGAGCTGTTCTTCGACCTCGTCTTCGTCATCGCCTTCACGCAGTGCACGGCCCTGATGGCCGACGACCTGTCCTGGCTCGGGCTCGTCCGTGGCGTCGTGCTGCTCGCCGTCGTCTGGTGGGCGTGGGTCGGCTTCGCGTGGCTGACGAGCCTCGTCGATCCGGAGGAGGGCGCCGTCCGGATCGTGATGCTGCTCGTGATGGTGGCCCTGCTGATGGTGTCGTTCTCGATCCCGCAGGCGTTCGGTCGGAACGCGATCTGGTTCGCCGTCGCCTACGGGTTCGTGCGCCTCGGCCACATCACGTTGTTCGTCCTCGGCTCACGTGAGGACGCCGCCCTCCGGCGCTGGGTGATCGGGCTCGCCGCGTCCACCGCGGTCGTCGTGCTCCTGCTGGTCGCGGCGTCGTTCGCCGCGCCGGGGCTGCAGCTCGCGCTGTGGTGCGCCGTCATCGCGGTCGACTGGGGCTTCCCGGCCCGGTTCGGCGTGGACCGCTGGCGGATCGTGCCCGGCCACATGGCCGAGCGCCACAACCTGATCATCATCCTGGCCCTCGGCGAGTCGGTCATCGCGCTGGGCGTCGGTGCCCGGGTCGACCTGGATCCGACCGTGGCGCTCGTCGGCGCGCTGGGCCTCGGCCTCGCGTCGGCGCTGTGGTGGATCTACTTCGACATCGTCGCGATCGTGACCGCACGCCGGCTGGAGCTCGCCGCGCCGGGTCGTGAGCGGAACCGGCTGGCCCGGGACTCGTACTCGTACCTCCACTTCCCGATGGTGGCGGGCATCGTGCTGAGCGCGCTGGCCTTCGAGGAGGCCGTGCCCCACGGCACCGAGCCGCTCGCGGCCGTGCCCGCCACGGCCCTGTGCGGCGGGACGGCGCTCTACCTCCTCGCCCACGTCGCGCTCCGGCTGCGCAACGCCGGCACGATCAACGTCGAGCGCCTGGTCGTCGCGATCGTGCTGCTGGTGCTGATCCCCGTCGCCACGACCATCGACGCGGTGTGGGCGTTGGCGGTCGTGGACGTGCTGCTGTGGGCGATGATCACGTTCGAGACGCTGTGGGTCTACGACGACAACCGCTTCCGGCTGCGCCACGACCTCGACGCCGACATCCCACAGCGTGGGGACCACGGCACCTGATCGTCGTCAGCACGCGTCGAGGACGCCTCGGACGTGTCGCCGCGCGCTCAGTCGGACCGCGACTGGACGGCCCGGACCGCGGCGTAGACGAGCCCGGCCAGCGCGCAGACGATCGCCGTCCACATGAGGATGAGCCGGCGGTCGTGGGGCGACGCCTGCACGAGGGGTGCGATGCCGGCGACGATCACGGCGACCGACACCGCGAGCGCGAAGAACACGCCCCGGGTCTCGCTCAGCAGCTGGGACCGCTGGTGCTCGAGCTGCTGCTTCTGGAGCTCGGCGATCTGCTCGAGGATGACCATGGTGTCCGACGTCTGGGCCACCTCGGCCTCGAACGCGCCGATGGAGACGTCGTCCTGCTCGTCGGCCCCGTCGGGCCCGTCCTCGGGCGGTTCGTCGCCCGGTGCGTTCGGCGCGCCGACCTCGGCGCCGTCGCCGGGGGCGCTCGCGCCCGTGCCGCCCACCTCCCCAGTCGTCGGTCAGCTGCGGGAAGGCCTGGCGCGCCCACCTCGCCTGCTCGTCGAGCCGGCGGCGGGTTCGCACGTAGGACGGGCGGAGGTCGGGGTCGATGTCGACGGGTCCGCGCCGACGGGTCCGGTCGACGGAGCGCCCGAGGCGATCGGTCGACCCCTGGAGCACCTCGCGCAGGGCCCGGTCGAACGCCTGCTGCTCGGCCGGCGTGAGGACGCCGTTGTCGTGCCGCGCGAGGAGGCGCGCCGTCCGCATGCCCATCGCCCGCACGGTCTCCGGCGTGAACTCGGCGGGCAGCTGGGAGCGGTCGAGGCGGTCGAGGCGGCGGGACGGCCGGTCCGGTGGCATCGGTCCAGCATCGCACCGCACCCCGGGGACATGATGGGGCTGGTCGGCATCACCCGATCTGGGGGAGGACGGGACCGCGTGCCTGTCCGTATCGTCCACGCCGTCACCCGTGGAGGTCGAAGTGCGCAGATCCATCGTCGTCATCGCCGTCATCGCGCTCGCAGTCCTCGCGGCCGGGTGCTCCAAGGACGACAGCAGCTCGACGACCACCGTGACGACGAAGTCGTCCGACACCGTGTCGTCCGGGGACAGGTCCTTCGCCGTCGACACGCCTGACGGCCAGGTGTCGCTGTCGCTCGACGGCCAGCTGCCGCCGAACTGGCCGTCCGGCTTCCCCGCGCCGAAGTCCTCGAAGGTGGCGGGCTCCGGCTCCGCGGCCGGGAGCGACTCCGGCGTCAAGGTCGCGGTGTACACGACGAAGCAGTCCGGCTCCGACGCGTTCGACGCCTACAAGTCCGAGTCCGACCTGCACCCGACCGACGTGCGCTCCGTGCAGCCCGGCGGCACGTTCCTCGGCAGCATGAAGATCAGCGGCACCTACGAGGGGTCGATCACCGTCGTGGAGCACTCCGGCACCACCTACGTCGTGGTCGTCCTGACCGGCGGGGGCGGCTCGGCCTCGACCACGTCCACCACGACGTCGGGCACCGGCTCGAGCTCGACGTCCACGTCGACCTCGGCGTCGACCACCACGACGACCGCCTGACCCGGGCGCCGAGGCGCGGGGATAGCCTGCCGTCCTCGCGAGGCCGTCGGGCCGAGGTCGTGGAGGAACGCCATGTCGTACGCAGTGGACTTCACCAACGTGTCGACCGAGGGGCTCGAGTCGTCACCCGTCGTCGACGCCCTGGCCGGCCTGCGGGCCAACGAGGCCCGCTACTTCAAGAACAAGTACGACCACGTGTTCACCGTCGAGCCGGCGAGCAAGGCGAAGAAGACGCTGGACCGCGTGAACAGGATCCTCAAGGAGGAGCGCGACATCGAGATCGCGTCCCCGGCCCTCGAGGCGACGTCGTTCCAGGTCGAGAACATCAAGATGGACTACGTCTTCTACGAGAGCGGCCTGTCCATCAACGTGATGTGGGACCTCGACAACCCGAAGAAGCACGCCGTGGGCTTCAAGCTCTCGGAGGGGATGGAGATCCCGGAGGAGCTCGCCGCCTTCAAGTTCGCGCGGCAGAAGTCGAAGCTCGCCGGCACGATCCGCGGCTCCTACTTCGTCATCAAGGGCGACTACTGACGACCACCCCACCGAATTCCTGTGCGCATGTGACGCTCAGCGCTCCACGTGCACAGGATTTCGGTCTGGGGTGTCGATCCGTGGATCGCGGACCCGTGCCGACCGTCAGCGCCGCCGGCGCAGCAGCTCGTTGACCCGCGCCGCCTGGCGCGTCTGGTGCTCGCGCTCGGCGAGGTTCGGCGCGTGGCGAGCCGCCTCCGCGTAGAGGTGCGCGGCGAGCTCGAGGTCGCCGTTCGCCTCGTGGAGGTGCGCGGCGACGGCCTCCCGGCGCGGGACGCCGTCGTCGACCTCGGCGAGCGCCGCGAGCCCGGCCGGTGCGCCGTCCGCCTCGCCGACCGCGACCGCGCGGTTGAGCCGAACGACGGGCGTGTCGGCGAACCCCAGCAGCTCGTCGTACCACTCCACGATCTGCACCCAGTCGGTCTCGTCGACGCTGCGCGCATCGGCGTGCAGCGCGGCGATCGCGGCCTGCGACTGGAACTCGCCGAGCCGGTCCTCGGCGAGTGCCGACTGCACCACGTCGATGCCCTCCTCGATGAGCGCCGAGTCCCACAGCGACCGGTCCTGCTCCGCGAGCGGGACCAGGCTGCCGTCGGGCGCGGTGCGACCGGCGCGGCGCGCGTGGTGGAGGAGCATCAGGGCGAGCAGCCCGCGGACCTCCGGGTCGTCCACGAGGTCCGCGAGCTGCCGGGTGAGCCGGATCGACTCGGCGGCGAGGTCGACGTCGCCCGAGTAGCCCTCGTTGAACACCAGGTACAGGACGCGCATCACGGTGCCGACGTCGCCGGGCCGGTCGACGCCCTCACGGCCGACCACCCGCTTCGCCCGGCTGATGCGCTGCGCCATCGTCGCCTCGGGCACCAGGTACGCGGCCGCGATCTGCCGCGTCGAGAGGCCCCCGACCGCCCGGAGGGTGAGCGCGACTGCGGACGACGACGTCAGGTCGGGGTGCGCGCACAGGAAGTAGAGCCGCAACGTGTCGTCGGCGTCGGGGACGGAGCCGGGTGGCGGCTCGGTGTCGTACCGCACCTCCCGGCCGCGGCGGGCCGTGTCGGACCGCGCCAGGTCCAGGAAGGCACGCCACGCCACCGTGACGAGCCACGCCTTCGGATCGGCCGGCTCGCGGTCCTCCCAGGCGGAGAGCGCCCGGACGAGCGCCTCCTGGACGGCGTCCTCGGCCGTCGCGAAGTCGGCGCCGCGACGGACGAGGACGCTCAGGACCTGGGGGACGAGCTCGCGCAGCCCGACGTCGTCCACGTCAGTCGGTCATCGTGGGTGGCGCGGCCAGGAAGGGCCGGACCTCGAGCCACTCGTTGATCGCGCGGCCGCCGGCGCCCGGTGCAGCGGACAGCTCGCCCGCGAGCTCGATCGCTCGCTGCTCGCTGTCCACGTCGATGATCATCCAGCCGGCGATCAGGTCCTTCGTCTCGGCGAAGGGGCCGTCGGTCACGGGCGGGCGACCCTCGCCGTCGGAGCGCACCCACATCCCGTCGGGCGACAGCGCCTGGCCGTCGACGAACTCGCCCGTCCGCTCGAGTCGGTCGGCGAACTCCTGCATGAAGCGGATGTGGTCGTCGACCTCGTCGGGCGCCCACTGGTCCATCGGGACGTCGTTCGCCGGCGCCGGGGCACCCCGGTAGTGCTTGAGCAGCAGGTACTTGGCCATCGTGGTTCTCCTCGTGTCGGCGGCACCGTCGGCCGCGTGCACCCCGGGGACGGAGCCGCGTGCGAGATCTCGACATCGTTCCCCAGAAACCTCGGGCGCCGACGACGGGGCGCCGAGCAGCGGTGTCATCTCCGACAGGTGAGTGTCAAAAGTGACAGACTCGCCACCATGTCCGACTACGACGCGATGGTCATCGGCGCCGGCCACAACGGCCTGACCGCCGCCTCTGTCATGGCCCGCGGCGGTCTGCGCGTGCTGTGCCTCGAGAAGAACCACTTCAGCGGCGGGATGGCGTCCACCACGGACCTCATCCGTGGGTACCGCTTCGAGATCGCCGGGTCGGTCCAGTTCCCGGTCCCGAACGAGATCTACGCCGAGCTCGGCTTCGACGACTGCCCGATCTTCGAGCCGGAGGTGCGCTCGGGGTCCGTCAGCGACGCCGGCGGTCCGCCGATGCTCTTCTACACGGACCCCGACGAGCTGGTCGGCCACCTGAGCGACCTGCTCGGGCTGGAGGCGATGCTCGGCCTCGGCGAGATCATGGCGTGGGCCGACGCGCCGGCCCGGGCGCTCGGACGGTTCGAGGTGCGGTCGGCGCCGCGGACGGTCGACGAGATGTTCGCCGTGGCGACGGACGAGCGCGAGCGGGAGGCGATCCGCACGATGCTCTTCGGGAGCGTGATGGACGTGGTCGACCGCTTCCTGCCCGACCGCGTCGCCCACGCCCAGGTGCGCGGGCTGCTCGCGTTCCTGGCGGTCAACTCGACGTTCCGCGGCCCGTTCGACGCGGGGAGCGCCACCTGCCTCGCGTGGGCGCTCGCGACGCCGAACGACGACGCGTCGATGTCCAAGGTCCGTGGCGGGATCGGCGCGATGTCGGACCACGTGCGCGACCTGTTCCTCGCCCGCGGCGGCGAGCTGCGGCTGCACGCCCGCGTCGAGCGGATCCTGATCGAGCAGGGCGCGGTCGTCGGCGTGGAGCTCGACGACGGCACGACGATCTCCGCTCCGGTGGTGGTGTCGAACCTCGACGCGACGGCGACCCTCGGCCTCCTCGGCGCCGACGTGCTGCCGGCGTCGCTCGTCGAGCGGATCGACGCCATCGACCACCGGGCCGCGTACTTCCAGATGCACTTCGCGCTCAGCGACCTCCCCGAGTTCACGGGGCCGAACGAGGTCCTGAACGAGGGGCAGCTCCGCGCGACGACCACGTTCTTCGGCACGCCCGAGGCCCAGCAGCGTGCGTTCGAGGCGTGCCGCGCCGGGCTCGTCCCCGAGGCGCCGCCGGTCTCGCTCGGCATCCCGTCGATGCTCGATCCGGACCTCGCCCCGCCGGGCCGGCACGCCGCGAGCGCGTTCGCGTTCTGCGCGCCGATCGGCGCGGACCACGCCGAGCGGGTGAAGCTCCGGGACGAGATGGCGGACCGGATCGTCGAGCGCATCTCCCGCTTCGCTCCGAACTTCCCCGACTGCATCGAGCGCCAGATCTCGTACCCCGCGCACAGCTACGAGCTCATGTTCGGCTGCACCGGCGGCGACTTCACCCACGCCCTCCTGCACCCCGACCTCATGGGGTCGTTCCGCCCGGGCCCGCGCGGCTGGCGCGACGTCGAGCTGCCGGTCGACGGCCTCTACCTGGGCGGCGCGGGGTGCCACGGCGGTCCGGGCGTCACCTTCATCCCGGGCTACAACGCCGGTCACGCCGTGCTGGACGCGGGCTGAGCCGGTCCGGCCGGCACGTAGGCTCGCCGTCGTGCGGCGACCTCCCGAGCCCTCGCGGAGCGAGCGGACGCGCACCGCGCTGCGCGACGCGGCGTTCGCCCGCTTCGTGCGCGACGGGTTCGAGGACACCTCGATCGCGGACATCGCCGCCGACGCGGGCGTGTCGCAGCGGACCTTCTACCGCTACTTCGCCGACAAGTACGAGGTGCTGCTCGTCGACTACGAGGCGCGCCTGGACTGGTTCCGTCGGGCGCTGTCCGTGCGGCCGGCCGACGAGGCGCTGATCGACTCCGTCCGCGTCGCCGTCGACTCGTTCCCCGACGACCCGGCGGTGGTGGAGGAGATCGCCCGGCTGCGCTCCCAGGTGACGTCGATCGAGCGGATCGAGCCGCACGTGCGCCGGGTGGAGATCGAGCTGGCCCGCGAGATCGAGGCCCACCTCCTCGCCCGCCCGGGCGGGGACGGCGACGGCGACCACGCGGTGCGGGCGGCCGTCGTCGCCCGTGCGATCGCCGCCGCCGTGTTCGGGGCCCTCGACCTGTGGATGGCGGGTCCGGCGGACGACCTGGTCGAGCTGTCGCGCCTCACCGACGTCGCCCTCGACGTCGTCCGGCCGATCGCCGACTGACGCCCGGCGCCGGCGCGCGCCGGGCGACCGTCAGGGCCCGCCCAGCTCCGCGAGCAGCTTCGTCGAGAACCTCGGGAGGTGCGGATCGAAGCCCCTGCCGTCCGACCCCGCGAGCTCGTCGAGCGACCACCAGCGGACGCCGTGGAACTCGGCCGGGTCGGGTGCGAGCGCCACGTCGACCTCGGCCCGGCACACGAACCACAGGCTGACGTCGGTGTGCCCGGCCACGGGGTCGACGGTCCGGGTCACCGTCACGAAGAGGGGGTTGGTCGACAGCCCGTCGAGCAGCGGCAGCTCGACGCCGAGCTCCTCGTCGAGCTCACGGGACACGGTCACCTCCGGCTCCTCGCCGACCTCGACGTGGCCACCGGACGGCAACCAGAGCCCGGCGGAGCGGTGGTCGACGAGGAGGCACCGCCGGGCCGAGGGGTCCACGAGGACGAAGTAGGACACGAGGTGCTTCGGCGGCTCGTCCGGCGTGCGCGTCCGCCAGATCGGCTGCGGGCCCCGGACCCAGGCCAGCGCGTCGGCACGGTGCTCCCGCTCCACGTCGTCCCACGGCCTGATGGCCTCGAGCGCCCGCTCGGCCGCGGTCCGCGCCGCGACCACCTCCGAGGTCGTGATCCCTTCCCGCACGTCCTGCAGCCGCCCGCCGGTCCTCAGCCGTCGGCCGTCGAGGCGTCCCGGGTGGCGGTCGCGGCGGCGACCTCGGCCAACCGGTCGAGCGTCGCGACCATGCTGCGGTGCAGGTCGCCCTGCCGGTCCTTGAGCCCGTAGAGCGTGCCGATGATGAACCACCCGACGACGGTGAGCGGCCTGGTCACCCGGTACGACTCGGTGACGCGCGTCCCCCCGTCCTCCGGCTCGAACCGGTAGCGCCACTCGACCGTGCCGGCGAACGGCTCGGTCCGGGCCCACGCGACCTCCACCCCGGGCGTGGCCGTGGTGATGACCGGCGAGTTCTTCCAGTCGGGCCCGCGGCCCTGGTGGTTGACCGCACGGAACCGCGCCCCGACCACGGCCTCGGTGGCGCCGTCGAGCCACTCGCAACGCACGATGTCGTCCGTCAGCTCGGGTGTCCTCGTCACGTCCGCCACGATCGCGTACAGCGCCTCGGGCGCGGCGTCGATGTGGCGGTCGACGGTGTCGGTGGTCAGCTGCTGGCGCACGCCGCCTCCTCGGTCAGGGCCCGGAACCGGGCGTCGTACGCGTCCGCGAGGTCCAGCAGCGCGCGGGCGCCGTCGCCGGCGGCGGCGGGCCCGTGCATGAGCGCCAGCGTCCGGGGGTCCAGCTCGGCGAGCCCGCGGATCGTGGGCGCGGTGCTCGGGGTCATCGCGGTGGCCCCGAAGATGTCCTCGGCGACGATGGCGGGCTCGACCAGGTCGGCGTCGTGGACGAGCGCCGGCCCGGCGCCGGCCTGGGTGAACAGGTCGCCGCAGAACAGCGTGCCGGTCGTCTCGTCGAACATCACCTGAGCCTCCCAGCCGTGGGGGACGTGCGGGGTGGGGATGATGCGCAGCCGGTGGCCGCCGATGTCGAGGGCCTCGTCCCCGCTCGGCCGCGGCGGCCGGTCGGCCATGTCGCCGACCGACACCATGCAGCCGAGCGGGTTGAACACGACCTCGGCCCGGGGCGCCGCTTCCAGCCACCGGTTCGTGGAGCCCGACTCGTCGGCCTCCACGTGCCCGAAGCTGATCCAGCGCAGCCGCGTGACGTCGATGACCTTGCCGACCGCCTCGGAGACCAGGGGGAACAGACCCCGGGCCCCGGTGTGGAACAGCATCGGCTCGTCGGCGTCGATGAGGTACTGGTTGAAGGTGAAGCCGCCGGGAGCGGCCTCCGGGACGACGGTCGAGAGGCGGTAGACGCCCTCGGCGACCTCGTGGATGTTCGTTTCCATGTGGCCATCCTGCGCAGCCGGCACCCCCACGACATCAGGGTGCCCACCCCCAATTAGGGATCCGGGGTCCCGAGGTGGTCGGCCGTGAGCGTCGCGAGCTGGGCGCGGTTCGTCGCCCCGGTCCGGTTGAAGAGGTTGGACAGGTGCCGCTCCACCGTCTTCGACGACAGCACGAGCTCCTCGGCGATCTCCCGGTTCGTCCGCCCGGCGACGACCAGGTGCAGCACGTCGACCTCGCGGCTCGTGACACCCATGGCCCGCAGCCCCTCCGGGACGGGGGACGTGCCGCGGCCCCGTCGCGGGATCGGTGCGCCGACGTCCCCGAGCAGGCGGCGGGCGCGACGGGCGATCCGCGCCTGCCCGCGCGCGGCGAACCACGCCTCGGACGCGCGGAGCCACGCCGCGGGATCTCCCCAGCCGTCGCGGTGCGCGGCCGGTGCGATCAGGAGGACCATGGCGTGCACCGGACCGGCGCCGAGCGACGACGCGGCGAGCGCCTCGTACGCGGGCCCGAACCCGGCCGCGGCGTCGTCGACCGAGCCGGCTCGACCGGCGGCCACCGCGTCGACGACCTCGAGCGACAGGTCGAAGAACGGCATCCCGCCGGTCCCGGCGAGCAGGTCCACCTCGGCGCGGGACTCGACGAGGCGTTCGTCGCCGGCGATCGCGTGCAGCAGCGCGCGCAGCACCCGGCCCGGGTAGACGGAGGTGCCGGGCGGCGCACGGCGCACGTGCTCGGCCATCGTCTCGAGCAGCGCCGGGATCGCGTCGAGGTCGTCCTGCACCATCGCCCGGGTCACGAGCACGCGGCCGTACAGGTCACCGAGGATGCGCGGGTCGTCGGGGTCGGCGGCGAGCGCGTCGTCGATCGACGACCGCATCGCGTCGTCGTCGTCGGCGAGCGCGTGGGCACCCGCGAGCCAGAGGTGGGCGACAGGTGCCGCGGCGAGGTGGTAGCGCTCGCTGACGACCGCGCAGTCCGTCGCCGCCCGACGGCACCCCTCGGTGTCGAACGTGGAGAGCGCGACGTCGGCGAGCGCGAGGTCGATCTGCGCGACGGTCGTGATCGCCCCGTACCGGGCGGCCGTCGCCCGCAGCTCGACGAGCGGCGCCATGTCGCCGGTGACCCAGGACGAGGACGCGAGCTCCTGGCGCGCCCGCAGGTGCCAGCTCGGCAGCCCGGCGCGCCCGGCGACGTCGGCCGCCTGCTCGAACAGCTCGATCGAACCCGACCACTCGCGCGCCCGGACCACCCGGCCGAGCAGCATCGTGGCGTCGCACAGGACGTCGGGCTGCCCGGTCGCCTCCGCCGCGTCGCGGGCGCGGCCCGCCAGGTGGGCGGCCTCCTCGAGGTCCCCGGCATCGATCGCGACGTGGGCGGCCACGACGTCGACGCGCGCAGCCAGGCGGGGATCGGCTCCGTCGCCGGCACGGGCACGGGCGTCCGCGACCTCGTCCGCGGCGACGTCGAGCTCGCCAGCGATCACGCCCGCCCGTGCCAGCGTGAGGTGGTGCTCGACCAGCACGTCGTCGTCCGCCGCCCCGGCCAGGCGTGCGGACAGCGCACGTCCGGTGGCCAGCGCCTCGGACGCCTTCCCCGCGGTCACGAGCACCTCCACGAGCAGCCGCTCCGCCTCGGTCGCCGTGTCGGTCCCGTGGGCGATGCGCACCGCGTGGCGCGCGGTGGCCTCGGC
>JAEVZA010000362.1 GCA_023392475.1 Actinomycetes bacterium | reverse complement strand
GACCCGGGGGGGGGGGGGGGGTATGGGGCCTACCTGCTCGGGGGGGGGCCGCACCGCGAGCGTCGGCAGGCACACGAGGTCGAGGCGGCCGCCCTCGAGGCCGGCCACCGCCGCGACCGCGGCTCGTGCGTTCTCCGCGTCGCGCAGGGCCTGGCGGGCCGGCCCGATGAGCGCCTCCCCCGCGACGGTGAGGGTGACCGGCCGGGCGGTGCGGTGGAACAGCTCGACGCCGAGCTCGTTCTCCAGGGACCGGACCGCCTGCGAGAGCGACGGCTGGGCCACGTCCAGGGCGTCGGCGGCCCGGGTGAACCCGCCCTCGTCCACCACGGCCACCACGTAGGCCAGTTGCCGGAGATCCATAGGTAAATCCTATCGACTGCATTGACATCACGTCTTTGCCCTATGGACGGCGCGGCGCTGGGATGGGGTCGTGGACGCGACGTGGTGGATCATCTCCGGCGGGCTCGCCGTGGGGCTGCTGTACGGCCTCTTCGGCGTCGGCTCCGCCTTCGCCACCCCCGTCCTCTCGCTCATCGGCGTGCCCGGCATGGCCGCGGTCGTCGGGCCCCTCCCCGCGCTCCTCCCCGGCTCCGCCGCCGGCGCGTGGTCCTACCACCGCCAGGGCAAGGTCGACTGGCAGGTCGCCCGCTCCGCGCTCCTGGGCGCCGTCCCGGCCGCCATCCTCGGCGCCGTCGCCGGCCACTGGGTCGGCGGCCCGTTCCTCCTGATCGCCTCGGGCGTCGTCCTGTTCGTCGTGGGCCTGCGCATCGTCCGCCCCGGCACCCCGGTCGCCCCCGAGGTCGCCGCCGCCCGGCGGGCGAACACCTGGCTCGTGATCGGCGCCGCCGCCGGGATCGGCTTCACGTCCGGGATGCTGGCGAACGGCGGCGGCTTCCTCCTCGTCCCGCTGTTCCTGCTGGCGCTCGGCCTCGACATGAACGAGGCGGCGGGCACGAGCCTGGTCGTGGCGGCGGCGCTGACCATCCCAACGCTCGCCACCCACGCGGTCATCGGCGACGTCGACTGGCTGGTGTCGGGCGTCTTCGCCCTCGGCCTCGTCCCCGGCGTGCTCGCCGGGAGCAAGCTCGCCCCGGTGCTCCCCACCCACAAGCTGCGCTCCGCCTTCGGCGTCGTGCTGCTGGGCTTCGCCGTGTGGTTCCTCGTCCGCGAGCTCGGCGGCCTGCTCTGAGTCAGCCCGCCCCCGACGGACGGGGCGAGCCGAACACCAGCCCCACCGAGCGCTCGAGTCGCTCGTAGACGCCCCGCATCGAGGTCCGCCCGTGCGACCAGCCGCGCAGCTCCGCCGAGAGCACCGCGGCCGACATCGCGGCGATCACCGCGGCGTCGTCGGGGTCGACCCCGTCCAGGGCGTCCGCGAGGACCGCGTGGAACCCGGCCGCGTACGCGCCGAACGGCTCGGTCACCTCGGCGGTGCTCGCACCCTCGAGGACCACGATGAGCCGGAAGTAGTTCGGGTGGCGCTCGAAGGCGCGCGCCGCGCTGCGCAGGACGGCGACCAGCCGGGCGGCCGGGTCGCCCGCGCTGCCGCGCCGCCGCCGGACCGACAGCTCGAAGGTGGTGCTCCACTCCAGGAGCACGTGCGCGAACAGCTGCTCCTTCGACGGGAAGTAGCGGTAGAGCGTGCCCAGCGCGACGCGTGCGTGGTCGGCCACGTCCCGCATCTGGATGCGGTCGTACTCGCGGTCGTCGAGCAGCTCCATCGCCGCGACGACGATCCGCTGGCGGCGGGCCTGCTGGCCGGCGCTCCCCGTCGAGGCCTCGGTCGTGGAGATCCCTGACATGCGCCCTCCCCCGGCCCGGGGCCGGCTCGACCGAAGTAGAACTCGGTTCTAGTCTAGCGGCCCGACGACCCCACCTGGAGGTGCGACGTGCTCGGGTTCCGGATGTTCGACGCCGACAACCACTACTACGAGGCGACCGACGCCTTCACGCGCCACCTCGACCCGGCCATGCGGCGACGCACGATGCAGTGGGCCGACGTGGACGGCCGGCAGCGCCTGCTCGTCGCCGGCGCGGTGAACCGGTTCATCCCGAACCCGACCTTCGCCCGCGTCTCACGACCGGGGGCGCTGCAGGACTACTTCCGCGCGAAGGCGGGCATCACCGACATGCGCGCCGCCTTCGGCGACCTCGACCCGATCGAGGAGCGGCCCGAGTACCGGGACCGCGAGGCCCGCCTGCGCGTCATGGACGAGCAGGGCATGGAGGCGTGCATCATGCTCCCGACGCTCGGGGTCGGCATGGAGGCCGCCCTCGAGCAGGACCCGGAGGCGTGCGCCGCCGCGTTCCACGCCTTCAACCGGTGGTTGGACGAGGACTGGGGCTTCGCCCACCGCGACCGCATCTTCGCCGCCCCCTACATCACGCTCGTCGACCCCGGTCTCGCCGCGGCCGAGCTCGAGTGGGCGATCGGCCGCGGCGCCCGCACCGTGCTGATCCGGCCGGCCTCGGTGTGGGGCGTGGGCGGCCGTCGCACGCCGGGCGACCGCGCGCACGACGCGTTCTGGTCGCGACTGGACGAGTCCGGCATCACGCTGCTCGTCCACGGCGGTGAATCGAGCTACGGCGCGTACGACGCGATCTGGGGCCTGTCCAGCGAGGTCGAGGCCTTCCGGGTCCCGCCGCTGCGCCGCCTGCTCTCGGCGAGCCCGATCCGGGACATGATCGCCTCGCTGCTCGCCGACCGGGTCTTCGACCGCTTCCCGAACGTGCGGGTGGCCACGGTCGAGACCGGCTCGGACTGGGTCCGGCCGCTGCTGAAGAAGCTCACGTCGGTGGCCAACCAGGTGCCGGGCGAGCTCGGCGAGGACCCGGTCGCCGCGTTCCGGGAGCACGTCTGGGTGTCGCCCTTCTTCGAGGACGACGTGCTGGACCTCGTCGACGCGGTGGGGGCTGACCGCGTGCTGTTCGGCTCCGACTGGCCGCACGCCGAGGGCCTGGCCGACCCGGCGTCGTTCGTGAAGGAGCTCGACGGCGTCGACGACGCGGACGTGCGCCGGATCATGCACGGCAACGCGAGGGACCTCGTCACGCCGCGACCGCGGTGAGCCGGGCGGCCTCGGCGAGCAGCTCGGCCTGGCGGAACCAGTCCCCGGCCGCGAGCGTGACCACCACCCGCTCGGCGCCCAGCGCGCCGAGCTCGTCGATGCGCTCCGCCACCGCGGCCGGCCCGCCGTCGAGGAGCAGGTCCGAGGCCGCGGCGCGGGGCATGCCGTAGACGCCGTCGGGATCGGCCAGCGCGTCGAGGACGGCGTCGCGAGGCCCGACCGCGGGGTCGCCCGGGAAGGCCACCACCGCGCTGGCCGTCACCGAGGGCAGCGGGAGACCGAGCTCGCCCGACACGTCCCGCAGC
>JAEVZA010000329.1 GCA_023392475.1 Actinomycetes bacterium | reverse complement strand
GTCGAGAGCGGCGGAAACCTCCGCTCTCGACGAACCGGGACGGGTGCGGGCCGTAGGGTTCGGCGACATGGCCGACTTCCCGACCCCCCGAGCGCACGGTTCGATCTCCTCGTGGGACGACTTCCCCGTCCACCAGGCCGCGGACACCGTGCGGCACGTCACGACCGGTGACCGCAACTTCTACGACCGCTACTACTTCAACTGCCACAGCAACGACGGCGAGGCCTTCCTCATCTTCGGGCTCGGCCAGTACCCGAACCTCGCGGTCGAGGATGCGTTCGCGTGCGTCGTCGTGGGCGACGCGCACCGCGTGATCCGCGCGTCCCGCGAGCTGGGCGACCGGATGGACACGTCGGTCGGGCCGCTGCGAGTCGAGGTGATCCGGCCGCTGCACGAGCTGCGGATCGTGTGCGAGGCGAACGACGAGAGCCCGATCGAGTTCGACCTCCGGTGGGAGGGCGCCATGCCCGCGTTCGAGGAGCCGCGGCAGTACATCCGGCGGCACGGGCGCACGCTGTTCGACTCGATCCGCCTCGCGCAGACCGGCCGCTGGCGCGGCACGCTGACCAACGGCGACCGCACCTTCGACGTCACGCCCGACTCCTGGTGGGGGACCCGCGACCGGAGCTGGGGCATCCGTCCCGTCGGCGAGGAGGAGCCGATGGGCATCCGCACCGAGGGCCAGATGGTCGGCATGTGGAACTACGCGCCGATGCAGTTCGACGACCACTCCATCCTCTACATCTGCAACGAGCACGACGACGGGCACCGCGAGCTCGAGGAGGCGGTGCGCATCTGGGCCGACCCCGACCGCGAGCCCGACTGGCTCGGTCGCCCGGAGCACGACGTGGTGATCACGCCGGGCACCCGGCACATCGGGCGGTCGACGCTGTCGTTCCCCGACGCACCCGGCGGCGCGCTCGACATCTCCGTCTCGCCCCTCATGGACTGCTGGCTGATGGTCGGCACCGGCTACGGCACGGAACCCGACTGGCGCCACGGCATGTACCAGGGGCCGCTCGTGGTGCAGGGCGTCGACGTCGACTACGGGCGCGACCAGGCGCGGCTGTTCGGGCTCGTCGACCAGGTGGCGCGCTTCGAGGAGTCGGGCGGGCCGTCGGGGGGCTGCGTCGGCTATGGGTTGCACGAGTTCTTCTTCATCGGCGACTTCCACCGCTACGGCCTCGTCGGCTGGGACCCCCTCCCGGCCTGACGCCGCGCCCGGGATACGGTCGGGGCATGCCGCCGCTGCCCGACCTCGTCGCCCACCTCCTCGAGCACTCGGTCCGCACCGGCGACTTCACGCTGAAGTCGGGCCGGCGCAGCTCGTGGTTCATCGACTCGAAGCAGACGGCGTGCGACCCCGACGGCGTGGTGCTCGTGGCCGACGCCGCCCTGGCCGCCATCCCCGGTGACGCCACGGCCATCGGCGGGCTGACGGTGGGGGCGGATCCGGTGGCGTACGGCGTCGCCGCGGTGGGTGCGACGCGGGGCCGGCGCCTGCGCAGCTTCACCATCCGCAAGGAGGCCAAGGACCACGGGGTGACCGGCCGCATGGCGGGTGCGCTGCGCCCGGGCGACCGCGTCGTGATCACCGAGGACACGGTCACGCGGGGGACGTCGCTGTTCGAGGCCGTGGACGTGGTGCGGGAGATCGGCGCCGAGGTGGTGCTGATCATGCCGCTCGTCGACCGGGGCGGGACGTGCGCGGCGATGGCCGCCGACGCCGGCATCCCGTACGAGCCGCTGGTGACCGCGGAGGACCTCGGGTTCGCCTTCGAGGGGCCCTGACGCCGCAACCGGCTTCGGCTCGGGGGGTGCGCGGGCGGTAGCGTCGGCCCTCGTATGGCAGACACCCCGACTCCCGCCTATTCGGTCCGCATCCGCGTCCGGATGGAGAACGAGCCCGGCATGCTGGGCCGCCTCGCCATCGCCATCGGCGAGGTCGGGGCCAACATCTCGGCGTTGCAGGGCTTCGAGGTGAAGACCGCGACGCTCGACGAGGACGTCGTCGTCAACTGCACGAGCGAGGCCCACCAGGACCAGGTGCGCGGTGCGGTCGAGGGCGTGGAGGGCATCGAGATCCTCGAGTTCGAGGACCGCACGTTCAAGATGCACGAGGGCGGCAAGATCGAGGTGCTGCCGCTGGCGCCGGTGCGGGACGTCGAGGACCTCTCGATGGCGTACACCCCGGGCGTCGCCCGCGTGTGCATGGAGATCGCCAAGAACCCGGCGTCGGCGCACCGCTACACGATCAAGAAGAACACGGTCGCCATCGTCTCCGACGGCACCGCCGTGCTCGGCCTCGGCGACATCGGTCCCGAGGGCGCCATGCCGGTGATGGAGGGCAAGGCCCTCCTGTTCAAGCACTTCGCCGGCGTGGACGCGTTCCCGATCTGTCTCAACACGAAGAACCCCGACGAGATCATCGAGACCGTGCTGCGGCTCGAGCCGACCTTCGGCGGGATCAACCTCGAGGACATCGCCGCGCCGGGCGCGTTCGAGGTCGAGGAGCGCCTCGACGCCGAGATGGACATCCCGGTCTTCCACGACGACCAGCACGGCACCGCGATCGTCACCCTGGCGGCGCTCGAGAACGCGCTGAAGATCGTCGACAAGAAGATGCCCGACCTCAAGGTCGTGGTCGCCGGTGTCGGCGCCGCGGGCGTCGCCGTCTCGAAGATCCTCATGAACGCAGGCGTGCAGAACATCATCGGCGCCGATCGCCAGGGCGCCGTGCACACGGGGCGCAACGACCTGAACCGGTCGAAGCAGTGGTTCGCGGAGAACACGAACCCCGACGGCCTGTCGGGCTCGCTCGCGGAGCTGATGCCCGGCGCCGACGTGTTCATCGGGCTGTCCGGTCCGAACCTCATCAACCGCGCCGACGTGGTGGCCATGGCGAAGGACCCGGTCGTGTTCGCGATGGCGAACCCCGACCCGGAGATCCGGCCCGAGCTGATCCAGGACGTCGCCGCGGTGATCGCCACCGGCCGGTCGGACTTCCCGAACCAGATCAACAACGTGCTCGCGTTCCCGGGCGTGTTCCGCGGTGCGCTCGACGCCGGGTCCCGCAAGATCACGGAGAACATGAAGGTGGCCGCGGCCCACGCGATCGCGACCACCGTGTCGGCCGAGGACCTCTCGCCGAAGCACATCATCCCGTCGGTGTTCGACCCCGCCGTCGCCGCGTCGGTGGCGAAGGCCAGCGCGGACGCGGCGCGCGCCGACGGCGTCTGCCGCTGAGCCGGTCGGCACCGTGGCCCCGGTCGTCGACGCCGTCACCTTCGACTTCTGGAACACCCTCGTCGCCGACGGCGCCGCGGGCTCGGAGCGCGCCGCGCGGTGGCACGCGATCCTCGGCGACCACGGCCTCGACGTGACCGACCAGCAGCTCGCCGCCGCCATGGAGGCCGGCTGGCAGTGGTTCGACCGGCGGTGGAAGGCCGGGCGCGTGGTGACGATCGACCAGTCGGTGCGGGCCGCGGTCGAGCACCTGCCCGTGGACGTCGGCGACGACGTCGTGGCCGAGATGGCGCGCGTGGTGGAGGTGGGGTCGGACCCGCGGGACATGCGGCCGGCGCCGAACATCGCCGGTTGCCTGGAGCGGCTCCGCGCCGCCGGCGTGCGCATCGGGATCATCTGCGACGTGGGCCTCACGCCCTCGACCGCGTTGCGCGGCTACCTCGACCACCACGGGCTGCTGCAGCACTTCGACCACTGGTCGTTCTCCGACGAGGTCGGGCAGTACAAGCCCGACGGCCGCATGTTCGAGCACGCCGCGACCGGCCTCGGCGACCCGCTGCCGGCGCGCACCGCGCACGTCGGCGACCTGCTCCGCACGGACGTGGCCGGGGCGCGCGCCGCCGGCTGGATCAGCGTGCGGTACCGCGGGCTCGCGGACGACGTCGGCGACGACGCGCCCGAGGCCGACCACGTCGTCGACGACCACGCCGACCTCCCGGCCCTGCTCGGCGCCTGAGGTCAGCCGCGCGTGGGCGCGGTGGTGGGGGCGGCGCTGACGGCGATGAAGTCGCGGCTCTGCGGGCGGAGGTAGTGGTCGGCCGGGTAGTGGAGCGTGTCCACGAGCTTCGTGCCGACCGGTCCGCCGGGCCCGGGCTGGAAGGTGTCCGCCTCGACCCACTGGTTGTTGATGTCGAGCTCCATCGCCCGGACGCAGCCGGCGGCCAGGAGCGTGCGAGCCAGCGTCTCGATGGACAGGGCGGGGCCGCCGACGTAGATGATCTCGCCGTCGGCCGTGACGCCCACGCCGGACCGGGGGACCAGCACCTTGTGCCCGAGCGTCTTGCCCCAGAGCGGGCTGTCCGAGGAGTTGGTGCCGGGGACGAGGCGTCCCCCGTCGATCAGCAGCGCGAGGTTCTGGCGGACCCCGGTGACGTGCGCCTGCATCCGGTCGTCGCGGCCCCAGATGCCGACGTCGGCCCGTCCGTCGTCGAACAGGACGAGGGAGGCGGCGCCGTCGCGCAGCGGCACCGCGGTGCGGCCTTCGCCGAACCAGCCACCGGCCGCCTCCTTCATGCGGAACCCCGCGTTGAACGCGGCGAGGACCGTCGGTCGCATGGCCGCCGGCACCTCGCCACCCGACGACGTCCTGCCGTCGGGCTGCTCCGTGCCGGAGACCAACGCGAGCCGGGCCAGCCGCGGGTCGATGCGCATCACGCCCACCACGACGCTCGTGTGCACGGCGTCGGCCCGGACCAGCGTGGTGGCCACCGCGGGGTGCTCCGGCGTGCCGGCGGTGACGGTCCACGAGCCTTCGCCCGGCAGCGGCGGCTGCACCGGTGACGGGACCGGGGCGAGCCCGATCGCCGGTGCGGGCAGCGACGGCGCTCCGGCGGCGGGCGTCCCTGCGTCCCCCGACGTGGTCGGGGTGGTGCTCGTCGTCGTCGGTCGACGGGTCAGCTCGTGGGGTGTCCCGCCGACCGGCGGCGGGTGGTGGGTGTACCACCAGTTCTCGACCCCGTTGACGATCCCGGCGCCGCCGTGGTCGCGGAGCCACTCGACCGAGCGGATCGTCAACGGGTCGGGACCGGGCGCGGCCAGCGACGACTCGAACGAGACCACCCACGGGAGGAGCGGGACGAGCGCGAGCGGGGCGAGGGAGCGCAACCGCATCGGCCCGGGCCGGGGGTGCGCGGCGACGAGCCCGGAGCCGACACCCAGCAGCACGACCGGGAGCGGCTCGACCGCCGACCAGCCGATCGTCCGGAGGAGGACGGCGCCGAGCAGGAGCGCGACACCGCCGGTGGCGACCGC
>JAEVZA010000156.1 GCA_023392475.1 Actinomycetes bacterium | reverse complement strand
CCGCCACCGCACCCTCCTCGCAGACGGCCGCGCCCGCGGCCCCGGCGCGCCGCCGGCGCGACCACCGCAGCCGGGCGGCCCGCGAGTTCAACCGCCGTCGCATGTGGATCGTCGCCCGCACGGACCTCCGCCAGCTGGTGCAGTCGAAGGACTACTGGATCCCGATGGCGCTGCTCGGCTCGATGTTCTTCGTCGTCATCCCGACGATCCTCCTGCTGGTGATCACCCGGATCGGGAGCATCGACGTCGTGCAGCAGGCGTCGCAGGCGCTGAAGATCCTCCCGCCGTCCGCGCAGGCGCAGATCAAGGGCAGCTCGCCGGAGGGCCGCACGGCGTTCGCCCTGGCGGTGTACCTGTTCGCACCCGTCGCCGTCGTCGTGCCCCTGACGATCTCGACCGCGGTGGGCGCCGCCACGCTCGTGGGCGAGCGCGAGCGCGGCACCGGCGAGTTCCTCGCCCACTCCCCCGCCTCCGTGCGGGAGATCTACCTCGGCAAGCTGTTCGCCAGCTTCGTGCCGGGCTACATCACGACGCTCGTCGGCTTCGGTTGCTACGCGATGATCGTGAACCTGATCGTCGGCCCGAAGGCGGGCGGTTGGTTCTTCCCGACGACGCAGTGGTGGGTGATGATGCTCTGGATCATCCCGCCGTTCCTGCTGCTGACGCTGTCGCTCGTGCTGCGGCTGTCGGCACGGGTGAAGTCGACCGCCGCGGCGCAGCAGGCGTCGGGGCTGATCACGCTGCCGCTCATCGGCATCGCGTACGCGCAGTCGACGGGCACGCTGCTCGGCAGCTCGGGCACCGCGGGGTGGATCGTCGGTGGGGTGGCGTGGATCATCGCCGCGTTCAGCCTCCACCGCGGCGTGCGCTCCGTGACCCGCGCCCGGCTCCTCGGCGTCGCCCAGTAGCCCCGCTCCGAGATATAGGGGTCCTCAGTCCGCCCGCTGGGGAAAGAGGGGTCCTCGATCTCGTTCTGCGAGCTCTGAGCGCCGCAGAACCGGTGGATCGCGCGACGCGCGCCGGCGACCGGGTACCGATCCCCGCTGACGTCGGGTGCGCCCCGTGGTGCAGTCCGTCGCGTGGACCTGCGACCCGATGACCGGTTGATCCGCTTCGCCCGCGAGCACCACGGCCTCTACCGCTACGACGACGGCATCCGGTTCGGTCTGTCGCGCCAGCAGATCGCCCGACGGGTCCGGCAGGGCCGCGCCATCCGCCTGGGCACCGGCGTCTACCGGGTCACCGGCGCCCCGGTCACGGCGAGGCAGTCGCTGCTCGCCGCCACGTGGCGCACCGGCGGGGTCGGGTCGCACCGGTCGGCCGGCGAGGTCCACGGCGTGCTCGAGCGTCGCCCGCCGAAGCCGGAGGTCACCGTCCACAGCTGGTGCGCCCACGAGTTCGACGGTGTGGTCGTGCACCGGAGCCGCGACCTCCCGCTGGCCAGGACCGTGACGGTCGACGGCATCCGGGTCACCGATCCCACCCGCACGCTGGTCGACCTCGGTCAGGTCATCGGGGTCGAGGAGCTCCGGCACGCCGTCCACGTGGCGCTCCACCGCCGCCTCACGCACCTCGATCGCCTGGCGGTCGAGTACCGGCTCGTCTCCCGCCAGGGCCGCCGCGGCGCCGGCCCGATCGGCGAGTTGCTCCGGGAGCTGCTGCCCGGCAGCGCTCCGGCCGAGAGCCGCCTCGAGCTGGAGCTCCTCGACCTCATCCGGGAGTTCGATCTGCCCGAGCCCGTCCGGCAGCACCGTGTCTCCGCGGACGGAGAGGACTTCCGCCTCGACCTCGCCTACCCCGATGTGCACCTCTTCCTTGAGGGCGACGGGTTCGGCGTCCACGGCACCGAGCACGCGTTCCACCGGGATCGCTGGCGCGACAACCTCATCACGCTGCAGGGCTGGACCGGGCTGCACTTCACGTGGCGGCACCTGCGCGACCGGGGTGCCGTCGCCGACCAGATCCGCCGCGCGCTCGAGATCTGCGGCGGTCAGAGCTCGTGAAACGAGATCGAGGACCCCTATTTCGCCCGCGGGCGGACTGAGGACCCCTATTTCCTGGGCACCCCAGGGCTACGCCGTGAGGGCGGCGACGGTGGCGACCAGCTCCTCCACCGGCCGGTACCCGAGCCCCGGTCCGACGTAGCGGTGCGAGTACGCCACGCGCCCGTCGGCGCCGACCACGAACGTGCACCGGCGGTACAGGTCGAGCATCCCGAGCACACCGTAAGCCCGGGCCACCGACTTGTCCGTGTCGGACAGCATCGGGAACCCGAACCCGCCGTTGCGCTCGGCGAACGCCAGGTGCGACTCCGGCGACTGCGCCGAGATCGCCAGCACCTGCGCCTCGAGCGTGTCGAACGCGCCGATGCCCTCGGTGTACGCGGCCAGCTGCCGCATGCAGACCGGCGACCCGTCGGCCGGGTAGAAGAGCAGCACCACGGGCTGCCCCTCGAACCCGTGCAGCGACCAGCGCCGGAAGTCGCCGGTGCGGCCGTCCACCCCCGGGAGGTCGAAGTCGGGCGCCGCAGCGCCCACGGCCAGCACCCGGTCAGGCCTCGATGGCGGCGAGGACGTCGTCGGGGACGTCCATGTTCGTGAACACGTCCTGCACGTCGTCGTGGTCGTCGAGCGCGTCGATGAGCCGGAGCACGCCCTTCGCCGCCTCGACCGAGTCGAGCTCGACCGTCGACGTGGGCAGCATCGTGAGGTCGGACGAGTCGACGGCGATGCCCGCCTCCTCGATCGCCTGGCGCACCGCCGCGGTGAGCTGCGCCTCGCAGGTGACCTGCCAGTGCTCGTCGCCACCGGTCACGTCGTCCGCGCCCGCGTCGAGCGCCGCCATCATCAGCTCGTCCTCGTCGACGGACGCCGGCACGAGGATCAGGCCCTTGCGCTCGAACTGCCACGCCACGGCACCCGGCTCCGCCATCGACCCACCGAGCTTCGAGAACACGGAGCGCACCTCGGGGCCGGTCCGGTTGCGGTTGTCGGTCAGCGCCTCGACGTACACGGCCACGCCGTGCGGGGCGTACCCCTCGTAGCTGACCTCCTCGTAGGTGACGCCCTCGAGCTCACCCGTGCCGCGCTTGATGGCGCGCTCGATCGTGTCCATCGGCACCGACGCATCCCGCGCCTTCTGGAACATCGTGCGCAGCGTCGGGTTCATGTCGGGGTCGCCGCCGCCGTTGCGCGCCGCCACCTCGACCTGGCGGATCAGCTTGGCGAAGAGCTTCCCCCGCTTGGCGTCCGCGGCGCCCTTCTTGTGCTTGATCGTGGCCCACTTGGAATGCCCGGACATGTTGCTCCTGTTCCGACTCGCTCCCCGGCCCCGCGTCAGCGGAGGAAGAGCTCGTGGAGGCGGACGTCACCCGCCAGCTCTGGATGGAAGATGGCCACCATGATCGCGCCGTCCCGCACGAGCGCGGGTCGGCCGTCGACCGAGGCCAGGACCTCGACCCCCGGGCCGGTCCGCTCGATGACCGGCGCCCGGATGCAGACGGCGTGGAACGGGGCGTCGCCGAGGCCCGCCCCGGCCAGCGCCGGGACCTCCACGTCGGCCTCGAACGAGTCCACCTGGCGGCCGAAGCCGTTGCGGCGCACGGACACGTCGACGGCGCCCAGGCAGTGCTGGTCGTCCCGCCCGTCGAGGATCTCCGAGGCCAGCAGGATCGCCCCCGCGCAGGTCCCGAACACGGGCCGCCCCGACGCGCAGAAGTCCCGCAGCGGCGCCAGCAGGCCGAAGCGCTCGGCCAGCATCGACATCGTGGTCGACTCGCCGCCGGGGACGACCAGGCGGTCGAGGTCGTCGAGCTGCTCCGGCCGGCGCACCTCGACGGCGGCGGCGCCGAGCGACGAGAGGACGCCGACGTGCAGCCCGAACGCGCCCTGGAGCGCGAGGACGCCGACCTTCACGGGCCCACCGCCGTGCACGGGCCCGCGGCCGCGGCCGGGCTCACCAACCGCGGTCGGCCAGCTTCACGTGGGGCTCGTCCATGCCGATGCCGGTCATGGGCGCCCCGAGGCCACGGCTCACCTTCGCGAGGATGTGGGGGTCGTCGTAGTGCGTGGTGGCCTCGACGATCGCCTTCGCCCGCGGCGCCGGGTCGTCGGACTTGAAGATGCCCGAGCCCACGAACACCGCCTGCGCGCCGAGTTGCATGGCGAGCGCGGCGTCGGCCGGGGTGGCGATGCCGCCGGCGCAGAACAGCGGCACGGGCAGCGTGCCGGTCTCGGCGACCTCCTGCACGAGCGGCAGCGGGGCCTGGAGGCGCTTCGCCCACTCGAACAGCTCCGGGCCGTCGGCCTGCGTCAGCTTGCGGATGTCGCCCGTGATCGAGCGGAGGTGCCGCACGGCCTCCACGATGTTGCCGGTGCCGGCCTCGCCCTTCGAGCGGATCATGCACGCACCCTCGGAGATCCGCCGGAGCGCCTCGCCGAGGTTGGTGGCGCCGCACACGAACGGGACGGTGAACGCCCACTTGTCGATGTGGTGGGCCTCGTCGGCCGGGGTGAGCACCTCGGACTCGTCGACGTAGTCGACGCCGAGCGCCTCGAGGATCTGCGCCTCCACGAAGTGGCCGATCCGGGCCTTCGCCATGACCGGGATGGTCACGGCCTCCTGGATGCCCTGGATCATCACCGGGTCGCTCATGCGGGCGACGCCGCCGTCGACCCGGATGTCGGCCGGCACCCGCTCGAGCGCCATGACGGCGCAGGCCCCGGCGTCCTCGGCCACCTTGGCCTGCTCGGCGGTGACGACGTCCATGATGACGCCGCCCTTCAGCATCTCGGCGAGGCCGCGCTTCACGAGCTGCGACCCCGTCTCGTGCGGTGGGCTCGTGGGCTGGTCGGGGGCTGCCTGCGACATGCCGCCAGTCTACCGACGCACCCCGCGCCGACCGGAAGCGGGAAACCCCCGGACGGGCGTGACCGGCGCCACCCGCGGGGCGGCGATCCCGGCCCCGGGCGGCGTGCTCAGAGCTCCTGAAGGAGCGCGATGCGGTACGACAGCGGCTGCTGGGCGGTCTCCGCGACCGCCGGGTCGACGCCGACCTCGCCCTCCACGACCGGCGCCACCCACAGGTGCGCCGTGGTCGGGTCGGTGCCCGGGACGACCGTGCCGATGCGGGCCATCGCCTCGAGGGCGGCGGCCATGCCCGGCGGGTACCGGGTCATGTCGACGGCGACGAGGTCCGAGCGCACGGAGCGCTGGTCCCCCAGGCCGTCGGCGACGAGGCGGCCGGCCTGGTCGAGCTTCCCGAGGAACGGGCCGAGCAGGCCGACGGTGACCGTGCCGTAGCGGGCCGAGCCGTCCCGGACGCGGCCCATGAGGTTGGCCGCCACCGCCTCGAGCTCCACCACCGAGAGCCCCTCGACGAGCCCCCGGGTGACGATCAGCGCGGAGCGGTCCCGGTCGGCGACGCTCAGGGCGTTGGCGTGCTCCTGCTCGAGGACCCACAGCTCCGAGCCGCCGACGCCGCTCGTCACGCTCATGCCCTCGACGACGTTGTGCCAGCGGGGCAAGTCGTCCTCGCCGACGGGGTGGGCGCCGGTGCTGCGCAGCACCCGATCCAACCCGCCGCGGGCCCGGAGGACGACGACGACCGCCCAGGCGACGGCCACCACGACGAGGGCCAGCAGGCCGAGGACGGGACCGGCGAGCAGCGCCACCACGACGGCCACGACCATGCCCGGCAGGACGCCGAAGAGGGCGAGGGCCCGGACGACCCGCTCGGACGCCAGCTCGAAGGCGCTGCGCTGCTGCATCGCCCGAACGGTACCCGCGCCGGCGCCCGGATCCGGAACCGGCTCAGCGGCCGGCGAGCTCCTCGTAGATCCCGACGTACGCGTCGGTCAGCCGCTCCATGTCGAACGACGCCGCCCGGGCCCGGCCCGCCGACCGGTGGGCGTCCGCCGTCGCGGCGTCGCCGAGCACCTCGGCCAGCGCCACGCCCAGCGCCGCCGGGTCACCGACCGGCACGAGCCGGGCCGCCGGCACGGCCGGCACGATGCCGTCGGGCCCCTCGGCCGTGGCCACCTTCGTGTACCCCGGGATGTCGCTCGCCACGACCGGGGCGCCGGCCGCCATCGCCTCGAGCAGGATGACGCCGAAGGACTCGCCGCCGAGCGACGGGGCGCAGAACACGGTCGCCGCCGCCATCCGGCGGTCGCGCTCGACGTCGTCGATCCGGCCGAGCCACTCGATGCGCGGGTCCGTGTGCCGGGCCCGCAGCTCCTCGGACGCCGGACCGGTGCCGGCCACCCACACCCGCGCCGAGGACGGCAGCGACGGCACGGACTCGAGCAGCACCTCGAGCCCCTTGCGCGGCTCGTGCCGTCCGATGAACAGCACGGTCGGGCCGTCGGTCGGCCACGGCTCGGCGGAGGCGAACCGCGCCACCTCGATGCCGTTGAAGAGCGTGCGGTACTCGCCGCCCAGGTGCGTGGCCGCGAGCTCGCGGGCGTCGTCGGAGACGGCGACGCGCACGTCGAGCCGCGAGGCGCCCCACCGCACCGCACCGCTCATCGCGGTGTAGGCGGGCTGCGCACCGGCGGCGTGGAAGGTGCCGACGAGCGGCGCCGGCTTCAGGAGCAGCGCCGTCAACGTCGGGCCGGGGGCGAGCGGCTCGTGCAGGTGGACGACGTCGAAGCCCTCGTCCCAGAGCGCCCGGATCGTGCGGAACTGCGCGGGCGGGTCGGGGGCGATCGGCGCGATCGACCCGTTGGACGCGGTCGGCACGCTGTTGCCCAGCGGCGTCACGAACAGCTCGGGCGGCGGCCCGTCGCACGGGGCCAGCACGCGGGCCTCGATCCCCCGCGCCCGCAGCGAGCGGGCCAGCGCCAGGACCTGGCCCTGCACGCCACCGGGCATGGTCAGGCTGTAGGGGCAGACGATCCCGATGCGCACGGGCGGTGACACTAGAGGGCGGTCGCCGCGGTGCCGTCGGCCGGGCTCATCCCGGGACCGGCTTCCCGAGCGCCTCGTAGTCGCTCGGCCAGTTCGGCTGCAGGAGGTGCCACTGCTCGGGCGCCCGCCGGATGAGCCGCTCGAGCGCCGCGGCCAGGTCCTCGGTGACGCGCTGGACGTCGTCCCGGAGCTTGCCGTGCCGCTCGGTGTCGAGCGGCGCCGTCACGACGGCGTGGCACCGCGGGCCGTCGAAGTAGACGGCGGTGGGCAAGAGCGGCGACCCGGAGCGGAGCGCCATCAGCGCCGGCCCGCCCGGCAGCCGGGTCCGCTCGCCGAAGAACTCCACCTCGATGCCGGTGCCCGAGAGGTCCCGGTCGCAGAGCAGGCACATGATCCGCCCGTCCGCGAGCGCCCTGGCGGACTCGGAGCCGGCCGACGGGCCGAGCGGGATGACGTGCATGCCGAGCTCGCGGCGGAAGTCGAGGAACCACTCGTAGAGCTCCGGCGGCTCGAGCTGCTCGACGACCGCGGCCACCTCCCAGCCCCGCACGGAGTGCAGCCAGCGCGCCGCCCACTCCCAGCCGCCGAGATGGGGCAGCGCCAGGATCGGGCCGACGCCCCGGTCGAGGCTCGCCTCGATGTGCTCCCCGCCCTCGGCGGTGAAGCCGCGGGCGACCTCGGTGACCGACAGCGACGGCAGGCGCAGCGAGTCGACCCAGTACCGGGCGTACGAGTGGAAGACCTGCTGCACCTTCGCGTCGATCACCGACGGCGGCACGTCGGGGCCGAGGGCGCGCCGGAGGTTCCGCGTGGCGATCAGGCGCTGGTCGTGCGACGTGCGTGCCACCGCCGCGCTGAGTCCCCGGGACGCGGCGGTGGTCACCGGCCGCGGCAGGTGGCGGGCGAGGACGGACGCGACGCGCAGCCCGTTGACGGAGAGGTCCATCCGGGGCGGCGCCGGGGCTCAGGCGCGCGGGCGGCCGGTGCGCCGCACGCGGGCCTCGGAGCGCTCGGCCC
>JAEVZA010000083.1 GCA_023392475.1 Actinomycetes bacterium | reverse complement strand
GCGCGCCGGTCGGCCGGGCCGGCGGACGGGTCGACGTCGTGCAGGACGGCGGACGACGACGTCTCCACGTCGACATGCACGACCTGCCGACGCTCGCGCCCGGCAGCTACTACGAGATGTGGCTCCTGGACCCCGCCGGGGGTGCCCCGGTCTCCGTGGCCAGCATGCACGAACCCCGGAGCGACGTCGCGACGTACGTCGACCTCCCAGCGGGCACGGACACGTCCCGCTTCGACGTCGTGGACGTCTCCGTGCAGCAGGAGGGGGCCGGTCCGGCGCACTCGGGCAACAGCGTGCTGCGCGGCACGCTGACCGCGTGACCGCGATCGCTCCGCGCGGCCCGCACTCCGACGGCTCAGATGACCCCGGCGTCGCGCAGCTTGGCCCGGGCGTCGTCGTCGAGGTCCAGGAGCTCCCCGAGCACCTCGTCGGTGTGCTCGCCGAGCTCGGGTCCCACCCAGCGGATCTCGCCGGGTGTGTCCGAGAGCTTGGGCACCACGTTCTGCATCGCGAACTCGCCGAGCTGCGGGTGCGCCAGCCGGACGACGGCCTCCCTGGCGGCGAAGTGGGCGTCGACGAGCATGTCGGGTGCGGTGAAGATCTTCCCGTTGGGCACGCTGTGCTCGTTGAGCAGCGCCTCGAGGTCGGCCGAGGTCATCGTCGCGGTCCACTCGCCGATCAGCGCGTCGAGCTCCGCCTGGTTGGCGCCTCGGGAGCTGTGGGTCGCGAACCGCTCGTCGTCGCCGAGCTCCGGCCGTCCCATCGCCTCGGCGAGCCGGCGCCACACCGTGTCCTGGTTGCCGCTGATCAGGTGCTCGCCGTCGGAGGTCGGGTACGCGTTGGCGGGCGCGACGTTGGGGAGCACCGAGCCGGTCCGCGGTCGGACGTACCCGCTGATCGTGTACTCCGGGATGAGCGACTCCATGACGCCGAGCACGGCCTCGTAGAGGGCGGAGTCGACGATCTGCCCCCTGCCGGTGGTCGAGCGCGCGTGCAGCGCGACGAGGCAGCCGACGCACGCGAACGTGGCAGCGAGGGTGTCGCCGATCGAGATGCCGGCCCGGGCGGGCGGCCGGTCGGGCTCCCCGATGACGGCCCGCAGCCCGCCCATCGCCTCGCCGATCGCGCCGTAGCCCGGACGGGACGCGTAGGGGCCGGTCTGGCCGTAGCCGGAGACGCGCACGACGATCAGCCGCGGGTTCGCCGCCATCAGGTCCGCAGGGTCCAGCCCCCAGCGCTCGAGCGTGCCGGGCCGGAAGTTCTCGACCAGCACGTCGGCCTCGGAGATCAGCCGGCGGGCGAGGTCCTGGCCCGCGGCCTCGCGCAGGTTGATCGTGACCGAGCGCTTCCCGCGGGCCACCACCGGCCACCACAGCGACCGGCCGTCGGCCTTCTCCCGACCCCACTCCCGCATCGGGTCGCCCTGGCCGGGCGGCTCGAGCTTGATGACGTCGGCGCCGAAGTCCGCGAGCAGCTGCCCGCAGAACGGACCGGCCAGCAGCTGGCCCATCTCGACGACGCGCAGGTCGGAGAGCGCGGCGGTCACGCGATCACTGCCCCGCGTCGCCGGCGCGCAGGTCGCGGAGCTGCTGCTTGGACCCCTGGTCGGAGCCCACCGACACGTAGTGGTCGGCGTCGAAGTCCTCCGGCGGGTCGACCTCCTGCACGTGCTCGGGCCGGTCGTCCCACTCGAGGCGCAGGGCGCGGGTGACGACCGCGTGCTGGAGGTACATGGCGCTGATGTAGGTGAGCTCGAAGACCTGCTCGTCGGAGAGCTCCTCGCGAAGGGTGGCGAAGAGCTCGTCACTGACGCGACCTCCGTCGAGCGCGATCGCGTCCGCGTAGGCCATCACGGCGCGCTCGGCGCGCGTGTAGGCGTCGGAGGTCTGCCAGTTCGGGAGGTCGCGGATCTTGTCGGCGTCAGCGTGGAGCCCGCGCAGGGCCTGGACGTGCTGCGAGTACACGAACTTCGAGCCCACCGCCCAGCCGATGCGGGACTGCGCGAGCTCGCGCTGGACGGGGTCCAGCTGGCGGTCGGGGCTGCGGTACAGCACGAACCCCGCGACGGCGTGCTCCATGATGTCGGGCGACAGCGCGTACGTGGTCCACCAGTCGCCCTCGCTGCCGGTGGCGGTGCCCATCCTGCCGTCGGCGACCGGGTCGACCCCCTTGCCGAACAGCAGGTCGTACATCGCGTTCACCACGGGGTCGTCGGTCTCCGCACGGGCGACCTGTCGGAGGCGCCCCATCAGGCCTGACCCCCGGTGGCGGCGGGGACCGGGGCGGCCACCCGCTCCCTCGAGGCCGTGGCCGGCGCGTGGCGGACGTCGGAGGCGTCGAAGCCGTCCTTCGTCCAGGCCGCGAGCTCCAGGAGGATGCCGTCGGGGTCCTGGAAGTACACCGACCGCACGTACACGCCGGGGTGCAGGTCCTCGCTGACCGTCCACTCCGAGTCGTCGTGGTTGACCACGGTGGAGCACTCGACGCCCGCGGCCACGAGGCGCTCGCGGTACTCGTCGATCTTGTCGCCCGACACCTGGAACGCGATGTGGTTCATCGAGCCGACGGCGGAGGTGAGGTCGCCGTTGTCGGGACGGGCGGCCGGGGCGGAGATGCCCGGCACGCCGTCGGGGGCGTCGGGGAACCAGAAGAAGGCGAGGCTGTCGGTGCCGCCGATGTCGAAGAAGAAGTGCTGGCCCATCCCCGCGGGCAGCTCGATCGTCTTCACGAGCGGGAACCCGAGCACCTGCTCGTAGAACTCGACCGTCCTGGCCATGTCGCTGCAGACCAGCGCGAGGTGGCTCACCCCGGTGATCTCCATGCGGTCCTGCGCTGCCATCCCGATCTCCTTCGCCGTCGGTCCCGCCCGTGCGGGTCGCCCACCGGTCCGGACGCGGCCGGGCCAGATGCGTGGCCCAGATCGTGCTTGCCGCCCGACCATAAGTGAACTTATGTGAAGGCCATCATGCCACCCATCCCGCTCGACCACGAGGGCCACCTGCAGGCCAGCGCGGAGCTCGCCGCCGTCCTGGCCGAGCACGCTGCCGAGGCCGAGGAGCTCCGTCGCCTCCCGAGCGCCACGCTCGCGGCCGTCGACGCCGCCGACGTGTTGCGCTGCAGCACCCCGACCTCGATCGGCGGGCACGGCCTCGGCATCGAGTCGCTCGCCAACGGCGCGCGGCTGATGGCGCACGGGTGCGTCGCGTCGGCGTGGACGATCTCGTTCCTCCAGCTGCACGGCTGGCTGCTGTCGCGCCTGCCGGTCGGCGCGCACGTCGAGCTGTTCGGGACGTCGATGCCGCTCGCCGCCGCGCCGCTCGCGCCCACGGGCTCGATCACGCCGGCAGACGGCGGGTACGTCGTCAGCGGCACCTGGGAGTGGGCGACCGGGATCGAGCACGCCGACTGGGTGCTCGTGCACGCCGTGCAGGTCGAGCCCGAGCTCTCCACCCGCTTCCTCGCGCTGCCGGTGGCCGACGTCGCGGTCGACGACGTGTGGGCCACCTCCGGGATGCGCGCCACGGGGAGCAACACGGTGCGGATCGAGGACGTCCTCGTGCCGGAGCGGTTCACCATCGACGCGCGGGAGCTCCTCCTGACCGTCGACGGGGTCGAGGGCGACGGCATGGCGCGCCACCCGGTGCCACCGGTGCTCGCGCTCGTCGCCTCCGCGCCCGCCCTCGGCGCGGCGGAGGCTGCCGTCGATCTCTACAGGGCCCGCCTCGAGGAGCGGGTCCTCGCCTACTCGTTCGGCGACAAGGCCCGCGAGCAGCCTGCCGCGCAGGTCCGCCTCGCGACGGCGATGAGCGACCTCCGCGCCGCCCGGGTCCGGTGGGACGCGGCGCTCGCCGAGCTCGCCGCCGCGTGTGCCGTCGACGGGCCGGGCGCGGACGAGGACCTGCGCGTCGCGTGCCGCCTGACCGCCGCGGCCACCGTCCGCGCGAGTCGCCACGTGATCGGCACGGTCGCGGAGGGCGCGGGCGCGAGCGTCTACCTGAGCGCGTCGCCGCTGCAGCGGCTGCAGCGGGACGTCGAGGTGCTCAAGGGCCACGTCATCTTCGACTGGGATCGCACCGCCGAGCTCGCCGGTCGTCATGCGCTCGGCTTCGAGCTCCGCCCGACCGACATGGTCTGAACCCCGGTCCTCGGACGAGCGGTCTGTCTCCGCCGCTCCGTCGGACGGAACCGGTGGGGAGCGTCGACGGTCAGGGGGCGAGGGCGTCGAGGAAGGCGTCGAACGGGTCGGGGGCGAGCGGCCACGGCGGCGTGAGTCGGGCGACGCCGGCGGACGCGAACAGCTGGGCCCGCACGCGGGCGCCTGGCTCGTCGCAGCCCATGTCGAGGAACGCCCGCTCGACGAAGCGCAGCAGCACGGCGTCCGCCTCCCGCACCGCTTCCGCGGCGCCGGCGTGTCCGGCCGCCCAGTCGCGCATCGCCGTGTCGAGGGAGCCGCGCTGGGCGCGCATCGAGAGCTCGTACAGCAGTCGCAGCCGTCGGCGGGGGTCCTCGTCGTCGATCGACTCGAGCAGCGCGTGCGGCTGCTCGGAGCCGTAGAAGCGGGCGAGCTCGTCGAGGTAGCCGGCCATGTTGGGGAACGAGTGGTAGAAGCTGCCGGTGGTCAGTCCGAGCTCGGCGGTCAGCCCGGAGAGCTTCACCGCGCCGATGCCGCCGCGCCGGAGGAGCTCCTGGCCCGCGACGAGCCACTGGTCCCGCGACGGCGTGGAGCGCATGCGGGAAGCATGCCCCGTCCGCCGGGCGCCTCACGATCCCGGGGGTGCGACCGGCTAGGAGCCAGACGGTCGGCGGGCGGAGGTGCAGGTCGCAGCCGTGTGGCAGCCGACGAGGTGCGTCAGCACCTCATGGAGCTCCGTCCGCTGTGCGGCCGTGAGTTGCGCCGCGGCGTTGGTGAGCTCGTAGGGGTCCGTCGCGAGGTCGTAGAACTCGAGCTCGTGCTGCGGGTCGGCGTACTCGACGTAGGTCGCCTCGACCGGTCCCGTGAAGCCCGGGAGGTGGGCCGCCGAGATCCGGATCGCCTCGTAGGTGGTGGGGTTGCTGCCGCCGCCCTCGAAGTCGGGGTCGGTCGAGCTGTCACCTCCCTGGTGCTCGACCAGCGCGACCGTCGGCCACCATGGCGTCGTGGTGCGAGGGTGCAGGAGCGGTTCGATGCTGGTGCCGTCGACGGCTGCCGGCCCCGTGACGCCGGCGAGTTGCTCGATGGTCGGCGCGAGGTCGGTGTTCTGCACGACCTGGTGCATCGTCGCAGCGTGGGGGACGCCGGGGCCGGCGACGATGAGCGGGACGCGGATGTCGGTGTCGAAGGCGGTCTGCTTGCCGCGGGCGAGGCGGTGCTGACCGAGGTGGTAGCCGTTGTCGGAGCTGAACACGATGTAGGTGTCGTCCGTCAGGTGCTCCTCGGCGAGGGTGGCTTCCGTGTCGGCCAGGAGCTTGTCCACGGACTCCACGGCCTGCGCGCGCTTGCGGTAGCTGGCGTCGATGGTGTCGACCTGCTTCGGCCGGAGCGGGGGCCGCTGGCCGAGCCAGGTGGGTGGGTCGACGTTCTGCGCGTCGAAGGAGGGGTCCCGTGGCTCCGTCAGGCCGGGGAAGTCATCCGCGTTGCGGGTGGCGGGTGTGTACGGCGCGTGCGGTGCGAACGTCGCTGCCTCCACCACGAACGGAGCGTCGTGGTTGGCGGTGATGAACGACTGCGTGTCGCGGTTGATGACGTCGACGCCGTAGTCGTCGTCGCCGGTGTAGCGGTTGATCGTCCCGTTGTCGTTGAGCAGGAAGTCGTACTCGGCGTATCCGGTGTTGTTGCTGACGTGCCAGTCGGTCCAGCCCGGCGGGACCGGTGCCCCCGTCGGGGTCATGGCCTGCCCGGCGTGGTCGTCGCCGTTCTTGGTGCCGTAGCCGTTGAGGTACTTGCCGAGCATCGAGGTCCGGTACCCGGCGTCGTGGAGCGCGGCGGCGTACGTCCGGGTGTCGAGGTGCTCGGACCGGAACTTCGAGTAGCCGCCGTCGGGCGGCAGGTTGGTGACGACGTGGGTGTCGTGCGGATAGAGCCCGGTGAAGATGGTCGAGCGCGAGGGGCAGCACAACGAGTCGGCCACGACGTAGTGGTCGAACGTCTCGCCGCGCCGCTCGAGCTCGACGATGTGCGGGGCGATCTCCGGGGTGATCAGGTTCCACGACAGATCGTCCGTGAGGATGAACACGATGTCGGGGTGCCGCGAGGAGCCCGCAACCCCCACGGCGGACGTGGGTGACGTGCCGGGGGCACCCGAGGACGACGAGCGTCCGCTGCTGCACGCACCCGCGAGCACAGCGAGTCCCAGACCGATCGCCGCCGCGACGATCGCCGATCGCCGACGTCCCTGCTGCCGCGGCCCGTGCCGTCGACTCGCCGTCCGAGCCGTCGGGGAGCAGGTCATGGCGATCCTCCTTCTCGACCACGTCGCGGTCCGTCGCGGATGCATCGATCGCCGCGCGGTGGCCTCGGTCCGACGCTGACAGCACGGCTGCAGGACGTCAATCGACCTCGTCGTTCCCGAACCGGACCCTCACCGATCCATCACATCCAGCCGCGCGCCCCGATCCGACGGCCGGTCACCGCCGACGTGGGCACCTCGTCTGCTCACCAGGGAGAGCGGAGCCATGCCTGGAGCACGATGGCAAGACCGAGTTGCGCCGTGAGCCAGCCGCGCCGGACGCCGATCCCGCGGATCGCCGACGTGGCGAGGAGGGAGAACGCCACCATCGGCAACCAGATGCGCTCCACCTCCCCCTTGGAGAGGCCCGACAGGTCCGCGACCAGCGCACCGCCGATCGCGCCGCCGACGAGGAGCCACGTCCGTCGATCCCGGAGGTGGGTCGCTCCTGCGACGGCGGCCGGCCCGGCGGCGACGGCGAACACCGCGACGTTCGCGACGAGGAAGTACGTCCCGGGCCGTTCGGACGCCACGCCGCTGCGGTAGGCGTCGTGGGTCGCCGCGAACGCTCCGGGCCAGTCGAACCCCGCGGTCCACAGCGCTACGACCGGCAGGGCGACCCCGACGGCACCGGCGACGAGCGGGGCGATGCTCCGGCGGCTGATCAGCGCCCACCCGGCGAGCGCCCACAGCGGTCCGAGCAGGGTGGGTGCGCCGTAGGTCATGGTGAGGAGCGATCCGGCGAGGACTCCGGACGTCGCCCCGGCGAGGGGGGCGAGACGGCGGTCGTCGCTGGTCACGGCGACCGCTCCGGCGGCGATCGCCCAGGCGGCGACGCCGGCGAACAGCGCATCGACGGAGGTCGCGATCCAGAGCGCGGCCGGTGCCAGACCCACGAACACGGCAGCCCGTCGGGCAGCCGGGCGACCGGCGACGCGGTCCATGGCGATCAGCGCCGCCGGAGCGGCCGATGCGCCGACCGCGATCACCACGAGCGCCACGGTGAGGTCGCTGGCGCCGAGTCGGTCGAGGCCCATGAAGGTCAGGACGGCGCCGGGCGGGTGCCCGCGGACGTGGGTCGGTGCCGAGGCGAGCCGATCGACGAACGTCTGCAGCAACGCGCGCGGTGACCCGGCCGCCCTGGCGAACGGCAGGTACTCGTAGCGGGTCGTCAGGGGCGCCTCGAGGGCTCCGATGCCGGCGGAGCCTGCGAGCGTCACCGCCCACGACGCTGCCGTCGCCCAGGTCGCCACGAGGAGCCACCACCACGACAGACGCCGCGCCGTCGTCGGCCACGCGACGGCGAGGACCGCAGCCAGGCCGAGCGCCCACCACAGGCCAGGAGGCCACTGCCACGCCCACGACCCGGAGAACGGTGGGGCGGAGAGGTAGATGTGCACGCCGTCGGCCGCGAGCCTGCGCCCCCAGATCACGGCGGCGATGACGACGGCACCTGCTCCGGACAACGCGAGGATCGTCAGCCGCCTGGGTCGCTCGATCGCCGCACGCGACGAGTTCGCTGGAGCGGTGCCCGTCGGCGCGGACATCAACGTGCCGCGGCGCGCAGGGGCTCGTCAGCGAACGCCGCCAGCCCCTCCTCAGGATCGATGTCGGCGACGAAGCCGATCGCTCGGGCCGCCGCGGCGGGATCTGCCGTCACGTGTCGCACGTCCCCGAGGCGGAACGCGCCGGTCACCACGGGTGGCCGTGCCGAGCCGTCAGCCTCGGTCAGGATCTCCGCCATCCGCAGCAGCGTCACCGGTCGCCCGGATGCGACGTTCAGCGGGCCGTGGTGAGGAGTCGACGTGACGAGCGCAGCCAGGTTCGCCCGGGCGACGTCCGACACGTGGACGAAGTCGCGGCGCTGACCGCCGTCCTCGAACACCTGCGGCGCTCGCCCCGCTGCCAAGCTGCTCCGGAAGACGCTCGCGACGCCGGAGTACGGCGTGTCTCGCGGCATCCGTGGCCCGTACACGTTGTGGTAGCGGAGCGCGCACACGGGGAGCCCGTGCTCGCGACCGAAGGCGGAGCAGAGGTGCTCCTGGTGCAGCTTCGTGGCCGCGTACACGTTCCGCGGATCGGTGGGCGCGGTCTCATCGACGAGGCCCGGACGCAACGACGCCCCGCACGTCGGGCATCGGGGCTCGAACCGCCCCGCCTCGAGATCGGTGATCGACCTCGGCGGTGGACGAACCCGTCCGTGCTCCTCGCACTCGTAGGCACCTTCGCCGTACACGACCATGGAGGACGAGAGCACGAGTCGGCCGCGCCAGCCGACGTCGTGCATCGCCGTGAGCATCGCCACGGTGCCGACGTCGTTGGTGCTCACGTACTCCGGGGCGTCGCCGAAGTCCACGCCGAGCCCCACCTTGGCGGCGAGGTGGCAGACGGCATCCGCGCCGGGGAGCACCTTCTGCCAGAGCCCCTCGTCGCGGACGTCGCGCCGGTGGTGCTCGACGTCGGGGTGGAGGTCGTCCGGAGCAGCGGTGTGCGCGCCAGGATCCAGCGAGTCGACGACGACGACGTCGTGGCCGTGGCGGACGAGGAGATCCGTCACGTGGGAACCGATGAAGCCGGCGCCGCCGGTGACGACGACCCTCACGAGCGCCGCCTCCACGAGCGAGCGCGCCTGCGAGACTCGTGATCGTGCCCGACGTCGTGCTGCCCGCGCTCGACGAAGCCGACGCGCTCGCCCTCGTGCTGCCGCGGCTGCCCGCGGGGTACCGGGCCATCGTGGTGGACAACGGCTCCACGGACGGCACCGGAGACGTTGCGCGCGGACTCGGAGCGGAGGTCGTCGAGGAGCCTCGGCGCGGGTTCGGTGCTGCGTGCTGGGCGGGCTTGCGGGCTGCGACCGACGAGGTGGTGTGCTTCATGGACGCCGACGCGAGCTTCGATCCGCGGGAGCTCCCCGTCGTGGCCGAACCGGTCAGTTCCTCCGATGAGGACGTCCTCTGCCTGGGCGCACGGCAGGCGGCGCGAGGGGCGTGGCCCTGGCACGCGCGGTTCGCCAACCGTGCGCTCGCCGCGGAGCTCCGCCGCCGCACCCGGGCGCCGTTGTCCGACCTGGGGCCGATGCGAGCGGCACGGCGCGAGTCGTTGTTGGCGCTCGGGCTCCGCGACCGGGGTTCGGGGTGGCCGCTCGAGATGGTGCTGCGAGCCGACGGCGCCGGGTGGACGATCGTCGAGGTGCCGGTGAGCTACCACCCGCGCGTCGGTCGATCGAAGGTGACCGGCACCGTCCGCGGAACCGTGCGGGCCGTGCGGGACATGTCGAGGGTGCTGGCGCGGGGCTGAACCACCGGTGCTCACGGCGTCCTGCCGTGGGCCAACGGGAAGCGCACGGTGAAGCAGCAGCCGCCGACGTGGTTGGCGACGTCGATCGTGCCGTCCTGCGCCTCCGCCAGGCCCTTCGCGATCGCGAGGCCGAGCCCGCCCCCGCCGTCGTCGCGGCGACGGGCGGCGTCACCGCGGAAGGCGACGTCGAACACCCGCTCCAGGTCCTGCAGCGGGATGCCCCCGCACTCGTCGATCACCGAGATCTCCGCCTCGTCGCCGTCCGAGACGACCTCGATGCGGATCGTGCCGCCGTCCGGTGTGTGGCGCACCGCGTTGTCCAGCAGGTTGCGCAGGACCCGGGACGCCTCCCCCGGGGAGACGAGCAGCTTCGATCGGTCGCCGAGCTGGCAGTGCACGTCGAGGTCGCGGGCCTGCACGGTCGCGGCGACCGCCTCCACCACCGATCCGACGAGCTCCTCGACGGGCACGGCCTGCGGCTCGAGCCCGACCGTGCCGCTGGTGATCCGGCTCAACTCGAACAGGTCGTCGACGAGCCCGGCGAGGCGGTTCGTCTCGTCACCGATCGACCGGAGGTACCGTGCGACGTCGTCCGGATCGTCCACGATCCCGTCCTCGAGCGCCTCGGCCATCGCCCTGATCCCGGCGAGCGGCGATCGGAGGTCGTGCGACACCCACGCCACGAGCTCACGCCGTGAGCGCTCGAGCGCGAGCTCGCGACGGTGCGACTCGTCGAGCCGTCGCGACATGTCGGCCAGTTGGTCACCGACCCGGCCGAGCTCCGACACCGCTGCGTCCGGACCTTGCGCCGGGACGGCCCCGGTCGCGATCTCCGCCGACAGCTCCTCGAGCCGCCTCGCGTCGCGACGTATGCGGCGTCCGAGCTCCCACGCCGCGGCGACCCCGATCACCCCGGCCGTGACGGCGATGGTGACGAAGGCCGTCATGTCGTGCGATGACAGGAACATCGCCCGAGCGGCCAGCAGCGCGCCCACCCACGAGGCGGCCAACGGGGCGAGCGCCACGAGCATCGCCTGTCGCCGGACCCCGAACGCACGGCGCCGGCTCGCCAACCACGCGGCGGCGAGGACCACCGGCACACCGCCGAGCATCGTGAGGAGCACGAGCTGCACCGTGTCGCCGAGTGATGCGGCCAGGACCGCGCTCTGGTTCACGGTTCGAACCTGTACCCGCCCGGCACCGTCACCAGGTGACGTGGGGTGGCCGGATCGTCCTCGACCTTGGTGCGCAGTCGGCGGACGTGCACGGTGACGGTCGCCGCGTCTCCGTAGGACCACCCCCACACCGCTTCGAGGAGCTCGGCCCGGTCGAAGGCCTGCCGCGGGTGTCGCATCAGGTGGACGAGCAGCTCGAACTCCTTCGACGTCAGGTGGATCGGCGACCCTGAGCGACGGGCCTCGCGTGCCCGTGGGTCCACCTCGAGCGAACCGGCCCGCAGGGCGCCCCCGGATGTGGCGGCCAGCACCGGCCCGTCCGAGCGTCGCAGCACCGCCTTGATGCGAGCCGTCAGCTCACGTGGCGAGAACGGCTTGGTCACGTAGTCGTCGGCACCCAGTTCGAGTCCGAGCACGCGGTCGTCCTCCTCGGTGCGCGCGGTGAGCATGACGACCGGGATCGGCGCCACCGCTCGCAGACGTCGACAGAGCTCCAGCCCGTCCAGACCGGGCAGCATGATGTCGAGGACCACGAGGTCGGGCAGCCACTCGAGCGCCCTCGCCAGACCGACCTCACCGTCGCCGACGCGCTCGACCTCGAAGCCCTCCCGACCGAGGTATCGGTCCACGACCTCGGCGAGGTTGGGGTCGTCCTCGACGATGAGGACCCGACGCACGCTGGTGGGCTCGTCGAGAGCCACCGGGTCCTCCATGCGCACGATCGTACGATCCGAAGCGGTCCCGCTGACCGGCGGCGACGGCGAGTTTCGCGATCCGTAATGGACAGCCGGGAGTTTCGCGATCCGTAAGGGCTGGGCCGGACCGGTGCTCCGAAGGCTGGATACGTTCGCCGCGTGGACGTCCGGACGGCCCTCGATCGCGTCGAGGCATCTCGATCCGCGGCAGCTCGCCGGGAGGTGCACGACGCCCGGACCGCGTCGCTCCTCGGGCTCGCGCTGGGAGCGACGTTCGGCACCTGCCTCGTCACCGGTGTCTACTCGCACCTCCTGCAGCAACCGCCGCCCTGGTTCACGCCGCCCACCTCCCCGGCCGGTCTCTACCGGGTCACGCAAGGCCTCCACGTCATCTGCGGCCTCGCATCCGTCCCGCTCCTCCTCGCCAAGCTCTTCGTGGTGTCCCCGCACCTCTGGCGACGACCGCCGTTCAGGGGGGTCGTCGACGGCATGGAGCGCCTCGCGCTGCTCCCGCTGGTCGGCGGTTCGCTCTTCCTGCTCACCACCGGCGTCGCCAACATCGCCCACTGGTACCCGTGGCGCTTCTACTTCCCCGTCGGGCACTGGTGGGCGGCCTGGCTCGTGGTCGGTGCCCTGCTGATCCACGTCGCGCTGAAGGCGCCGACCGTGCGTGCCTCGGTGCGTCGGACCCGAACGCCCGCCGCCGGCGCGGAACCGGACGGCGGTCTCACACGCCGTGGACTGCTCCTGGTCGTCGGCGGCGCTGCCGGCCTGCTCACCCTCGTGACGGCCGGCCAGACGGTGCCGGTCCTTCGACGGGCCACGCTCCTCGCGCCGCGTCGACCGGACATCGGTCCGCAAGGCATCCCGGTCAACCGATCGGCCGAGGCGGCGGGCACCACGGCGCTCGCCGGCGATCCCGCGTACCGGCTCGTCGTCAGCGGCCCCGGCCGTACGTCGTCGTTCACGCTCGACCAGCTCCGCGAGCTCCCCCAGCACAGCGCGGACCTTCCCATCTCGTGCGTCGAGGGCTGGAGCGCCACGGCCCGCTGGACCGGCGTCCGCATCGCGGACCTGCTGCGCGCCGCGGCGGTGGAGCCCGGCGCGGTCACCGTGCGCTCGGCGCAGCGGGCCGGCCTCTACGCGAGCTCACAGCTCACCGCAGCGGCCGCCGCCGACGACGACTGCCTGCTCGCCCTCCGCCTCGACGACGAGGAGCTGCATCCGGACCACGGCGCCCCCGTCCGACTCATCGCTCCGAACCGCCCCGGCGTGCTCCAGACCAAGTGGGTGACCGCGGTGGACGTCGCATGACGACGACGGAGCCGACGGGGTCCGATCCCGAGGAACCGACCGACGACGGTCGTCCCGGACCGATGGCCTGGTGCACCATCTCCGTCGGCTGCGGAGTGATCGGGTGGGCACTGGCCGGCGTGATCCGGGAGGCCGACCGCACCCACCCCGGATCCTGGGCCACGTGGGTCATCGGAGCAGCGCTCGTGCACGACCTCGTCGTGCTCCCGATCGTGCTCCTCGTCGGGCTCGCGCTGTCCACGTTCCTGCACCGCGGCTGGCGTGGACCGGCGCGCGCCGCGCTCGTGATCGTCGCGATCGTGGCTGCGGCGACCTGGCCGACCGTCGCCCGCTACGGCGCGCGGGCCGACAACCCCTCCGTCCTGCCCCTCGACGCGGCGCGCCACCTCGCCGTCATCGCCGTCGGGGCGTTCGGCGCCGCCACGGTGGCGGCGCTGGTGGGGCGCCGCCGCTCGCACCGCACGTCGGGTCACGGCCGGTGATCGTGATGGAGCGCTCGTCCGGGGAACGTCGCGCCCTGCGGGTCGAGGCCTGGCACCGGCCGCCCACGCCCACGGAGGTGGAGCTGCTCGCGCACCTCCCTGCTCCCGTGCTCGACGTCGGATGCGGTCCGGGTCGCATCGCCGCCGCCTTGGCAGCGGACGGCGTCCCCGCCCTCGGGATCGACGTGGCTCCCGCTGCACTCGCCCGGGCGGCCGGAGCCGGCGCCGCCGTCCTCGACCGCTCGATCTTCGACCCGCTGCCGGGAGAAGGGCGGTGGGGCTCCGCACTGCTGCTCGACGGCAACATCGGGATCGGCGGGGATCCCGCCCGCCTCCTCGCCAGACTGCACGAGCTCCTCCGACCGGACGGTCTGGCCCTGGTCGAGGTCGACGGCTTCGGCGCGTCGACGACCGTCGACCGCGTGCGCCTGCGCTGCAGCACCCGAGGAACGGGTCCCTGGTTCGACTGGGCGTGGCTCGCTGCGGACGACGTCCACCGCCTTGGTGCATCGGCCGGCTTCGGGGACGTCCAGATCGAGGCGCACGGACACCGCCACTTCGCGCGGCTGCGCCGGGTGGGCTGAGGTGGCAGCGACATCCATCGTGATCATGGCCAAGGAGCCACGCCCCGGACGGGTGAAGACGCGCCTCTGCCCGCCGTGCACGCCGCTGGAAGCGGCGGCCATCGCCGAGGCCTCGCTGCGCGACACCCTCGACGTCGCCACGGCCAGTGCGGGCACCGTCGTCCTGGCGCTGGACGGCCGGCCGGGTGGGTGGCTGCCCGACCGCGTGTCCGTGATCCCGCAGCGCGGTGACGGGCTCGCGGCGCGCCTGGCCTCGGCGGTCGTCGACGTCGGCGGACCGGTCCTGGTGATCGGCATGGACACCCCGCAGCTGAGCGCCGACGACCTCGACCAGGCGATCGAGGCGCTGCGAGCGCCTGGCTGCGACGCGGTGCTCGGTCCCGCTGCGGACGGCGGGTACTGGGCGATCGGGCTCGACCGGCCGTCAGGACGTGAGTTCGACGGCGTCCCGATGAGCGAACCGACCACCGCCCACGACCAGCTGGGGGTGCTCGAGCGCCTCGGCCTGACCACCCGGACGCTGCCGCCGTTCCGAGACGTCGACCGGTTCTCGGACGCAACTGCTGTGGCAGCGGAGATCCCGACCTCGGCGTTCGCCGCGGCGGTCCGACAGGTCGAGTCGCGGCGCTGCGCCTCCGATCCCCGAGCGACGCCCTGAGGAGGCGAGCCTCGAGGGAGAAGACCCGCTCGTTCGCACCAGAACCGGACGTCGGCGACGCGCCCACCGCGAGGTCAGGTGCTGCGGGCGATGAACACGAGCTCGAGCCCGGGTCGGTCCGGAGCGCCTCGCACCTCGACGACGTCGAAGCCGTGGTCGGTGAGGTCGGATTCGACCTCACCGTGTCCGCGGAACCGCAGCGTCGAGTCCGATGTCAGGACGTCGCCGTCATCGAAGACGAACGTCCATCGGAGCGACACCAGTGGGAGCTCGACGACGGTGAGCTCCACCCAGCTCTCGACGGGCCCGACGCCCGGGACATCGACGACCCGGTGCGACGTGTCCCGTGTCCAGGCTTCCCAGCCCCGGGCGAGGGGGTCACGGGTCTCGAAGACGAGGCGACCGCCGGGGCGCAGCGCTCGGTGGGTGCCGTCGAGGGTCGCGGCCCAGGCTCCCGGGTCCGCGATCGCCTGCGCGACGTTGCCGGTCATGAGGGCGAGGTCGTACGCGCTCGCCTTGAGGTCGCGGGCGTACCCGTGCACCCACCGGACGCGCTCGGCGCCCGGCTTCGACGCCGCCACCTGGAGCGACGCTGCGGCCGGGTCGACCCCGGTGACCGCGAAGCCGTGCGCGGCGAGCGCGAGCGCCAGGTTTCCGGTGCCGCAGCCGACGTCGGCGACGCGGCGCGCACCGAGCTCGACCGCCAGGTCGAGGTACGGCTCGAGGTCGTCGCGTGGCGCGTCGTGGACGTCGTAGATGGCAGCGAGGCGAGGGAGCTCGAAGATCGCATCGGCCATGTCACCCAGGGTCGCCCGGCCGACGCCCGCTGACCAGAGGTGAATGGCCCAGGCCGGCGCCGCCCACCCGATGGTGCGTCGAGCGAGGGACGGCCGAGCACGCGCGGGCGCTGGGACTACAGCAGGTGGGCGGCCGTGAACGCCTCGCGTGCCCGATCGGCATCCGCAGGCCTGACGAGGACCACGCACGGCTTCGCCGTCATCGTGCCGAGACGGAACCCGACCTGCCCCTGGTCGACCAGGCGGACCTCACATCCTTCGGCGCGCAGCGACATGATCACCATGTCGACGTCGTTGACCCGGCGCATCCCCAGATCGAGCTCGACCGGGACGGGGTGGGCGGCAGCCTCAGCGGCCCGAGCCTCCTTCCGGGCGGCTGCTTCGGCAGGGGATCGGCGGAACCAGCTCACGGCCCCAAGCGTGCCATGACGGAGGGCGAGACCCGAGCGAGCACCGGCGCTGCTGATCGTCACGGAGAGCTCTCGCGCAGCGAGGTGCCGACGGCGCCGGTCACGAGGCGGCTTCGGACGGTCGCTCACCGGTCGCTACGGCCGCAGCCGGTAGAAGCGGAAGGAGTCGTGCTCGATCGGGAGGACCTCGACCGTGGAGAGCCCGGCCTCGGCGGCGTAGCGCTCGAGGACGGCCGTGCGCATGACCGTCCCCGTGGCCGCCGACCCGTCCTCGCTGCGCCCGACGGGGAGGCAGTGGAGGACGCTCGCGGCGTAGAAGAGGTGCTGCATCGGGTCGGGGTCGTCGGCGGTCAGCGCGTCGGCCGCTCGTTCGTCGACCACGAACACCGTACCGTCGGTGCCGGCGAGCCGGCGCATGGTCCGGAGCGCCTCGACGGGATGCGCCATGTCGTGCAGGGCCTCGAAGCAGCAGACCAGGTCGTAGGCGTCGCCGGCGACCGCCGTGGCATCGGCGGTCGAGAACTCGACGCGGTCGGCGACCCCCCGCAGCTGGGCGTTCGATCGGGCGTCGCGGATCGACGCGGCGTCGCTGTCGAACCCCTCGACGGTGACGGACGGGAACCCCTCGGCGATCGCGATCGACGACCAGCCGCACCCGCACCCGATGTCGGCGACGCGTGCACCCGCCGTCGCGAGTCGCTCCGTCACGTCGGGCATCGTGGGCAGCCACTCGGCGGCGAGCAGGTTCGTGAACTGCGGGCGGTTGAGCGCCTCCTGGGCGGCGCGGACCCGCGGTCCGTACTCGCCGAAGGAGATCCCGGTGCCGTTGCGGTAGGCATCCTCCAGCTGGGGCAGGAACTCGCCGCCCGCGGAGGCGAAGGAGGCGAGGGGTGCCACCAGGGCGAGGCTGTCCGGGTCGAGGAGGCACGCCTGGTGCTCGATGGGGAGCACGAACGTGCGCTCGTCGGGCGCGCCGTCCTCGTGGACCGACACGACGCCGGCGGTGACCTGCTGCTCCAGCCACTCACGGGCGTAGCGGGCGTCGATGCCGGCACGGCCGGCGAGCTGGCCGGGTGTCGCCGGCCCGTCGGCGAGCGCCGCGTAGAGGCCGAGTCGGTTGCCCAGCTCCATCGCCGCGAGCTCGAACGCCGAGATCGCTGCGCCGGCGACGCGCCCGGCGAACTCGCCGATGGCGGCTTCGTCGATCTCGATGTCTTCGGTGGTGGTCATGGTGGGTGCCTCCTGACGGGTCCTGATCCGATGGCGCCAGATCCGGGCTGGCGATGCCAGGCGCCGAGTACGGTTCCGGTTCGTGGGCGCGGAGTCCGCGGTGTCCCGGGAGATCGCCGATGCCGTGCTCGTCGACGCGCTCACGTCGGCCGCGGACGGGGCCGGTCGGTTCGTGCTGATCCTCGGCGAGGCCGGCATCGGCAAGACCACCAGCGCACGCGCCGCCGCCGCGGTCGCCCGGCGCAACGGCCTCGCGGTCCGCTGGACGGCGTGCTCATCGACCGGCTCGACCGTCTCCCACGCCCCGTGGCTGTCGCTCCTCGCCGGGCTCGGTGAGGCCGGACGTGCCGCCACGGCGGCGTTGCAGGGCAGCGACGTCGGCGATCACGCGAGCGCGTCCGCCACCGCGGCCCGATCGGCGGCGTACGCCGCGGTGCCCGCTGCGCTGGCGGCCGTCGGCGCCGAGCGTCCGCTGCTCCTCGTGCTCGACGACCTCCACTGGGCGGATGAGGGCAGCATCCACCTGCTCGAGGTCGTGGCCGGGCAGCTGCCGGCCGTCCCGGTCGCGGTCATCGGGACCTATCGCTCCACCGATGTGGCCCCGGGGTCCGCGCTCACCCGCCTCGGTGCCGGCGCCGACCGCGTGGAGCTCCACGGGCTGGACGTCGGCGGTGTCGCGACGCTCCTCGGGTCGCACATCGGGGCGGCCGCGGAGCAGACGGCGTCCGAGGTCCGTGACCTGACCGCCGGGAACCCGTTCCTCGTGGTCCAGCTGGGTCGCCTCCTCGCGGACGACCCGTCGGCGCTGCGCCGCGGCAGCCTCCCGACCGGTGCTCGGGACCTCCTCGAGCAGCGCCTCGCGGCCCTGCCGCCGTCCGACCGCGGGGTCCTGCTGGCCGCCGCCGTGATCGGCAGCCCGTTCCGGGTCGTCGACGTGGCGGCGATCACGTCGCGGACCGCCGGCGACGTCGACGCGGTGCTGAGCCGGGCGGCCGGTGCCCGCATCGTGGAGCGTGCGCCGGGCACGGGCGCCTGGTCGTTCGTCCACGACCTGTTCCGACAGGCGACCCTCGACGGGGCCGACGCATCGTCGCTCGCGGCGCTCCACGCGCAGGCGGCGGAGGCGATGGCGCGTGCCGAGGCGGAACCGGCGGTCGTCGCGTCCCTCCTGCTGCAGTCCGGTGCCGTGCACCGGGCCGCGGCCGCCGAGTGGTCGGTCCGTGCCGGGGATCGTGCGCTCGACGGGTTCGCGTGGGAGGAGGCTGCTGACCACTTCGGGCGAGCGTTGCTCGCGCTCGATCCGGGCGTCGCCGACGCGGTCCGGGTGGACGCGCTCGCGGGCGTGGGCCGAGCACGCCTGCTGATGGGCGACGACGCCGGCGCGACCGAGGCGTTCGAGGAGCTCGCGGACACGGGCCGGTCGCTCGGGGAGCCGGAGCTCGTGGCTCGTGCCGCGCTGGGCTGGAGCGCTGATCTCTCGGGGTTCGAGGTCCGGCTGTTCGACCAGCGGCAGATCGACCTGCTCGAGGAGGCCGACCGGGCGTTGGGCGCCGCTCCCTCGGCCGATCCCGCGCTGCGGGCCACCGTGCTGGCCCGCCTCTCCGTCGCCCTCTCGCTGGTGGCACCGTCGAACCGGCGACTGTCGCTGGCGGACGACGCGGTGCGGCTCGCCCGGACCGCCGACGACCCCACCGTGCTCGCACGGGCGCTCGCCGCGCACTGCGACGCGATCTCCGGGCCGGATCGCAGCGAGGACCGTGAGGCCGAGGCCTCCGAGGTGATCGACATCGCCGTCCGCGCCGGCGACGGCGTGCTCGAGCTGCTCGGTCGGCGGCTGCGCTACGTCGCGCGGCTCGAGCAGGGGGACGTCGCGGGGGTCGAGGAGGACGTCGCCGCCTTCGGACGACGCGCGTCGGCCATCGGCAACCCGCTCTACCTGTGGTACGTCCCGCTGTGGCAGGCGCAGTCGGCGATCGTGGCCGGCGACCTCGAGGCCGCGGCCGAGGGCATCGCCGAGGTGGAGTCGCTCGGCGCGGCGGCCGGCTCCACGAACGCGCCGGTCCTCGCCACCGTGCTGCGACTCGCCCTGTACGAGGCCGGTGATCGGTTCGACGCCGTGATCGACGCGCTGGAGGACATGAGGCTCCACGCCCCCGACGTGGCGCAGCACATCTCGTCGCTCGGTGCGCTCGCGCTCGCGCACCACGGCGCGGGGCTCGGCGCGCAGGCCGACGCGCTCCTCGACCGCGCCCACGCGCTCGGCATCGACGCCGTGCCGTTCGATGCCGAGTGGTTGCCGAACGCGACGAGCCTCCTGGCGGCCGCCGCCGAGCGCGGGCACCCGATCCTCGAGGAGGTGCTGGACCGGCTCGAGCCGTGGGCCCACCGCGTGTCGTTCGAGGGGATCGGTGCCGGTCTGTACGGCTCGACCAGCCGGTACGTCGCCATCGGCTGCGCCGCGGCGGGCCGTCCGGAGGACGCGGAGCGCTACGCCTCGCTGGCGGTCGAGGTCGACCGCCGGTTCGGCGGCTCGGTCCTCGCGTCCTCGGTCCGCACCCTCGCGGCGTGCGGCGGACCGGACGGACCGCCGCCCGGGCGGTCGGCTCGCCGCGAGCCGGAACGTGATCGGCACGGCTCCCCGAACGAGCTGCGCCGCGCGGGTGAGATGTGGCACGTCTCGTACGGCGGGGAGGACGCGATCCTGCGCCACAGCAAGGGCATCGCCGACCTCGCCGTCCTCCTCGGGCGACCGGGGACGGAGGTGCACGTCTCGGAGCTCGGCGGTGTCCCTCGGGCCCTGACCGCGGGGGACGGTGGCGAGGCCCTGGACCGAGCGGCGATCGCCGCGTACCGGGAGCGGCTCGGCCAGCTCGCCGCGGAGGTCGACGACGCCGACGCCGCGCACGATCCCGTCCGGAAGGAGGTGGCGCAGGCGGAGTACGACGCGCTCGTCGAGCAGCTGTCCGGCGCGGTCGGGCTCGGTGGGCGCGTCCGATCGGCCGGACCCGAGCCGGTCGAACGGCTCCGCAAGGCCGTGTCGGCGCGCGTGCGAGACGCGATCCGCCGCATCGACGCCGTACACCCGCTGCTCGGCCGGCACCTGTCGAACGCCGTCCACACCGGGACCTACTGCTCGTACCGGCCGGAGGTCGCCACGACCTGGCACTGCCAGAACTGATCTGGCGCCCTGAGGCTATGACGACACTCACCGACGACCGAACGCTCACCGACCGAGCCCTCGCCGCATCCGCGGACCGGGTCCTCGCGACGGCGAGGGCGATGGACCGCCCCCACCTGGAGGACGAGGACCTCGTCGTGGTCCACCAGGGCGAGCGAGGGTTCTTCACGAACGTCGCCTACGTGATGGGCGAGCCGGACTGGGACGGCGTGCTGGCCCGCGTGGCGACGGTGGTCCCCGACGCGTGCCCCGTCTCGCTGCTCGCGGCCGGCACCGTCCCGGACCTGTCGGAGCGGGGCTGGGTGCACGTCGGTCGACCGCCACTCATGGTGCGGCCCGTCGGCCGATCGGACGAGGTCGGTCCCGCCGAGCTCCGGATCGAGCCCGCGTCGGACCGGTCCGGGCTCGAGGTGTTCGAGCGCACGCTCGTGGACAGCTACCCCGATCCGAGCCTCCAGCCGTACCGGTGGGGATCCGTGCACGACGAGCGCGTGCTCGGCGGGCGCACCCGGTACTTCGTGGGGACCGTCGACGGCCGACCTGTGGCGACCGCGTCGGGCCACGTGGCCGCCGGCATCAACGTGGTCGAGATGGTCGCGACGGTGCCCGAGGAGCGGCACCGCGGCTACGGCGCCGCGCTCACCCGAGCGGCGACGCTGGTCGACCCGGACCTGCCCGCGGCGCTCATCGCCAGCGACCTCGGCCGACCCGTCTACGAGGCGCTCGGCTACGTCGCGGTCAGCCGGTGGACGTTCTGGCACCGACCGGCCCCAGAGTGACCGGCTGCCGGTTGAGGGCGGGGTCGGCATCCGGTCGGCTCACCACGGGCGTCCCTGCAGCCCCTCCGTGCGCTCCCCAGGATGAGAGCTCCGGGATCAGGTGGACCTCATCGTGGGCCCGGGGTCGCCAGCCGCGGTCACCCGGTGGACGAGTTCCCGGATCAGGGGGTGTGGCGAGTTCGTCGTGGAGGAGGTCCGTGGCACGAAGAGGGTGAGGACGAAGAACGGGTGCCCGTCGAGGCGCATGATGCGGACGTCGCCGCCGCTCGAGTCGGTGGCAGCGACTCGAAGGCCGGCTGCTGCCAGCGGCGCTCGCCAGGTCGGGTTGAGTCCGAAGCGGCAGTAGTAGCGCTCATCGGCGGTTCGGGAGCCGTAGACGGCGGCGATGTCGTGGTCGGCGATGTCGATGCACATGGTCTGACCGACCAGCGAGCAGAGCAGCTCATCGATGAAGAGCTCGCCGTCGTCGCCGTACTCGGCGTGCGCGGCGCGGCGGTTGCCGAGCACGTTGCGGGCGAACTCGATGACACCGTGCTGGAAGCCTGCGCAGGTGCCGATGAACGGCAGGCGCACCTCCCGCGCCCAGCGGATGCCGTCGAGCGCGCCGTCGAGCGAGGCGTACGGGCTGCCCGGCGCAGCCCACACCGCAGCGGCTCCCTCGAGCAGACCGCAGCCGTGCGTTGCCAAGGCGTCGGTGCCGATCCAGCGAACCTGCGGCGTCGGCGCGGCGATGACATGCGCGGCGTGCGCCACCGACGGCGCGATGGCGTCCTGTGGTTCGTGGCCGGCGACTCGATCTCCGATGACGGCGATCCAGCTCTCATCCGCAGCACGGTCCACGGGACCTGAACGCTACCGGCGGACCTGACGAGCCGTCCGCCACCGAGCCCATCGCCAGAGGGCAGATGCCCCGACCCCAGCTTCGTGTGCCGAGCCGGACTCGAGCAGAACTGACCGGAGCCGGGTCGCTTCACCGACCGACGTGATGGGCGCCGCCGACGGTTCGAGCGGGTCCGGTCAGGAAGGTGCGTCCGAGCCCTGCGTCCAGCTTCGGCCGCGGATCACCGCTGCCGTGCGGGTTCGCACCCCGAGCTTCCGGAAGATCGAGGAAGCGTGGTGGGAGACGGTCTTGGGTCGCATCCCGAGCGCGATCGCGACCTCCTTGTTGGTCAGCCCCTTGGCCATCTCGTCCAGGACCTGGCGCTCCCGCGCGGTCAGACGCCCTGTGGCGCCGCCAGCGGGAGCACGGAGATCGGCGAGCAGCCCGCGACAGCACTCGAGTGTGTCGTTCCAACCGCCGAGCGAGCCCTGGGTCTCGAGCCGGGAGAACGCGGGTTCGCCCAGGGCCTCGGCGGCTTCGGCCCGGGATGCCTCGTACAGATGCCGGTGGCCGGGGGCGACCTGGAGCTGGATGGCAGGCCAACGCGACGAGAGACCACCGATCAGGAGGGCGGCGCGCTCGTACTGGCCGGCGCGAACCGCAGCCGTCACCGCCACCGCGGTCGACAACTCCTCCAGGAACCAGAGCCCCGACCTCTGGGCGAGGTCCAGCGTGACCGACAGGTGCGCCGCGGCGATCGCCGCGTCAGGCGATCGCACGGCGAGCAGGCAGCGGAGCGCTCCCTCCTCGAACACCGCGTCACGGGCCACGGCGAGCAGCTGCTCGGGATCGGGCAGCGCGCCGGGGTCGATGTCGGGAAGTCCGAGGAGCACGGCGCAGCTCCGGAGCATCTGCGACCGGTCCTCGATCTCCTGGGCGAGCAGTCGAGCCTCGTCGGCCTGCGCCGCCGCAGCGGTCGTGTCGCCCCCGAGGTGAACGCTGACAGCGCTCCAACTGAGGAGCCTCGCCCGCCACCACCGGTCACCGAGGGCATCCGCGGCGGCCGCGGTCCGGGCCGCCGCGCATGCGGCGGCCCGGCTGCGTCCGCGGCCCTCGTCGTGTCGGTCAGCTGCCTGTCGTGACCGCTTCGAAGTGGCTGAACGTGCCGGCGGCGCCCTGTCCGAAGAGGCCTGGGAGATCGGGATCGGGGAGCGATCGTTTGCGGTCTGGGGTGCGGACCTGGATACTCGTCCTTGGGGCACGTTGCCGAGTGTGGTTGCCGGGGGGCCTGGGGATGGCTGCGACGGAGCGAGTACCGATGTACCGCCGTGCTCTCGTGCTCCTCGTCAACGCGGCCGTGCTCGCCTCGTTCGCCGCGGTGGGTGTGTCGGCCAGTGCGGCGGCCGGATCCAACTACGCCACGGATGCGTTCACCCGGACGGTGAGCAACGGCTTGGGCACAGCAGACACGGGCGGCGCGTGGACGGTCACGGGGAGTGCCGCCAGCTTCTCGGTCTCCGGAGGCGTGGGCCGCATCTCGACGACGGCGAGCGCAAGCCGGACCGCCAGCCTGGACTCGGTCGTGAAGACCGACACCGAGGTGTCCGCACGCCTGGCGTTCGACAAGGCGCAGACGGGTGGCGGCTCGTACGTGGCGGTCATCGGCCGACGTGTGAACGCCAGCAACGACTACCGGCTCAAGCTGCGCAACCAGACGGGCGGTGTCGTCACCGCGCAGCTGGTCCGGGTCGTGGGCGGTGCCGAGACCGTGCTCCAGAACGTGGCGACGGTCCCTGGACTGACGTGGAACGCCGGTGAGTTCGTCCGGGTGCGCCTCCAGGTGGCCGGCACGGCGCCGGCGAGCCTGCAGGCGAAGGTGTGGAAGGACGGGACCTCCGAGCCGTCCTCGTGGTTGCTGCAGGCGACCGACTCGACCCCGGTGCTGCAGGCCAACGGCGGGGTCGGGGTCTGGGACTACCTGTCGGGGACCGCCACGAACGGCCCCCTCACCCTGTTGCTCGACGACGTCGTGGCCGGCCCGACGGGTGGGGGGACCCCGCCGCCGAACCAGGTGCCGGTGGCGTCGTTCTCGGCGTCGTGCGCGTTGTTGGTGTGTTCCTTCGATGGGTCTGGGTCGTCGGATCCGGATGGGTCGGTGGCGTCGTACGCGTGGGCGTTCGGTGATGGTCCGTCGAGCACCGGATCGGGGGTGACGTCGTCGCACACGTATGTGGCGGGGACCTACACGGTGACGTTGACGGTGACGGACAACCAGGGGGCGACCGCGACGACGACGCGCACGGTCAGTCCGACCGGGCCGCCGCCCGTCGGCTACGCGAGGGACTCGTTCACCCGAACCACCTCGGGAGGCTGGGGCACCGCCGAGTCCGGTGGTGCGTGGACGACGAACAACGCCGGCTCGCAGTTCGCGGTCAACGCCGGGACCGCCAGCATCACGATGACCGCCGGATCCGGCCCGTCGATGTACCTCACCGGCGTGTCCTCGACCGACACCGACGTGCAGGTCACCGCCACCACCGACAAGGCGCCGACCGGGGGAGGGATCTACCTCTCCGCCGTGGCACGGCGACTGGTCGGTGTCGGCGACTACCGGGCCAAGGTGCACCTCCTGGCCTCCGGACAGGTGGCGCTCTCACTCCTGCGCCTGTCCAGCACGGGTGCGGAGACGACGATCCGGGCCGAGGCGGTCGTGCCCGGGCTGACCTACGCCGCCGGCTCGAACCTGCGGATCCGGGTCCAAGCCACCGGCACCAACCCGACCACCGTCCGGGCCAAGGTCTGGTCGGTCGCCAGCACCGAACCGACCGCGTGGGCCGCCTCGGTCACCGACACCACCGCCAACCTCCAGGCGGCGGGCGGCGTGGGGCTCATGAGCTACCTGTCGAGCACCGCAACCAACGCCCCGACCGTCGCCCGGTTCGACGACTTCCAGGCCGGACCGACGAACCCGACGACGACCACGACCCCGTGCGGGTCGTCGGCCGCGCCGCCGGCGCGCTACCAGCACGTGGTCGTGATCATGGAGGAGAACCGGACCTGGGCCGACGTCGGCGGTGTCGGGTTCGCGGACCCGAACATGCCGTACCTCCACGACCTCGGCTCCAAGTGCACCGCCTTCTCCGACTGGACGGAGACGAACACCTCGCAGAACAGCCTGAACCAGTACATCGGGCTGACCAGCGGCGTCTCCAACCCGTTGACGGTCGACGACTGCTCGCCGAGCACCACGTGCCAGTCGACCGACGACAACATCTTCCGGCAGGTTCGTGTGTCCGGCGCAACGGCACGGAACTTCGTCGAGGGGGCGACGACCGGCTGCTCGGCGGCAGGCAACGCGGACAAGCACATCCCGGACCTCTACTTCTACGGGACGTACACCGACGGGAGCGGAGTCCACAACGACCACGACTTCTGCAACACGGAAGTCCGACCACTGAGCGAACTGGACGTGAACAACCTGCCGACGTTCTCGATCCTGACCCCGAACCTGTGCAACGACGGTCACGACTGCGCCAACGCCAACGTCGACGCGTGGGCGGCCCAACACATCCAACCCATCCTCGACAGTTCGGCCTACGCGGCCGGCACCACCGCGGTGTTCGTCCTCTACGACGAGGACCGGCCGGTACCGAACCTGATCATCGCGCCCACCGCGAGCCCAGGTCCGAACGCGACGGCCGGCGCCGGGCACCCCGCCGCGCTCAGGGCCTGGGAGGACATGCTCGGCCTCCCCGTCATGGCCCAGCCCGCGGTCCAAGGCGCGATCAGCCTGCGCAGCGCCGCCCACATCTGAGCCACGGCGGCACGGGGTCGCCGACGAGCTCAGCGATCCTCCGGCAGGACTGCCGATCTGGCTGTCGCACCGTCGGGGTGCCGTCCATCGTCGTTCAGGTGGCCAGCGCCACCGCGGCGGATCCCATCAGATCGAGGAAGTTGTCGCGGTAGAAGCGGTCGCGCACCTCGTCCGACGCGTCGCCGAGGCTGGATTCGAACCGCTCGATCGGGCGCCGACCGCCCTCGACGTGCGGGTAGTCCGACGAGAAGAGGCAGACCTCGGGGCCGTTCTGCTCGATGATCCAGCCGACGTCCTCGGTGGGGTAGGGGGTGACCCGGATCTGGCGGGTGACGTACTCCGTGGGCCGCAGGGCCAGTGCCTTCAGCCGGTCCTCGTGGCGGGCGAACGCGTCGAAGGCCGACTCCATCTGCCGCGTCCACGACGGCAGCCAGATCGCGCCCTGCTCGATCACCCCGATGCGCAGGTCGGGGAACCGGTCGAGCACGCCGTCGAAGATCATGGTGGCGAGCGTCTGCATCGGCGGGTGGGGGATGCCCATGTAGTCCACCGAGCGGAAGTTCTCCTCACCGCCGTGGAAGTCCGGTGGGACGGGCAGCCCGTTGCGGAAGTAGTCGGGGTCGATCAGATCGTCGGTGCCCCCGACGTGGAACACCACCGGGATGCCGGCCTCCTGGGCCTGCGCCCACACGGGGTCGAGGCCGAGGTGGCTGGGGGCGTGGCCGGCCGGGCAACCCGACGCCACGAGCAGTGCCGCCGCACCGGCCTGGATCGCCTCGCCCGCCATCTCCTCGGCACGGTCGAAGTCCACGAGCGGCACGTAGCAGCTGGCGAGCAGGCGTCGGTCGACCGAGCAGAACTCGAGCATCCCGCGGTTGTGGGCCCGGGCGGTCCCGTAGGCGAGGTCGAGGTCGCCACCGTGCTCCCAGTCGTGGAGCCGACGGTTGTGGAAGGTGTTGAACAGCAGCTGGCTCGAGAAGCCGAGCAGGTCGAGGGCCCGCGGACGGTCCTCGGGGAGGAACGACCCGGTGGCGGCGAAGTTCTTGCGGTTCATCACCTCCGCTTCCTCGTCGCCCGTGTACTCGGCGCTGCGGTGCTTGGCCGCGAGCTTCTCGAAGGCGGCATCCAGGTCTCGTTGCTGCGCCTCGACGTCGCCGGTCTGGCGCAGCTCGTTGCCACCCGGGTACCGCAGCGGCGCGATGCGATCGCGCAGCGACGGGTCGGCGTGGTCGCGCAGCCACGTCGGCGTCTCCATGATGTGCGCGTCTGCGTCGTGCACGATCCGACCCGAGCTGTACGGCATGCCGGCCCCTCCTGGTGCGATCCCTGGCACGGAGTCTGCCAACGGGCAGTGCCGCGGTGCTCGTCGCCGGATCTCCGCCCGATCGCTGTTACGCCGCTGGTCGATCAGCGCTCGCCGCTGGCCATCGAGCGGCGGCCGCACGTCGTGTCAGCCGGGCATCACGAGGAGATGAGCTCGCCGTCCAGCAGGGCCGCTGCGTCGGCGGCTCGAGCGGGAATGCCCTCGGCCACCGATCAGGGTCATCAGCGCGTTCGACGTCTCTGCCAGTTCGGGCCCTGTGCCCGGACCGGCCTGCCTCTAGCGTCGGCGGCCATGGCGGCGCACGGGCTCGGCGGCGATGATGCAGTTCCCCGAGTCGGGGCCTTCAGCGTCGAGGCGCTGTCGGACCTGTCCGACCCGGAGGTCGCCGCGGCGCTGCACCACTACCGCCACTGGTTGACCCACACCTACGGCGGCCGGGCCCGCCCGACGCTCGAGTCCCTCGAGGAGGGCCGCGCCGATCTCTCGGCGCTCATCGACTCGGCCGGATGGGACCACGGCGTCCTCGTGCACGTCGCCGGCACCTTCTTCGACACGAACGTGGCGTGCGACCAGGCGCCGGCCCCGCCGATGGCGAAGCTCCGCGCCGGCACCTCCTGGGCCGTCGCGTTCACACAGCACCGCGGCGCGGTCGGCCCACCACCCGAAGGCCACGCGGATGTGCTGCGCCTCGCGTGCTTCTACGGCGGTGCGGTCGCGCTCACCGAACTCGACTCCGATGGTGAGCCAGCCCGCGGGCTCGGCGTCTGGCGGGTCAACCTCGTCATCGCGTAGCCGCCGACGCGCGGTCGCCACGTCGATCACCCCCCGATGACGACACCCGAGACGAGGGCACCTCGGCCTCCGAGCGCCGACGGGGCACTCGCGCTCACCGGAGGGCAGCGCGCTCCCCCCTGACCATCATCGGCGCACTGCTGCTGCTCGGCGGCTTGACGATGATCCTCGCCAGCCCGGCGTATCGTCCTCCGGTGGACCTCTGGCCGGTCACCTTCGATGCCCGCGAGTCGCTGTTGACGACGTTCGAAGGCATCGAGGGCGACCGTTGGGAGGTGGAGTCCCTCTGCGCCGGGTGGACGATCCGCGACGTCCTGGCGCACCTGATCCTCGCCGCGCATCCCCCGGCCACGCGCTACGCGACCGCGGTGATCAGGGCCAAGGGCAGCTTCGACAAGGCGAACCACGAGCTTGCCGTCGACGACGCTCGACTGCCGACGGATGAGCTCGTCGCTCGCTATCGAGCCGTCGCCCGGTATCGGTTCTCACCACCTGGATGGCCGGATGCCGCACCGCTGAGCGACATCCTCCTGCACAGCCTCGACGTTCGCATCCCGCTCGGAGCTGCGATCGACGTGCCGCCCGGGCACTACGAACCGGTGCTCGGCCTGCTGTTCCGACGGCTCGGCGGTTCCTTCACCACCAATCGGCGGCCGGAGGTCCGCTGGATCGCCACCGACCGTGCCTGGACGCACGGCAGCGGCCCGGAGGTGCAGGGAACGATGGAGAACCTGGCGTTGACGGCCGCCGGCCGACGAGCGCGGATCGACAGGTTGCACGGCGATGGCGTCGCATCGCTCCGGGAGTGGCTCGCCTGACGGTCGGTGCTCGCACCGTTCGGATCAAGCCGCAGGGCGATCGACGGTGGCTCTCGACTCCGGTACGTGTCGGTACAACAGGAGCAGGACGATGTCGTAGGACAACTTGGTCGTGCCGGCGATGACGAGCGGCCAGCCGAAGGTCGAGTGGTTCAGCAGCGCGCCGGCGATCAACGGGGTGGCCGCCGACGCGAGGCTGCGGGGCACGTTCGTCACGCTCGAGGCCGCGGCGCGCTCCTCGCGTGACACGACGGCCATGACGAACGCCTGCCGCGCGGGGACATCCATCTGAGCGAACAGGGATCGGGTCAGCAGCAGGACGATCGCGACTGCACCGGACGGGGAGAAGGCGGCGAGCACCAGCAGGATGTTGGCCGGCATGTGGGTCCACGCCATGGTCGGGATCAGACCGAAGCGCCGCGCGAGGCGTGGCGCGAGGAGTTGCGAGCAACCGCCGAGCAGCCCGGCCGCGAAGAACACGCTGGCGGTCGTGGCCGTCGACAGGTCGAAACGCAGGTGCAGCCACAACACGAGCAGCGACGTCACGACGAACCCGCTCCCCGCCGAGTCGAGGCTGAACAGCGCCGAGAGCTGGAGCACGATCCGGTGCGAGTGGTGCAGGGCGCGGCGTCGATCGGTGGACGAGGTCGCTTCGACCGAGGAGCTCGTGCGGGAGTGCAGACCTCGGTAGGCGACGAACACGATGAGGCCGACGACGGCGTAGCCGACGAAGCCGGCTCGTTGTGCCGTCACGAGTTCCCAACCGAGAGCGTTCGCGGCGGCCTGCGGTGCTCCTGACACGAGCGCACCCACAGCGCCTGCGATCGTTCCGCCGACGTTGTAGAACGCGAACGTGCGGGGTCGGTCGGTGTCGTCGACCTCGGATGCGACCACCGCCTGCTCCGTCGGCAGGAACACGCTGACGTCGCCGGCCGACGGGTTCAGCGTGCCGAGGACGGCAACGATCAACAGCGGCCAGAACGCCGTGAAGGATGCGAAGCCGATGCCGGTCGCAGCCATCACGATCGCCGCGGTCAGCAGCAGCCGTCGCAGGGTGATGCGGTGCGCGGTGAGACCGAACGTCAGCGTGAGCGCGGCGGAGCCGAGCAGCGTGCCGGTGACGATCGCACCGACCTGTACCGGAGAGAACCCGAGCTCGGTCAGGTACTGGGCGAGCAGGACGCTGACGAACCCGTCGGCGAAGCCTCGGATCGCACGTGTCGCGACGATTCGTCGAACATCGTCGACGCGCGGGTTGTGCACAGGAGGCATCGGTCGTTCTCGACGCTAACCCCCGCACGCGCCGGGAGGGGCGGCCGGCGTGGCGGTGCCACCGAGGTCGTCAGCGGCGGGCAGCGACGTGACCGAGTCCACGCTGGAGCAGCCCCCTGAGATCGGGTCGCTGACGAGCACTCCGCCTCGTGTGCGTTCTCTCGACCGTTATGTTGCAGTCCCGGGCCTCTAGCTCAGTTGGTAGAGCAACGGACTTTTAATCCGTCGTGCGTGGGTTCGAGCCCCACGGGGCCCACCCAGGCGATCGAGCCTCGAGGTCAGTGCGGACATGCCAGCCGCCTCCGTCGGGTACAACGGCTGCGCCGTGTCCCGCGCCGCCGACCAGCTGAGCTCGCTCGCCCCGGCCCTCGCGTTCCTGCTCGCCGGCGTGCCGCTGGCCGCGCTGCTCGACGAGCTCGGGTTCTTCGAGGCCGCGGCGCGCTCGATGGCGCGCCGTCGACCGACCGGCGTGCCGGTCGCGTGGCTGTGGGCCCTCGCCGCGGTCACCACCGCGGTGCTGAACCTGGACACCACGGTCGTCCTGCTGACCCCGCTGTTCGTGCGGCTCGCCCGTCGCAGCGGGCACGACCCGCTCGGCGTGGCGGCCGTCCCGCTCCTCCTCGCCGCGTTCGCCTCGTCGTTCCTGCCGGTGTCGAACCTGACCAACCTGATCGTGGTCGAGCGGCTCGGCGCGGACGTCGCCGACGTCGTCGGCCACCTCGCGCTGCCGTCGCTCGCCGCGGTCCTCGTCGGCTGGGTGGCGTACCGGAGGCGGTGGCCGACGGTGCTGCCCGTCGAGCCGGACGGACGGCCCGACCGGCGCGCGCTGGCGATCGGCGGCGCGGTGGTCGTCGCGCTGCTCGCCGGCTTCGTGGTGGGGCCGAGCGTCGGGGTGCAGCCGTGGATGTGCGCGCTGGTGGCCGACCTCGTGCTCGTCGTCGTCACCCGCGCGATCCCGTGGCGCGAGGTGCCGATCGGGACGGCAGCCCTCGTCGCCGCGATCGCCGTGGCGGTCGCGCTCGTCGTCCCGTCGGACCGCATCGGCGACCTCGTGCAGGGCGCCGGGCCGGCCGGGCTCGTCGCGGTGTCGGGCGCGGCGACGGTCGCGGCGAACGCGGTCAACAACCTCCCGGCGCTGCTCGTCGTCGTCGACGGCGTGGACCGCACGTCGTGGGGCGTGTGGGCGTGGCTGCTGGGCGTGAACGTCGGCTCCGTGCTGCTCCCGCTCGGTGCGCTCGCCAACTTGCTGTGGTGGCGGATCGCCCGCGACGAGGGCGTCGAGGTCGGGCTCCGGCGCTACGCCCGGACGACGGTGCCCGTCGCGCTGCCGGCCCTCGCCGCCGCGGTCGCCGTCCTCGTCGTCGAGCGCCTCGTCTGGCCGTGAACGCGCTCTGACGATCGTTCGTGCTGCCCGGCAGCGCGGATCGTCATGGGAACGAGTGGGAGCGGACCGGGTCCGCGCCGGTCGGCCCCGGGTCAGTGGTGCTCGGCGGCGCGGTAGTCGCCGAACGGCTCGTCGCGGTGCTGGAGCGCGTCGGTGAGGTGCCCGTCGGGGACCTGGCGGATGAACTCCTGGAAGCTCCGCTGGTGGATCGCCAGGGAGCAGAGCTCGGTGCCGGAGCGGATCGCCGCCCGCAACCCCATGACGTCCATCGCACGGTGCACGGTCCGCTTGTTGAGCTGCACGATGTCGGGCGGCACGAGCGCGATGCGCTCGGCCCGCTCGACGACGCGGTCGTCGAGCTCGTCGGCGTCGTACGCGTGGTTCGCCCAGCCGAGACGGACCGCCTCGTCGCCGGAGATCCAGTCGCCGGTGACCATCATCTCCATCGCGGCGCGCATGCCCATGAACCACGCGTGGAACTGCATGTCGGGCACGCCGAAGCGGACCGCCGGGTAGCCGATCTTCGCGTCGTGCGCGGCGTAGACGAGGTCGCAGCCGGTCGCGAGCTCGGAGCCACCGGCGAGGCAGTAGCCGTGGACCTGGGCGATCACCGGCTTGGCGAGGTCCCAGATGCCCATCCACCCGGTCGTGACGTGGCGCGGCCAGTAGCCCTCGCCGCCGGCCGTGAACCACGGCGGCTCCTGGCCGACGTTGCCGTCGCCGAGGTCGTACCCGGCGCTGAAGCACGAGCCGGCGCCGCGCACGATCGACACCCGGATCTCCGGGTCGCCGTCGGCGACCTGCAGCGCCTCGATGATCCCGCCCCGCACGGCGTGGTTCAGCGCGTTGCGCTTCTCGGGCCGGTTGATCGTGATGCGCCGCACACCGGGGGCGGGGGTGTCGAGCAGGACGGCGTCAGGCATGGGAGGTGCTCCAGTCGGGTCGGCAGGTGCCGGTGGTCACGCAACTTTCCCATCAAGGGCCGCCGCCGTGCCGCCGACAGGCCAAGGACGGGTGACGACGGTCGTGGCCCGCGCACGTGTCCGGGAGGCAGTGGTGTCGCAGCGTCGGGTCGGTTCGCGGACGGTCGGGAGCAGGCGCCCCCCCTCCCTGGCGCTGGCGGCGATCGCCCTGGTGGTGGCGGTCGCGGCGTCGGGCTGCTCGCTGCGCAACATCGTCTTCCCCGTCGCCGGCAACGTGTCGTACGTGGACACGTTCGGCGCGCCCCGCTCCGGCGGTCGGACCCACGAGGGCCAGGACCTCATGGGCGTGAAGCACACACCGGTGGTCGCGGCGGTCGACGGCACGATCACGGCGCTGACGTGGTCGACGTCGGGGCTGTCGGGCAACTCGCTCACGATCACCGACGAGGACGGCTGGCACTACGTCTACATCCACCTCAACAACGACCAGTTCGGCACCGACGACGGCTCGAACGTGTACGGCCGGGCGTTCGCCGACGGCATCGCGAAGGGCCAGCGCGTCAAGGCGGGCGAGATCATCGGCTACCTGGGCGACTCGGGGAACGCCGAGGACGCGGGCAGCCACCTGCACTTCGAGCTGCGCACGCCCGACAACGTCGCGGTCAACGCCTACGGCACGCTCCTCGCCGCCGTGCACGTGGTGCGGACCGAGCAGCAGCGCATCGCCGACAGCCCGTTCGGCCGCGTCGACTTCATCACGCGTGACGGCGGGACGGTGCGCACCGGCGGCTGGACGATCGACGCCCACGTCAACGACCCGGTGCGGATCGTGGTGTACGTGAACGGCAACCCGGTGGCGAACGCCGTGGCGTCGGGCTCCCGTCCCGACCTCGCCGGTGCGTACCCGGGTCGGGGCACCGCACACGGCTTCCAGCTCACCGGCATCGCGGTCCCGCCGATGGGCGCCGTGTGCGTGGTCGCCCGCAGCGTCGGCGGCGGCGGCTCGACGCAGCTCGGCTGCGCCTTCGTCCCCTGACCGTCCGTGGCGGCACCGGCCGCACCTCGCGTTCTGACGACTGTTCGAGCTGTCCAGCAGCGCGGAACGTCATGAGAACGAGTGGGGGCGGGGGTCCCGGTAGCGTCCCGCCCTCGTGAGCGACCTGACGACCGATCCCCGGACCCCCGTCCTCGTCGGGGTCGGCACCGCCCACCGACCGACCGACGGCTCCGCCGGGATCGAACCGGTGGAGCTGATGGTGGAAGCGGCTGTCGCGGCAGCCGCCGATGCCGGCGCCCCCGGGCTGCTGGCCTCGGTGACCTGGCTCGCCGTGCCCGAGGGCAACTGGTCCTACCCCGACCCGGCCCGGCTCGTGGCAGCTGGCGTCGGGGCACCGGGCGCACGCACCGTGCGGGCCGACATCGGCGTGCCCCAGGTCACGCCCGTCGACGTGGCGATCGACCGCATCGCCCGCGGCGAGCTGGAGGTGGCGCTCGTGGTGGGCGGCGAGGCCATGGCCAGCCGCCTCCGCACCCAGCGCGCCGGCGGCGAGCCGACCGAGACCGACCAGGGCGACGCCGAGCCAGACGACAGGTGGGTGCCCGAGGGCGAGATCATGGCCGACGCCGAGGTCCAGGCCGGGATCTGGGCCCCGGTCGAGCAGTACGCGTGCATCGACAACGCGCTGCGCCACGCCGAGGGCCGCACGGTCGACGAGCACCTCGACGAGATCGCCGCCCTCTGGGCGCGGTTCAACGCCGTCGCCGCGGCCAACCCCGAGGCGGCGTTCCCCGAGCCGCGCACGGCGTCGTCCCTCCGCACCGCGGGGCCGGGCAACCGTCCGCTCGCGTCGCCGTACGCGAAGTGGCACAGCACGCAGTGGTCCGTCGACCAGGCCGGCGCGCTCATCCTCTGCTCCGCCGGTGCGGCTCGTGCCGCCGGCGTGCCGACCGACCGATGGGTGTTCCCGCACCTCGCGCTCGAGTCGTCGCACATGCTCTCCATGTCGCGCCGGGCCGAGGTGCACCGCTGGCCCGCGATGCGGGTCCTCGGGGGGGCCGCCGCCGAGCACCTCGGCCGCCGGCTCGACGAGGTCGAGCACGTCGAGTGCTACAGCTGCTTCCCCGCCGCCGTCCGGGTGCAGCAGCGCGAGCTCGGCCTGCCGCTCGACGGCACGCCCACGCTCACCGGCGGGATGGCCTTCGCCGGCGGGCCGCTCAACAACTTCACGTACCAGGCCACGGCCGCGGTCGTGCCGGTGCTCCGCGAGCGCCCGGGCGAGCTCGGCATGGTCACGACCGTGTCGGGCCTCCTGACCAAGCCCGGGCTCACGGTGTGGTCGGCCCGCCCGCCGGCGACGCCGGTGCTCGTGGCCGACCTCGGCGGGCGCGCCGCCGCGGCGACGCACGCTCTGGCGTCGACCCACGCCGGCAGCGGCGCGGCGACGGTCGTGACCGCGACGGCGACCTACGAGGGCGAGGATCCGGTGAAGGCCTTCGTGGTCGCGGACCTGGCCGACGGTCGCCGCTGGGTCGGGAGCACCCACGACCCGGCGTTCGTGCGGCGCGTCGTCTCCGAGGAGGTCATCGGGACCCCGGTCGAGGTGCGCGGCGGCGAGTGCACACCCGCCTGAGCGGTCGGTCCGCCGACGGCGGGCCTAGAGGCGGGGCGTCTCGTCCAACCGGTCGTTGAACTCGCGGTACATCCCGTAGATCTCCTTGCAGCGCTGGCACACCGGCAGCTGCTTCGGGTCCCGTGACGGCACCCAGACGTGCCCGCACAACGCCTCGAGCGGCGTGCCCTCCACCCGGGCCGCCAGGACCTTCGCGGTCGCGTCCTCGTTGCGCCTCGTCTTGACGATGTGCGCGACCGGGCCGTCCTCGGTCTCGCGCTCCTCCTCGGTGCGGGTGATCGTCGACGTCGCCGGGCCGGTGACCATCGGCTCCTGGACGGCGGGCTCGGTGGTGGTCGGCATGCGGGCTCCGTTCCGGGGTCGGCGTGATGATCGGGATCGGCCCGGCCGAACCGGTGGGGGACCGGGTCGAGGTGGTCAGGCCGGCGGCGCCGGTCGGCACTCGATGGTACGACCGTCGGGTCCGTCGGCCTCGGCGACGGCGACGAGGCCGCTCCGGCGCAACCCGTCGCGCACCAGCGCGTCGACGAGCTCGGCCGGTGCGGCGGCGCCGTCGACCGTGACGTCGGGCGGCACGAGCACCTCCACCGACCCGAGCTCCCGCGCCGTCGCGGCGGCGTCGGGCAGCGAGGCCACGAGGTCCTCGAGGCGTGGCGCGAACGCGGCGTCCACGGCGTCTCCCTCCGTCGGCGGCTCCGCCGCCGCTGCCCGCTGCCGCTGCACCTGGCGGCGCTTGTAGAGCCCGTAGGGGGTGAGGAGCACGACCGCGATCAGGAGCGACCGGAGGAGCACGCCGGCCTGCAGGTCGGCGAGCACCGCGGGGGCGTGCGAGAGGTCCACCGGGGGCGAGATGGTACCGGCCCCCGGCACTACGCTCGCCCGGCGTGGACGACGTGCCCGACCTGCAGCCGCACCGCCCCGAGCCGGACGAGCCCGCCGTGGACGCCGCGCCGGACGAGCCCGCCGTAGATACCGCGCCGGCCGAGCCCGCCGTGGACACCGCGCCGAGCGTTCCCATGACGTTCCGCGCTGCTGGACAGCACGAAGAATCGTCAGAACGCGCCGAGCAGGCCCAGCCGGAGCTGAGCGTGGACCCCGAGGTCGCCGAGGCGGCGCTGCTCGAGGACCTCGAGGGGGACCTCGCCGCGGTCGAGGAGGCCATGCGCTCGCTCGACCGGATCGCCGCCGAGGCCGGCGGCGGTGAGGCCGCGGCCGCCCAGATCGCCACCGTGGTGTCGACCGCCCGCTTCCCCGAGGCGGCCCCGGTGGCCCACGTCGACCTGACCGGGGAGCCGCTCCGGTCGAAGGAGGGGAGCGGCGCCGCCCTCCCCGGGACCACGCCGCCGCCCGGCGGCGGCCCGCTCGGAGGGAGCACCCATGCCTGAGTACGACACCTTCGCCGCGTTCGCCGCGACCTACCCGTCGCTCGCCGACGCCGAGCTCGACTACGAGGCCGTGAAGTCCCTGTACTACGACCTCGACCTCGTCGACACGTTCGACGCCGCCGTCATCGAGAAGTCCGACGACGGCAAGGTCCACATCGTCAAGAAGCACGAGCAGCCGACGCGCCACGGCGCGTGGCTCGGCGGCGGCGTCGGCCTCGCCGTCGGCCTCGTGGCCGCGCTCTTCCCGGCCGTGGCCGTGGGTGGCGCGATCGTCGCCGGCACCGGCATCGGGGCCGGCCTCGGCGCGCTGGCCGGGCACGCGGCCGGTGGCATGAGCCGCTCCGACCTCAAGGACATCGGCGAGGCGCTCGACGCCGGTCAGTCGGCGCTCATCGCCATCGCCGCGGTCGACCTCGCGGACCGGGTCCAGGCCGCGCTCGACCACGCCGAGAAGGTCGAGCGCAAGCAGCTCAAGGCCGACCAGAAGGCGCTCGAGCAGGACCTGAAGGACGCCGAGCAGGCCGACATGGGCTGACCGGCGGCGGCTGACCGGTCGACGATGGCTGACCGGTCGGCCATCAGAGCTGGTCGGGGATCGTCTCCTCGACCAGCAGGTGGACCCGCTCGCCGATGACCCAGCGGCCGTCCGCGTGCTCGAACCAGCGGCCGCCGAGGTTGGCCAGCCGCTCCCATGGCGCGCCGAACGCCCGCTCGGCGGCGAAGATCACGCCGGCGTGGGCCACCGCGACCACCGAGCCGTACGGGTGCTCCCGCGCGATCGCGTCGAGGGCGCCGAGGACCCGGGCCTCCACGAGGTCGTCGTCCTCCCAGCCCGGTGGTCGCCGGCCGTCCTCGAGGTAGCCCGGGTGCAGCTCGGCGATCTCGGACCGGGTGAGGCCCTGCCACTCGCCGGCGTTGCGCTCCATGAGCCCCGGGAGGGTGATCACCGGCCCGACGCCGAGCTCCTCGCTGATGATCGAGGCCGTGGTGGCCGCCCGGTCCAGCGGCGAGGCGAAGATGCCGTCGACGGCCCCGACCGCACGGGCGGCCTGCCGGGCCTGGGCCCGGCCGAGGTCCGTGAGGGGCGGATCCTCCTGACCCTGCCACCGCCCGTCGGCGTTCCACTCGGACTGACCGTGGCGGACCACGAGCACCTGCGTCACGGGGCCGGACGGTAGCCGGGTCCCGACCGGGGAGTAACCTTCCCGGGTGCCGATCGTGCGTCTGTTCGCCCAGGCCCGCGAGGCAGCGGGGACCGGTCGTGACCTCATCCCGGGGTCGACCGTGGCCGAGGTCCTGGACGGTGCCGCGGACCGGTTCGGGGGCGACTTCGCGCGGGTGCTCACCACCTGCGGCGTCTGGGTGAACGGCGAGCCGGCCGACCGGCTCGACCGCGTCGGCGGCGACGACGAGGTGGCCATCCTCCCGCCCGTGTCGGGCGGCTGCGGTGGCTGACGGCTCGGGCGGCGGCACCACCTCCCGGCGCTCCGCCGCCGGTCCCGACCGGCCCACGGGACGCC
>JAEVZA010000064.1 GCA_023392475.1 Actinomycetes bacterium | reverse complement strand
GTCCCGGGGCGTGTCGCCGACGAGCACCACGCGCTCGGGGGCGACCTCCTCGCCGTGGTGGCGGAGCGACTCGGCGAGCGCCCGTGGGACGAGCGCGGCGCGGTCCTCGTGCTCGTCGCCGAACGCGCCGACGGGGAAGAGGTCGTCGATGCCGGCGGCGGCGAGCTTCGCCAACGACACCGCGCGGGCACCGCCCGACAGCACGCCGAGGTCCCAGCCCGCATCGGCGAGCGCGGCGACCGACGACGGCACGCCCGGCAGCAACCGGTCCGTGCGGTCCCCGACCCGCTCGAGGAAGCGACGTCCGAGCTCGGCCATCACGAGGTCGAGCCCGTCGTCGATCCGGCCGCTGCCGATCCCGGCGCGGCGGGCGGCCTCCCTCGCGATCGCCCGCTCCTGGTTGCCGCCGAGCGGCACGCCGTCGAGCGGCACCGGGAGCCCGAACACGTGCTCCAGCGCCTCGGCGAGGCAGGGGAGGTGGTCGGGGTCGCCTGCGACGAGCAGCGTGCCGTCGATGTCGAACAGCGCGAGGCGGCGAGCCATCACCCCTGCATCTGGTCGATCGTCAGCCCCTCGAGCGGACCGTCGCCGCGGAGCACGAGGGTGCGGTCGACGTAGCGCACGACGACGGCGTCGCCGGACAGCTCGCCGAGCACCAGGTGGCCCTCGTCGTCGGCGCCCGTGATGCACAGCATCTCGACCCGGCACCGGCCCAGCCCGCGCTCGATCGGGTGGACGCAGTCCGCCACGACCTCCCAGTCGATGCCGCCCGCCTCGGCCCGGGCGACGGCGACGACGGTGCCGAACCGGACCGGCAGGTCGACGCCGTCGACGTCGAGTCGGTGGATCACCAGACGGGCGTGCAGCACGGTGCGCAGCATGCCATCCGCGGCGCTCCCGGCGTTCCGGGGCCTCGGAGGCGCACGTCTAGGCTGCCGCCGTGCTCGCCAGCGTCCTCGACTTCCACACCCAGTGGGCGTGGATGGTGATCATCGGGAACGCCCTCGCCGGGCTCTGGTGCCTCGGCGCGCACTGGATCCCCGCGCTGCGCGTGCGGGCCCTCTGGTGGTTCGTCGTGTTCGCCGAGCTCACGATCTTCGTGCAGGTCACCCTCGGCGTGTACATGGTCGCCGGCGAGGGGTTCAAGGCGCCGCAGTTCCACATGTTCTACGGGTTCGTCGCCATCATCTCGGTGGCGATCCTGTACAGCTACCGGAACCAGCTGAAGGCGTACCAGTACCTGCTGTACGGCCTCGGCGGGCTCTTCCTCATGGGCCTCGGCATCCGGGCCATGCTCGTCGGCTGAACCGCCTCGTGCCGCGGTGCCCGGATGCTCGTCAGCGGCTCGGCATCCGGGCCATGCTCGTCGGCTGACCCGCCGGAGCCGCGGGTCCGGATGCTCGTCGGGAGCACGGCATCCGGGCCATGCTCGTCGGCTGATCGGCTGATCGGCTCATCGACGACGACGCCGGCACGCCCCGCGACCGTGGTCGCGGGACGTGCCGGGTCACGACCGGTGGTCGGGGGCGTCAGCCGTTCAGGCGGCGCTCCAGGTCGGTGAGCTCCTGGCGCATGGCCTCGGGGAGCCGCTCGCCGATGAAGTCGAAGTGCCCGTTGATGAGCTCCACCTCGCCCTTCCAGGCGATGGAGTCCACCTCGAGGAGCTGCTCGAGCGTGTCGGCGTCGAGGTCGAGGCCGTCGGTGTCGAGCGACGCGGCCGTCGGGACGTGGCCGATGGGCGTCTCGGTGGCGTCGGCCGTGCCGGTGACCCGCTCGAGCACCCACTTGAGCACCCGGCTGTTCTCGCCGAAGCCCGGCCAGAGGAACGTGCCCTCGTCGGACTTGCGGAACCAGTTGACCCAGAACAGCTGCGGCAGCTTGTCCGCCTGGGTGGCGTCGCCGATGTCCAGCCAGTGCTGGATGTAGTCGCCGACGTTGTAGCCCATGAACGGGAGCATCGCGAACGGGTCGAAGCGCACCTCGCCGACGGTGCCCGCCGCGGCGGCGGTCTTCTCGGAGCTCATGATCGAGCCGAGGAACGCGCCGTGCTGCCACGAGAACGACTGCGTCACGAGCGGCACGTTCGTGGCGCGGCGACCGCCGAAGAGGATCGCCGAGATCGGCACGCCGGCCGGGTCCTCCCAGACCGGGGAGATCGACGGGCACTGCGACGCCGGCGCCGTGAAGCGGGCGTTCGGGTGGGCGGCCGACGTGTCTGACCCCGGCGTCCAGTCGTCACCGCGCCAGTCGACGAGGTGCGCCGGCGCCTCGTCGGTCATGTCCTCCCACCAGACGTCGCCGTCGTCGGTCTTCGCGACGTTGGTGAAGATCGAGTTGCCCCACAGCGTCGCCATGGCGTTCTTGTTCGTGGTGTCCGAGGTGCCCGGCGCGACGCCGAAGAAGCCGGCCTCCGGGTTGATCGCGTACAGGCGGCCGTCGGCGCCGAACTTCATCCACGCGATGTCGTCGCCGACCGTCTCGACCTTCCAGCCGGGCAGCGTCGGGATGAGCATCGCCATGTTGGTCTTGCCGCAGGCCGACGGGAACGCCGCCGCGACGTACTTGGTCTCGCCCTGCGGCGGGGTGATGCCGAGGATCAGCATGTGCTCGGCCATCCAGCCCTCGTCCCGGGCCATCGTCGAGGCGATGCGCAGGGCGAAGCACTTCTTGCCGAGGAGGGCGTTGCCGCCGTAGCCGGAGCCGTACGACCAGATCTCGCGGGTCTCGGGGAAGTGCGAGATGTACTTGTGGTCGCCGTCGCAGGGCCACGCGACGTCGTCGCGGGCGCCGTCGGCGGTGACGAGCGGGTAGCCGACCGAGTGCACGCACGGGACGAACCCGCCGTCGGCGCCGATGACGTCCAGGGCGCCCTGGCCCATGCGGGTCATGATCCGCATCGACACGGCGACGTAGGGCGAGTCGGTGAGCTGCACGCCGATGTGCGCGATGGGCGATCCGAGCGGGCCCATCGAGAACGGCACGACGTACATCGTGCGGCCCTTCATGGCGCCCCGGTAGAAGGACAGCATCTCGTCCTTCAGCTCCTGCGGCTGGCGCCAGTGGTTGGTCGGGCCGGCGTCGATCTCCTGCTCGCACGCGATGAAGGTGCGGTCCTCGACGCGTGCGACGTCGGCGGGGTCGGACAGCGCGAGGTAGCTGTTCGGGCGCTTCGCGTCGGACAGCCGCTCGAACGTGCCGTTGTCCACGAGGAGCTGGCACAGGCGGTCGTACTCCTCGGCCGAGCCGTCGCACCACTCGACGGCGTCGGGCTCGAAGATCTGGCGCCACTCCTCGACCCAGTCCTGGAGCTTCTGGTTGCTGGTGGTCCCTGCCATGGTGTCCCCGATCCCCTTCAGGTCGTCTCCGGGGCCGGCTCGGCGTGCCCGCGGAAGGTTGGTGTACCCATGTCGATCTCCGAACCGAGGCTCAGGCCCGTGGCCAGCCCCTGCCCGTCCAACTCGAAGCGCACGCGCTGACCCTGTCGCAGCATGCGGAAGATGGATCCGTCGAGGGCGTCCGGTGCGAGGTCGTGCTCCGACATGTCCACGTCCCGGACGACGATGCCGTCGCGGGTCACGGGGTCGTACGACTTGATCACGCCTTGCACGAGGGTGGTCCCCTGTCTGCTCCGACGGGAACGGTGGGCCCGACCGCTCCGCCTTCGACCTGGATCGCTGGCACCGCCCCGGCTGGCGCCGATGCGGCCGCCCGGGAGGGGAGGTCGGGTGGGTCCACCCGGTACCAGCCATCGCCCGATGCGGTGGAGCCAGGCTACCGGTGGCCCGGACGGGGCACCAAAGCGGAGCGGCGGCCGCCGGGGCGCGCCGGAGCAGCACCGAGCCGGGACGTGCGGGGGGTGACGGGGCCGCCGGCGGATCGCGGTCCGCCCGCCGGGTGCGGGGCCGGCCTCAGGCCGGGCGGCGCACGGCGTTCGGCTTCTGGACCTTGCCGGCCTTGATGCAGCCGGTGCACACGTTCATGCGCTTGGTCCCGCCGTTCACCGCGACGCGGATCCGCTGGATGTTCGGGTTCCAGCGGCGCTTCGTGCGGCGGTGCGAGTGGCTCAGGTTCATGCCGAACGAGGGGCGCTTGTCGCAGATCTCACACACGGCGGCCATGGCGGTTCACTTCTCCGGTCGGTGGCCGCGGCGGGCGGCTCGTTCGTTCTCGGGGCGTGGTGATCGCTCGGAGGGAGCGGATCGGCCTGCCCACACGGCTGCACGGGGCGGGAGCCCGGCGTGCGGCCGACGGGACATGGTAGTCGCGCCGGGACCGCGACCCAAGCGCGTCCCGGGCGTCGGGGTGGCGCACGGGAAAAGTAGTCTCGGGGCATGGTCAGCACCGAGCTGCGGACGAGCGCCTCGGAGGGCCTCCGGCCCACCGAGTTCCTCGGTGCGCTGCGCTCCTGCGCCTCGGTCCTCGAGGACCACGCCGCGGCGCTCGACCAGCTGGACGCCGCTCCGTCGACGGTCGACGCGCCGCCCGACGGCACGGCCGAGCCGGAGCCGCCCGCCGGCGGCCCAGGGACGGACCTCGCCCGAACGCTCGCCACGGCGTGCGGCGCGTGCGGCTCGTCGAGCGACCTGGCCACGATCTGCTCGCAGCTCGTCGACGGCGCCCGCTCCGCGGCCGGGTCCACCGCCGGTCGCCGGCTGGCCCGGTTCCTCGCCGGCGCCGCCGAGGCGCTGCGAAACGCCGACCGCGTGGACGGCCTCCGCATGGCCCTCGCCCTGGAGG
>JAEVZA010000043.1 GCA_023392475.1 Actinomycetes bacterium | reverse complement strand
GCTCGACGCGCCGCCGCTGGGCGACCCGATCGGCGGGCTCGGCGGGTCGGGCGGTCTGACCAAGCGGGTGCCCGGCGCGTCGCTGTCGGAGAGCCCGCTCGGCGGCACCGACACGCCGACGGCGCCGGCCCCCGAGCGCTCCGCCGACGGGGTGCGCTCGATGTTGTCCTCGTTCCAGTCGGGCCGCACCCGCGGCCTGGACGGTTCGGTCGCGGTCGACGAGGCCGCGGTGATGTCCGACGCCCGAGAGGCTGAGCACACGGGCGCCGACGTGGCGCCGGAACTGGAGGATCCCCGTGATCACTGACGTCAACGAGCAGGTGCAGCAGATCCCCTGGCTGCTGTCGCGCTTCGTGGAGCAGACCCCAGGGGTCAGCGACGCCGTGTGCGTCAGCTCGGACGGGCTGCTCATGGCGATGTCGACCGATCTCGACCGGGCCCGTGCCGACCAGTTCGCCGCCATCGCGGCGGGGCTGACCAGCCTGTCGCTCGGCGCGAGCCGCTGCTTCGGCTACGGCGAGGTGGACCAGGTCATGGTCGAGATGAGCACGGGGTTCCTGTTCGTCGCGTCGATCTCGGACGGCAGCTGCCTCGGCGTGCTGTCGACCAAGGACGCGGACGTGGGGCTCGTCGGCTACGAGATGACGCTCCTCGTCGAGCGCTTCGGCTCGGTGCTGACGCCGCAGGTCCGCGCCGGTCTCCGCAGCGTCCTCGCGACGCACTGACCGCCGCGCCCGGGACCGAGCCCCACCCGACATGTCCGCCTGGGACCCACCGACGCCGCCGGGGGACGCCGCGCCCCCGCTCGGGAGCGGCGCGGACCCGTACGACGGGACGGAGGACGACGGCGACGACGAGCTCGTCCGCCCGTTCGTGATCACGGGCGGTCGCACGCGCCACGCCACGGTCCACCTCCGGGTCGAGGCCCTCGTCGTGGCCACCGGCGCGGACCCGGACACGGGCCTCCAGTTCGAGCACGCCGCCATCCTGGACACGTGCCGATCCCCGATCTCGGTCGCCGAGGTGGCGGCCCGGGTCGCGATCCCGCTCGGGGTCGCCCAGATCCTGGTGGGGGACCTGGCCGAGGCCGGCCTGGTCCAGATCCACGAAGCGAGACAGGCCGCCACGCCCGCACTCCTCCTGAGGATGATCGATGCAGTACGAGCACTCTGAAGACGCCCCCCAGGGGGCGCCGCAGCCCGTGAAGGTCCTGATCGCCGGCGGGTTCGGCGTCGGGAAGACCACGCTGGTGGGCGCCATCTCCGAGATCGAGCCGCTGACCACCGAGGCGATGATGACGTCGTACTCCGAGCAGGTCGACGACCTGTCGAAGGTGGAGCGCAAGACGTCGACCACGGTCGCCATGGACTTCGGCCGCATCACCATCGACGCGGAGCTGATCCTCTACCTCTTCGGGACCCCGGGCCAGGAGCGGTTCTGGTTCATGTGGGACGACCTCGTGGACGGGGCGCTCGGCGCCATCGTGCTGCTCGACACGCGGCGCATCCAGGACTGCTTCGCCGCGGTCGACTTCTTCGAGAGCCGCGGCGTGCCCTTCGTCGCCGCGGTGAACCAGTTCGACGACGCCGGCTCCTACTCCCTCGAGGAGGTCCGGGAGGCGCTGTCGCTCCCGGCGCACGTGCCGCTCGTGCGCACCGACGCCCGCTCGAAGGACTCAGTGAAGATGGTGCTCATCGCCCTGCTCGACCACCTGATGCAGCGGGCGATCGCGGAGTCACGCGCCTCGCAGCGCGTCTGAGGGCCCGCTCGCGGGGTTGCTCCGCCCGGCTCCTCCCCCCGCTTCGGGGCACCGGGTGGTCGGGATCCGACCACGAGGGACGAAAGGACGCTGGAACGGGGGTCAGTCCTTGGACGAGGACGAGCCCGACGTGCTGGAGCTCGTGGAGCTCGACGACGACCCGTTCGACGAGGAGCTCGACGACCCGGACGAGCTGTCGCCCGAGGACCCGCCCGACGCGCTGGTCGACGTGGATCCGTCGCCCGAGGAGCCGCTGCTCGAGCCGTTCTTCGACGACGACGACCCCGAGGACCGGCTGTCCGTCTTGTAGAAGCCCGAGCCCTTGAACGAGATGCCGACCGGCGCGAACACCTTGCGGAGCTCGCCCTCGCACTCGGGGCAGACGGTCAGCGCGTCGTCGGTGAACGACTGCTGGACGTCGAACTGGTGGCCGCAGGAGCGGCAGCGGTACTCGTAGACGGGCATGCGGGTGGTCTCCGTGGCCGGTGGGCCGTGGTGGGGTGCCCCGGTTGGCACTCTCGGGTCGCGAGTGCCAACGCTACCGGCTCCGGGGGTGTTCCCCGCCAGTCGGACGACGGGGTCGGCGCGCACCCGCGGCGCGTTCCGGGCAACGGTCTCAGGCGCGTGCCGACTGGGACGATCGCCCAGTCGCTTCGGCGGAGGGCTCCGATACCATCGCCCGCAGGTTCGCAGTGCAGCGAGCGCCGACGGATGTGGGGCAACCTCCATGAGCGAGACGATCGACAACGAGGTGCTCCGGTGAGCCGGGTGACCAAGGCCGTCATCCCCGCGGCGGGGCTCGGGACCAGGTTCCTGCCGGCGACGAAGGCGCAGCCGAAGGAGATGCTGCCCGTCGTCGACAAGCCCGCGATCCAGTACGTCGTGGAGGAGGCCGTCGCGGCCGGGATCGACGACATCCTCATCATCACCGGTCGCAACAAGCGCAGCCTCGAGGACCACTTCGACCGCAACTTCGAGCTCGAGCACCAGCTCGCCGCGAAGGGCAAGGAGGGCGACCTCGCCGAGGTGGTCGAGCTGGCCGAGCTGGCGGACATCCACTTCGTGCGCCAGGGCGAGCCGCTCGGCCTCGGCCACGCCGTGTCCGTCGCCCGCAAGCACGTGGGCAACGAGCCCTTCGTCGTCATGCTCGGCGACGACATCATGGACGAGCACTCCACCGTCCTGAAGGACATGATCAAGAGCTTCGACGAGCACGACTCGTCCGTGGTCGCCCTCAAGGAGTTCCCGATCGAGGAGATCTCCGCCTACGGCTGCGCCGCGGTGACCGACCGCGAGGGCGCGCTGTGCCGGATCACCGAGCTCGTCGAGAAGCCGGCGCCCGAGGTGGCGCCGTCGAACCTCGCCGTCATGGGTCGCTACCTGTTCACGCCGACGATCTTCGAGGAGCTCGAGCACGTGGACGTGGGCGTCGGCGGCGAGATCCAGCTGACCGATGCGATGGCCACGTTGCTCGACCGCGAGGCCATGTACGGCTACGTGTTCGCCGACGGGCGCTTCGACATCGGCAAGAAGATCGACTACCTGCGGGCCACCGTGGAGCTGGCCCTCGAGCGCGAGGACCTCGGCCCCGAGTTCCGCGACTTCCTCACGCAGGTCGTCCGCCGCGAGGGCTTGGCCTGAACCGCCGGCTCGCCCCGGGCCGTTGGCCCGTCGGTCCGCCGCTGTGGTGACCTGACGTCGTGATCGAGCTCGCGGACGCCCGCGCCCACGTCGACGCCCGCCTCGCCGTCCTCGAGCCGGCGCTGGTCGCGCTCGGCGACGCGCTCGGGCTCGTCGCGGCCGAGCAGGTGGTCGCGGACGAGGCCGTGCCGCCGTTCGACAACTCCGCCGTCGACGGGTTCGCGGTCCGCGCGGCGGACGTGCCCTCGGCGGGGACCGAGCTGCGCGTCACGGGCACGGTGGCGGCCGGCACCGCCGGGCTCGACCCGGTCGGTCCGGGCGAAGCGGTGCGGATCATGACGGGCGCCCCGGTGCCGCCCGGCGCGGACGCCGTCGTCATGGTCGAGGACACCGAGGTGGTGGGCGCCGATGGGGGCGACGTGGTGCGGATCGGTGCCGTGCCGTCGCCCGGGCGCGCCATCCGGCCCGCGGGCGACGACCTGTCGCCGGGCGATCCGGTCGTCGGACCGGGCACCGTGCTCACGGCGGGGCACCTGGGGCTGCTCGCCACCGTCGGCCGGTCCGACGTGCTGGTGGTGCGCCGACCGAGGGTGGGTGTGCTGTCGACCGGCGACGAGCTCGTCGAGCCGGGACGGCCGCTCGGACGGGGCCAGATCCGCGACTCGAACCGGCTCGCCCTGCTCGCGCTGCTGCGCTCCTCGGGCTTCGACGCGGTCGACCTCGGGCTCGTGGCCGACGACGAGTCGCGCATCGAGGCGGCGCTGCGCGACGGCGTGGCCCGCTGCGACGCGCTGCTGACCAGCGGCGGCGTGTCGATGGGCGACTTCGACTACGTGAAGGCGGTGCTGGCCCGCATCGGCGACATGCGGTGGATGCAGATCGCCATCAAGCCGGCGAAGCCGTTCGCGTTCGGGCTCGTCGACGGCGTCCCCGTGTTCGGTCTGCCCGGCAACCCCGTGAGCTCGCTCGTGAGCTTCGAGCTGCTGGCCCGGCCCGGGCTCCTGCGCATGGCGGGTCGCACCGACGTCGAGCGGCGCCGGGTGCGGGCCGTCGTGGACGACGGGCTGGCCCGCCGCGCCGACGGCAAGCTCCACCTCGTCCGCGTGGCGCTGCGCCAGGACGACGAGCTCGGCTTCCACGTCGCGTCCGCGGGCGCGCAGGGCTCGCACCAGATGACCGCGATGGCCGTCGCGGGCGGGCTCGCCGTGCTGCCCGACGGGGACGGGGTGCCCGCCGGGGGGACCGTCGAGGTCCTGCTCCTCGACGGCTGACCCGCGGCGCCGGGCGGGGCGGGGGAGCGGTCCCGGGCGACCGCCGTACGATGGCGCGGTGGCCGAGCTGGTCGACTCCTTCGGGCGGGTGCACCGCGACCTGCGGATCTCCGTGACCGACCGCTGCAACTTCCGCTGCACGTACTGCATGCCGGCGGAGGGCATGGAGTGGGTGCCGCGCGACGAGCTCCTCACGTTCGAGGAGATCGAGCGGGTCGCCCGCGTGCTGGTGGAGCGCTTCGGCATCACCTCGATCCGGTTGACGGGGGGCGAGCCGACCGTCCGGGCCCACCTGCCCGTGCTGGTCCGCCGGCTGGCGGCGCTCGGCACCGACCTCGCCCTCACGACCAACGGGGCGACGCTCGACCGGATCGCGGACGACCTCGTCGACGCCGGCCTGCGGCGCATCAACGTGTCGCTCGATTCCCTGCGGCGCGACCGGTTCGTGGCGCTCACCCGGCGCGACGAGCTCGGCAGCGTGCTCTCGGGGATCGACGCCGCGGTCTCGGCCGGCCTCTCGCCCGTGAAGGTCAACGTCGTGGTCATGCGCGGCGTGAACGACGACGAGGTCGTCGACTTCGCCACGTTCGGGCGCGAGCGGGGCGTGGTGGTCCGCTTCATCGAGTTCATGCCGCTCGACGCGGACCACGGCTGGTCGCGGGACGGCGTCGTCGGCCAGGACGAGATCGTCGACGCCATCTCGGCGGTCCACCCGCTGGAACCGGTCGAGCGCGGGCACCAGCCCGCCGAGCGGTTCCGCTACCTCGACGGCGGCGGCGAGGTCGGCGTGATCGCCAGCGTGACGCACCCGTTCTGCGAGTCCTGCGACCGCATCCGGCTGACGTCGGAGGGCTCGCTCCGCAACTGCCTGTTCGCCGTCGAGGACCACGACCTCCGCGGCGTGCTGCGGTCGGGCGGGACCGACGACGACGTCGCGGACCTGGTGCAGCGGTGCGTCGCCGAGAAGTGGGCGGGGCACGCCATCGGCAGGGTCGAGTTCATCCGGCCCGCCCGGTCGATGTCGCAGATCGGCGGCTGAGCACCGGGCGCCCGGCCGTGCGGCGGGCGCCGGGCGTCAGGCGTACCGGGCGGCGCGGGTGCCGGGCGGGTTCCAGGTGCCGGGCACCGCGTCGGGGTTGGCCACCAGCACCTCGCCCTCGAGCCCGTCGGGATCCCGGAAGAACACGCTGATCACGGGCCCGAAGTCGGTCACGAAGTCGTCGGCCGCGCCGAGGGCCATCAGACGGTCCCGGATCGTCTCGAACGCGTCCAGCGACGCGGCCTTCAGCCCGATGTGGTCCAGCCGGCCCCGGCCGAACATCGGCACCTGCCGGTCGGCCTCCGTGTTGCCGGGGATGCTGAAGACGTTGAGCTCCACGAGGTCGCCGATGCCGATCACGGTCAGGCGGGGCGCGCCCTCGTCGTCGCGCTCGGCACCGTCCCGCCGCACCTCGGCCTCGAACACCTCCCGGTAGAAGTCGATCAGCCGGTCGGCGTCGTTGGTGATCGTGGCCACGTGGTGGATGCCGTCGAGGAGCACGACCGGAGCCTACGACGGCGCGCCCGCCCGCGGTCGGCCGGAGATTTCCTTCACCTCTCGCCGGGGACCGTCGAAGGAACTGGGGTCCGCCCCGACCCCCAGGAGCCCCCGGTGCGACCGACCCTCACCGCCACCCGTCGTGCCCGCGGGCCGATCGTCCTCGCCGTCATCGGGTTGTCGGCCGTCGCGGCGGCGTGCGTTCCGCCGCACCCGACGCCACCGCCCCCGACCACGCCGGCCACGTCCACGAGCACCACCACGACCTCCACGTCGTCGACCACCACCTCGACGTCGACCACGACGACCTCGTCCACCACGTCGACGACCGCCGCGCCGTCGGGCTCCTGCCAGGACGACCTCCAGGCCTTCCTCACCGCCGCGAACGCCGGCACGTACACCAGCCCCGCGTTCGAGGTCGACCTCTCGGGGGCGACGCCGCTCGACAACCCGACGACGAGCGGCGGCTCCGGGTCGGCGTCCACCCAGACGATCACGTTCGCCGCGCACGACGAGGACGGCGACGTCGTGGCGCCCACGCCGTCGAACCCGCTCGTCGTCGACGTCTACGGCGGCGGCTCCCGCATCACCGGCTCGACGCCCACCGCCGCCGCGCCGGGCGCCGACCCGCTGACGCTCGTCGTCACCTCCGGCTCCACGTTCTCGTTCGACTACGACGGCGGCTACCTGGGCGCCCCGCTCACGGTGCAGGCGTTCCTCGCCCTCGGCGCCACCAACCCGTGCACCGGGACGCCGTCGTACTCCCTCGGCGCCACGACCGTGCCCCTCGGCAACGCCCCGACCGACGCGGGGACGGCCAGCGCCACGCTGCCCGCCACCTGCGACAGCGGCCCGGCCGGCAGCTGCGCCGAGGACGTCGTGGACACGACGGGCATCCGGCTCGCCGCCGCGGTCGGGTTCGCGGCCGGTAGCCCCACCGGCACGTCCGCGCCGGCCGGCGCCGATCCCGACGACGCCGACTACCACGACTTCACCGTCGACACCGGCTCGCTCGGCGTGGCCGTGCCGGGCGACGAGCTCGGTCCGAACGCCGTCGGTCCCGCCGGGCCGAGCTACAAGTACTACGACTCCTCCGGGTTCGAGTACGTCGGCTACCTGTACCTCACGCCGCTCACGCTCCGGACGGACTCGGGCACGGTGACCACGATCCCGATCCGGGTGCTCGCCGTGTTCTCGAGCGGGTGCTACCCGGGCTCGGGCTGCACGACGCCGCCCGACCCCGACGCGTTCCACTACCTCGGCGTGGGCTTCGACCGGAACACGCCGTCGCCCTCCTCGCCGTTCGCGTCGCCCACGGACAACGCGCTCCTGCAGCTCGCCTCGGACGGCCCGGGCGCCGACGTGGCGCCGGGCTACATCCTGGGCGGCACCGGCGTGACGCTCGGCCTGAGCGCCTCGGACGTGGCCGGGTTCACGACGGTGCCGCTGACCGCGTCGAGCTCCGTGCCGGGCGACTGGCTCACGGCCCCGGGCTTCGCCTCCGTGACCCCGAGCGGCGACACCCCGCAGCCGCAGGCGGGCACGGTGCTCGTCGACACCGGGATCACCGACATGTTCGTCAACGGCCCCGAGGGCACGTTCCACGAGCTGGACCCGACCGCGGCGGTCGGGGTCATGATCGGCACGAGCCCCACGTCGCCCGCGCTGTCCTACTCGTTCGACGCCGGCGTCGGCCGGACGCCGGCCGCGACGGGCATGAACCCGAGCAGCGTCGGTCTCATGAGCACCTCGCCGGGCGTCTACGTGAACACGGGTCGCCACGTGCTGTTCCAGTACGACGTCCTGTTCGACGCACGGCGCGGGCTGTTCGGCGTCCAGGCGCTCACGACGCCGCTGCGGTAGGCGCCCGGGCGCCGCGCCCGCTCTGCGGCAACTCCCAGCCGGGGCCCAGACGCCTCTGAGGCGGGCACCGCAACGTGGCGGCATGGAGATCGCCACCCGTCCACCGACCGCCCCCGGGCGGCGTCCCGCCGAGGTCACGACGACCGACGTGGACATCGTCATCCCCGTGTACGACGAGGAGGCCGGACTCGCCGACTCGGTGCGGCGGCTGCACGCCGACCTGTCGGCGCGGTTCCCGCTGTCGTGGACCGTCACCATCGCCGACAACGCGTCGACCGACCGCACGCTCGCGGTGGCCTGCGACCTCGCCGACCACCTGGACCACGTCCGGGTGCTCCACCTCGACCGGAAGGGCCGCGGCCGGGCGCTGCGGGCGGCGTGGTCCTCGTCGGAGGCCACGGTCGTGGCCTACATGGACGTCGACCTCTCGACCGACCTCGACGCGCTGCTCCCGCTCGTCGCCCCGCTCGTCTCCGGGCACTCCGACGTGGCCATCGGCACCCGCCTGGCCCGCGGCGCCCAGGTGGTGCGCGGCCCGCGGCGCGAGGTGATCTCCCGCACCTACAACGCCATCGTCCGGTCCGCGCTGCGCACCTCCTTCTCGGACGCGCAGTGCGGCTTCAAGGCGGTCCGCGCCGACGTCGCCGCCGACCTGCTCCCGCTGGTCGAGGACGAGGGCTGGTTCTTCGACACCGAGCTGCTGGTCGTCGCCGAGCACAACGGCCTCCGCATCCACGAGGTGCCCGTCGACTGGGTCGACGACCCCGACTCCCGCGTGGACGTCGCCTCGACCGCGCGCGACGACCTCGTGGGCATCGCCCGCATGCTCCGCCGGCTCTCGACCGACCGGGTCACGCTGCCGGCGCGGTCGGGCGACCGGGGCCCCGTGCTCGGCCCGGTGGACCAGCTGATCCGGTTCGCGTCGATCGGCCTCGTGAGCACGATCGTGGCGGCGCTCCTGTTCGTGCTCATGGCGCCGTCGATCGGCACGGTCGCGGCGAACGCCGTGGCGTTCGCCATCTGCGCGGCCGCCAACGCGGCGGCGCACCGCCGCTTCACGTTCGCCCTGCGCGGTCGCGCCGGCCGGTCCCGCCACTTCCTCGGCGCCCTGGCGCTCGGCGTCGTGCCGCTCGTCGTGTCGACCGCCGCGCTGCTCGTGCTGGACCTGGCCGGCGTCACCGGCCTGGCCGTCCCGCTGCTCGTCGTCCTCGGCACCAACGGCCTCATGGCCGCCCTGAAGTTCACCGTGCTGCGGCGGTGGGTGTTCGCACCGACCGGCACCCCCGATCCGTCCGTCGCCGCAGCACCGGACGCCGTCCGTCCCGACCCCCTGGCAGGAGCCTGACATGACCGTCCTCGACGCACCCCCGACCCGCGCCCCGTCGGCGCCACCGTCCGCACCGCCCCTCGGCGGCGCCGCGCCCGACGAGGCCGCGCCGCCGCCCTGGAGC
>JAEVZA010000047.1 GCA_023392475.1 Actinomycetes bacterium | reverse complement strand
GCCGTCGAGGACGTCGAGGTCGGCGACCATCGGCGTGAACCACGGCTCCTCGGCCGCGGCGTGGCCGATCCAGCAGGCCAGCCCGAGCCGGTGGCCGACGCGTCGGGCGAGCTCGAACACGTCGACGGTGCCGGCGTCGCCCAGGGCAGCGAGCTCGACGTCGAGCGCGTGGTCGAGGTGGCCGAGGTAGCCCTCCACCTCCTGGGCGCCGAAGAGGTCGTGGGCCATCGTGCGCGGGCCGGCGAACAGCTCGTCGGGCAGCTTGCGGACGAGCATCGCCCAGTCGGCCAGGCCCTTGCTGGCCGTCGACTCGGGCAGCTCGTAGAAGGCGCGCACCGCCTCGGGGGAGAACACGAACAGGTAGGTGTCGTCGCCGGAGGTCAGCGTGAACGTGTCGCCCAGCTCGGCCCGGGCCGCGGCCAGCGCGTCGGCCGGCGCGGGCGCGTCGGGGTCGTCCCACGGGAGCGCGACCGCCGCGTGGGGCGGGGGCGGGGAGACGGCGGGCCGATCGGGCACCCGTGCATCCTGTCCCACGCGACCGGGACCTCGATCCCTCAGTCGGTGGGACGGCCGAGGTCGGCGAGGCGGGCGAGCCGCCGGTCCCAGGCCTGCCCGGCGGCCTCCATCCAGCCGATGGCGCCGCCGAGCGGCTCGGTGCGCGCCCGGTAGCGGACCTCGCGACCCGATCGGCTCCCCTCGACGAGCCCGGCGCGGCCGAGCACGTCGAGGTGCTTCGCGACGGCCTGGCGGCTGATGCGCCGCTCGGCCGCCAGCTCGGTCGCGGTCACGGGCCCGTCGGCGACGACGTCGGTGAACAGCTCGCGCCGCGTCGGGTCCGCGAGCGCGAGGAACACCGGTCCGGGGTCGGCGGCGGCCACGGCGGGGATCGGCTCCGGCGCGATCAGCCCGCGACCGCGGGCGCGTGCGAGCGCGCCACGGACGCGATCTCCAGCGCGAGCAGGCACACCGCCCAGCCGAGGCCGTCGAGCGCGATCCCCGGCGCCGCGCCGCCGGCCGAGGCCGACGCGCGCGCCGCACCCGACGCGGTCGCCTGCACCTCGCGCACCGTGACCCGGGAGCGGCCGTCGTCCAGCGGCACCACCGCGATCGTCACCTCGCTCGACGCCCCGCCGTTCGCCGGGGCCCACGCCCAGGACACGCCGTGCTCGTGACGCTCGAGCCGGACCACCTCGCGGGCGACCCCGTCGTCGGTCACGACCGTGGTCCCGTCGGGCGACTCGGTCCAGCGGCCGAGCCAGGTGGACAGCACGTCGGGGCGGTGCACCGCGTCGAGCGCGGCCACGAGGTCGAGGTCGAGGTCGACGCTGCGCTCCACGGCGATCGGGCGCTCGCCGCCGGCCGGCGTGGCCGCCGGGACGTCGAGGGCGGGCGGGGTGGGGGCGGCGTCGGTCGGCTCCATGGGGGCCAGGGTACCCGCGAACCGCAACTCGCGGGTTGCGGGAAGGTCGGATCCGTGTACGCTGACGCGCAACCCAGCAGTTGCGCGAATGCGCACCGACCCCAGGAGGCACCGTGCTCGTCCCCACCGTCCTGCTCCCCGGCCCCGGCGGCGAGCGGGCCTACGACCTGTTCTCCCGCCTGCTCTCCGACCGCATCGTGTTCCTCGGCACGGCGATCGACGAGCAGGTCGCGAACCTCGTCGTCGGCCAGCTGCTCCACCTCGACGCCGAGGACCCCGACAAGCCCGTCAGCCTCTACATCAACAGCCCCGGGGGCGACATGACCGGCCTGTTCGCCATCCACGACACGATGCGGTTCCTCCGGGCGCCGGTGTCGACCATCTGCGTCGGCCAGGCGGCCTCCGCCGCCGCGGTGCTCCTCGCGGCCGGCGAGCCGGGGCGCCGCTACGCGCTCCCGAACGCGCGGGTCCTGCTGCACCAGCCCCACGGCGGCGCACAGGGCCAGTCGACCGACATCGAGATCCAGGTCCGCGAGATGGTCGAGATGCGCGAGCGCATGGTCGAGATCCTCGCGACGGCCACCGGCCAGCCGGCGGAGCGCCTCAACCGCGACCTCGACCGGGACTTCATCCTCCGCGGCGAGGACGCGGTCGGCTACGGCGTCGTCGACGAGATCCTCCTCGAGCGCCCCGCCGCCCGCCCCGTCGGCGTCGCCCGCCCGGAGCCCGCCGCCGTCGGCTGACCCCCGAACCGTTCTGTGCTGCGAGACCGCGTGAAAAGACGCGCTCTCGCAGCACAGAACGGTCGGCGGCGCGAACGCTGGATCGCGGCGGGTCGCTGCCGATGGGTCGCCGTGGACCGCACCCCCGGTGCCGCGCGGTGATCCCTGCGCCGGTGCCCGACGACGAACCCCGACGCCTCGCCGCCCTCGGCGCGCTCGGGATCCTGGACACGGGGCCCGAGGAGGGCTTCGACCGGGTGACGCGCCTCGCACAGCGCGTGCTCGAGGTGCCGATCGCGCTCGTCAGCCTCATCGACCGCGACCGCCAGTGGTTCAAGTCGAACCTCGGGCTCGACGGTGCCCCGGCCGACCGCGACCTCGCGTTCTGCGCCCACGCCATCGTGGGCTCCGGCCCGATGGTGGTCGAGGACGCGCTCGTCGACCCGCGGTTCTCGGACCACCCGTCCGTGCTCGACGACCCGTCGATCCGCTTCTACGCCGGGGTCCCCGTGCTCACGCCCGACGGCCACGCCGTCGGCACCCTCTGCGTGATCGACCACGCGCCGCGGCGCCTCGACGACGCCGACCTGTCCGCGCTCACCGATCTGGCCTCCGTGGTCGAGCACGAGCTCGCCATCCGCCACCAGTCCGTGACGGACCGGCTCACGGGGCTCTACAACCGACGCGGCCTCGACCTCGCGGGCCCCGGGCTCGTCGAGCTCGCCGACCAGCTGGGGCACCCGCTCAGCCTGCTGTTCGTCGACCTGGACGACATGAAGCCGATCAACGACCGCTACGGGCACGCCGCGGGCGACGAGGCGCTCGTGGCGGGCGCGACCCTGCTGCGCCGGGTCGTCCGCCGCGCCGACCTCGTGGCCCGCATCGGCGGCGACGAGTTCGTCGTCGTGCTCTCCGGCGCCGGCACCGACGAGGTGGGTTCGATCGTCCGCCGCCTCGGGCGCGCGGTCGTCGAGCTCAACGCCGACTCGGGGCGCCCGTGGGACCTGCGCCTGAGCGTCGGCACCGCCACGCGCGTGCCGGGTGGCGAGCCCTTCGAGCGGCTGCTCGACCGCGCCGACGCGGCCATGTACCGCGCCAAGCAGTCGACGCGCGCCGGTGCCGCGCACCCGGCGTCCCGGCGGGGAACGCACCCCGGGGGCGCCCACTAACGTCGACCGTCCATGAGCGATGCCGCCGGGGGAGCCCCGGTCGCGGCCATCGAGCTGCGCGACGTCACCAAGGTGTACGCGGGATCGTCCGAGCCGGCCGTGGACGGCCTCACGCTCGGCGTTCCGACGGGCGAGCTCGTCGTCCTGGTCGGGCCGTCGGGCTGCGGCAAGACGACGACGCTGCGCATGCTCAACCGGTTGGAGGAGCCGACCTCGGGCGAGATCCGGATCCTCGGCGAGGACGTCCGCTCGCGGCCCGTGCACGAGCTGCGGCGGCAGATCGGCTACGTGATCCAGGGCGTCGGGCTGTTCCCGCACCTGACGATCGCCGAGAACATGGCCACGGTGCCCCGGCTGCTCGGCTGGGACCGGGACCGCCGCCGGGCGCGCGTCGAGGAGCTGGCCGAGCTCGTCGACCTCGATCCGGGCATGCTGACGCGCTACCCCGCCGAGCTGTCGGGCGGCCAGCAGCAACGGGTGGGCGTGGCCCGGGCGCTCGCCGCCGACCCGCCCGTGCTGCTCATGGACGAGCCGTACTCCGCCGTGGACCCGATCGTGCGCGGCCGGTTGCAGGACGAGCTCGTGGAGCTGCACCGGCGGCTCGGCACCACGATCGTCCTCGTCACCCACGACATCGACGAGGCGATCAAGGTGGGGGACCGCATCGCCATGCTCGCGGTGGGCGGCCACCTCGCCCAGTACGCCACGCCGGGCGACCTGCTCGGCGCGCCGGCCTCCGACTTCGTGTCCTCCTTCCTCGGCGGCGAGCGCAGCCTCCGCCGCCTCGCGCTGGTGCCGCTGTCGGAGCTCGACCTGGACCCCGTCGAGGACGGCACGCGCTCGCTGCCCGCCATCGACGCCGACCGAACGGCACGCGAGGCGCTCGACCTGCTGCTGCGCAGCGGCGCGAACGCTGTCGTCGTGGCGCGCGACGGCAGCCCGCTCGGGCAGGTCACGCTGCCGACGCTCAGCGCGAGCGTCCGCGAGCCCGAGGCGGACGCGGCGCCGTGATCGTCGGCCAGGTGGACGAGCCGCTCATCCGCTGGGACTGGCTGGCCGACCACACCGACGAGCTGCGGGAGCGGACCCTCCAGCACCTCGAGCTCACGGTCGTGTCGATGTGCCTCGGCCTCGTGCTGGCCGGGCTGCTGGCCGCGGTGATCCGCCGGTGGCGCTGGACGAACGGCCCCATCACCGCGCTCAACACGCTGCTCTACGCGATCCCGAGCATCGCCCTCTTCGCGGCGTTGATCCCGTGGCTCGGGACCGGCATCAGCGTGCCGATCGTCGCGCTCACCACCTACAGCCTCGTGGTGCTCACGCCGTACCTCGTCGCGTCGTTCGACGGCGTCCCCGCCGCGAGCATCGACGCCGCCGACGGGATGGGGTACACCGCCCGCCAGCGGTTCTGGCGGGTGGAGCTGCCGCTCGCGATGCCGACGATCGTCGGCGGGCTGCGCATCGCCACGGTCACGATCATCGGCCTCGTCACCGTGGGCGGGCTGTTCGACCTCGGCGGGTTCGGCAACCTCATCGACGACGGCCTGACGCGCGACTTCCCGACCCTGATCGTCGTGGGGGTCGTGCTCTCCGTCGTGCTCGCCACGGTGGCCGACATCGTGCTCGTGGTCGCCGGCCGCCTCGTGAGCCCGTGGCGGTACCGATGACGGAGCGGTACCGATGACGGAGCGGTCCGGGTGACCGGCGATCCGGGGGCCCGGCGGTGAGCGGGATCTGGCAGTTCCTGACATCCGCGGGCAGCTGGCGGGGCGACAACGGCATCTGGGCCCGGCTGGTCGCCCACGTGTGGGTGTGCCTCCTCGCGCTGGCCGCGGCGGGCGCCCTCGCCCTCCCCGT
>JAEVZA010000383.1 GCA_023392475.1 Actinomycetes bacterium | reverse complement strand
CTAAGCCCGGAGCAGTTTGCTATTCTGCCGATCTCAGAGAAGTACCAGGATTTTGCGCAACAGGTATACGACCGCCTGCAGCAGGAAGACATCCGCGGCTTCGTAGACAGCCGGGATGAGAAGATCGGCCGCAAGATACGCGATGCCGAAGTGCGCAAAGTGCCTTATATGCTGATCGTAGGGGAGAAGGAGGCTGAAAACAATGCGGTTTCGGTGAGAAGGCACGGAGAAGGTGACCTGGGGTCGATGCAGGTAGAAGAATTTGTTGCACTCTTCCAGGCAAAAGTGGCCGAGATGATCAACAATTAAAGAAGATATTTTTTTCTTGATAGATTAATTGCGATATTCGCAGCCTAATTGTAGAAACTAATTTAAGGAGGTAAAACGATAGCTACACAAAACAGGCGCTACATCCCACGCGGAAAAGTGGAGGAGCCATACAAAGTCAATGATAAAATAACTGCCCGAGAAGTCCGGTTGGTTGGTGACAATGTTGAGCAAGGTGTGTTCTCAACCAGAGACGCGCAGAAAATAGCGAATGAGCAGAATCTTGACCTTGTTGAGATTTCGCCAACGGCTAATCCACCGGTGTGTCGCATCATCGACTACTCGAAATTCAAGTACGAGCAGAAGAAGAAGACCCGTGAGATGAAGGCAAAGGCTCAGAAAGTTGTTATCAAGGAGATCCGTTTCGGACCTAACACCGATGATCACGACTTTGAGTTTAAGCTGAAGCACGCCAAGTCTTTCCTGGAAAGCGGCTATAAGATCAAATCTTATGTGCACTTTGTCGGTAGAACCATCGTGTTCAAGGAAAGAGGTGAGATCCTGCTTCTCAAATTTGCCCAGGCATTGGAGGATGTGGCTAAAGTAGAACAGTTGCCAAAGCTGGAAGGGAAGAGAATGTTCCTCATTCTTGCTCCTAAAGTGGCGCCGGTTTCTAAAAAGTAATTTGTTTCATTAATTATATACACATGCCAAAAGTTAAAACTAAATCTGGTGCAAAGAAGCGTTTTTCTTTGACAGGTACTGGCAAGATCAAGCGTAAGCACGCTTACAAAAGCCATATCCTGACCAAGAAGACGACGAAGCAGAAGCGCAATTTGACTCATACTGGCCTGGTTAGCTCAGCTGACACAGACAGAGTGAAACTGATGCTTCAAATCTAATTCTAGGAATTAGACGGTTAATTTATTAGTACGAACCCGGTGTCTGGTTTTATCAAGATCGAAACGATCACCAGCCGCTAAAACTTAAAAAAAAATGCCTAGATCGGTAAACGTCGTAGCAGCACGACACAGAAGAAAAAAAATGATGAAAATGGCCAAAGGTTACTTTGGCCGTCGCAAGAATGTCTGGACAGTTGCGAAAAACGCAATTGAAAAAGGTTTGCTTTATGCTTACCGCGACAGAAAAGCGAAAAAGAGAGATTTCCGCGCTCTTTGGATCCAGCGTATCAACGCCGGTGCACGTGAGCATGGCATGTCTTACTCTCAGCTAATGGGCGCTCTGAAAAAGGCGAACATCGACCTGAACCGCAAAGTGCTTGCTGACCTGGCGATGAACCACCCGGAAGCTTTCAAGAGCATCGTTGACAAAGTAAAGTAATTTACTTTAAGTAATAATAAGGAAGGGCCTGACTGATGTCAGGCCCTTTTTGCGTTAAGGTCTACCGACAGACTAACCAAAGTCATTATTGTGCATGACCGTTGTCATCGCGCTTTTACCGCCAACCCAGGTACTTTGTATCCTGTTGAGCGGCCGAAGCAGCGGAATGGGAGTTTCCTTGCATCAAAACCCTACTGCCCGTCCAAAGACCGCCCTTTATATTTAAACGTCCTAATGATACAGGTATGGGTTTACGTTTTACGCAAAAGATACTGTTGGTAGCTGCTCTGGTATGGCTGCCTTTAGAGGTTGCCTGGGCTCAGTTATACCTCACCCCACAAATACGCCCGCGTGCTGAGTGGCGCCAGGGTTACCAGACATTGCCAAATGGACAAGACGGAGCCGTGTTTATAAACCAGCGCTCCCGTCTTACACTGGACTACAAGCATCAGACGGTACAGATGCGCTTTAGTCTGCAGGATGTGAGGGTATGGGGTGACGAGTTGCAGTTGAAAGACGTGCCCTCTACCGCTATGCACGAGGCTTGGGCTGAAGTCGGTTTGGGGGAGAGCTACTCCCTGCGGCTGGGCCGACAGGAGTTTGTTTACAGCGGTGACCGCCTGTTAGGCAATGTGGACTGGGTGCAGCAGGCGCGGAGCCATGACGGCGTTTTGCTCAAGGCAAGGCTAGAGGGGCTCAGCGTCGATGTGGGCGGTGCCTTTAACCAGGAGAAAGAGCAGTTGTTTGAAACGCACTATGGAATGAACAACTACAAGGTGCTCGGTTTCGCTTGGGCGCAGAAGAAGCTCAGCCAGCACCTGGCCTTGTCAGGCCTGCATGTGAGCGATGGCTTCCAACGTTCCGATAGTGTGGGCGGCGTGTATTTCCGGCACACCTACGGCTTAGACTTGAGTTATAACAGGGAGGCGCTGCAGGTAAATACTTCGCTATACCGTCAATCCGGTGAACATGCCAGTGGGAAGCGAATCGAGGCTTACCTGGGTGTAGCGGAGGCAAGCTATACCTTGAGTCCCCTCAGGTTTACCCTGGGCCTTACCTATCTTTCAGGTATGGCGGGCGGCGAGCGAAAGGTGCGCTCCTTTAACACGCTGTATGCCACGAATCATAAGTTCTATGGGTTCATGGATTACTTTGTCAATGTGCCAGCGGATACGCGTCATGGCGGATTGCAGAACACCTACTTTAAGACAAGCTACAGCCCGAACTCCAGGTATACGTATACCGTGGACTACCACCATTTCGCACTGGCCCAAAACCTGCGGCCTACCGAGACATTAGCAGGGACCCGGAGCAAGTACCTGGGGTCTGAAATCGATGCTGTTCTACACTACAAATATGCAGAACATATACAGTTTTTTGCCGGTTATAGCACGCTGTTTGCCGGCGAGTCGATGGGAGTTATAAAGCCTGGTAATGCAAAAGCATATGCCGATTGGGGATGGTTTA